>NZ_RAWB01000781.1 GCF_003612055.1 Corallococcus llansteffanensis
GGGCTCTGGGGCGTGGCCAGCCCGGGCCGGGGCTGAGCCGCCAGACCCGCCCAGGCGCGGGTCCGGCACTTGGGCGATGTCGGCATCGTGATTAGCGTCCAGCTTCCAGGAGGTGGACGTGACGAAGCCGCGCCAGCCGCTCCCGAAGCTTCCACGCCCGACACACGAGCGGCGGTCCGACATCGCGCTGCTCATCATCGACGTCATCAACGACCTGGACTTCCCGGGCGGGGAGAACGTCCTGCCCTGGGCAGAGCGCATGGTGGAGCGCCTGGGGCCCTTCGCCCAGCGCATGCGCAAGGCGGACGTCCCGGTCATCTACGTCAACGACAACTTCGACCTGTGGCGCAGCAGCTTCGCGGACGTCTACAAGCACTGCACCCGACGGGGCAGCCGGGGCCGCCAGGTCGCCCGGGCCCTCAAGCCGCTGCCGGAGGACTACTTCATCCTCAAGCCCAAGCACTCGGCCTTCTTCGCCACGTCCCTGGTGCCCCTGCTGGAGCACCTGGGCACGAAGAAGCTGCTGCTCGCGGGCATCGCCACCAACCTGTGCGTCTTCTTCAGCGCCCACGACGCGCACATGCACGAGTACCAAATCACCGTGCTCAGCGACTGCTGCTGCGCGGAGAGCGACACCGACCATGACCTCGCGCTCGATCAGCTCCAGCGCTTCCTGCGCGTGCGCGTGTGCCGGGGCGACGAGGTGAAGCTCGCCCGCCGCCCGCGCCGCGTGAGCAGGCGGTCCCCGCCCGAGTGGAAGTGACGAAAGGCTCAAACGTCCTTGTCGTCGCTGTCGTCTTCGTCGTCGAGGATGTGGCACTTCTGATCCTCGTCGAGCGCCTTGCTGATGAACTTCTTCACCAGGTCCTCGCCGTTGAACTCCAGCGAGAAGTTGACGCGCTCGCCCCCGACGTCCTCCGGCTTGTCCAGCTTGAGCTTGCCGCCCAGGGCCGTCGCGTTCCCGTCGACGCGCGCACCCGTGGGCACCCGCACCTCGCCGCCCATGGACACCGCGTCGCCCTTCACCCGCGCCCCGGCCTCCAGGATGACGCGGCCCCGGATGGCCACCACGTCGTTGTCCACGACCGCGCCCTTCTTCACGATGACGTCGCCGTCCACCGCGACCGCGTCCTTCACCTTCTCCCCGGGCTCGATGACGAGGTCCGTGCCCTGGACCGACCGGGACCCGTCCTTCACGTTGACGCAGATGCGCTTCGCGGGCTTGGGCGTCTTCGCCGGCTCCGCCGCCAGCGCGGGCAGGGCCAGCGAGCAGGCGAGGAGCAGGGTGGGCAGGAGTGGGCGGCGCATGGTGGAAGCCTCCAGGACACGGAAGGGGGACGGCATGCCCTTCCTACGGCCGGCCCCCCTTCCTGATTGCATCCGGTGGCTTCCCCCCCGGCCTCCACCGTCAGCCGAGGACGCCCTTCGCCGCGTCGATGGCTTCGTGCGTCCCCGCGAGCGCCAGGATGTCACCCGCGCGCAGCACCTCCTGCGCGGTGGGCACCAGCACGCCCTCGGTGCCCCGGCGGATGGCCAGCACCGTGGCGCCCGTCATGCCGCGCAGGTTGAGCTCCGCGAGCGTGCGGCCCACCGCGGCGCTGGTCGCGTCGAGCGCCACCGACTCCGGCTCCCCGATGCCCGGCAACAACTGTCGCACCCCGTGCAGCACGTCCGGGGCCGCCTCGTCGTCGCCCTTCGCGTGCGACTGGGCCGCCAGCGCCTCCACGATGACCTGCGCTCCGGCGCGCATGTGGCCCTGCAGGTGCGTGGCGCTCTGCCAGAAGGCGAAGCCCAGCACCGCCAGCGAGATGAGCAGCAGCAGCGCGCCCGGGAAGCCCGGCAGGAACGGCTGGGTGATGGCCACCACCGGCACGCCCACCATGAAGACGCTCGCCAGTTGCAGCGCCACCACCAGCATCCGGCGCGGTGCCGCCGCCAGGTCCACCTTGCCTCCCGGTGCGGCCGGCAGCGCGCCCTCCGCCAGCACCACGCCCAGCCGGCGCGCCACGCGGATGATGCCCACGCAGAAGGGCAGGGCCATCACCACCGCGAGGCCGATGACGATCATCGGCGTGAACGTCACGTCCCCCGCGATGCGCTCGTCGATGTACGCCGCCACCCGGGGCAGCAGCACCGACGTGCCGATGACGATGACGGTGAGGAGCGCCGCGTCCAGCAGCAGCATCAGCGCCATGCGCCGCACGCGCGCGCCCACCGTCTTCTGACGCGGCGACGTGCGCAGGTTCTCCACCCAGCTTCCGTACAGCGACGCGAACGTCTGCAGCGGCGCCGGCAGCTTGCGGTCCACCCAGTTGGCGAACGGCCCGGACGCCCGGATGAGCCAGGGCGTCGTCAGCGTGGTGATGGCCGACACGGCCACCGCCACCGGGTACAGGAACGTGCCCGTGGCCTTCAGCGACAGGCCCAGCCCCGCGATGATGAAGGAGAACTCACCAATCTGGGAGAGGCTCAGGCCTGCCTGCACCGACGTGCGCGTGCCGTTGCCGGTGAAGAACGCGCCCAGCGTGACGCTGATGATCTTCCCGAAGACGACCACCAGCGTCAGCACCGCGATGGCCACCCAGTGCTCGCGGATGAGCGCCGGGTCGATGAGCATGCCCACCGACACGAAGAACACCGCGCCGAACAGGTCGCGCACCGGCTGCACCAGGTGTTCAATCTCCTTGCCCTCGCCGGACTCCGCTACCAGCGAGCCCGCGAGGAAAGCGCCCAGCGCCACGGAGTAGCCGAACGCCTGCGCCAAGAGCGCGATGGCGAAGCAGATGCCCACGCTCGTCACGAGCGTCGTCTCCGGCCGCTGGAGCTTCGTGATGGAGCGCATCACCCGGGGCACCACCAGCAGGCCGATGGCGACGAGCCCCACCAGGAACGCGGCCAGCTTGCCCACCGTCAGCGCCAGGTCGCCCGCGGACAGGCCGGAGCCGGTGGACACGGCGGTGAGCATCGCCATCAGCAGGATGCCGATGAGGTCCTCCACGATGAGGATGCCCACCACGATGTTGCGCAGCGCGCCCCGGATGTTCTGCTCGTCGAACGCCTTCGCGATGATGGTGGTGCTGGAGATGGCGATGCAGCAGCCGGTGAACAGGCTCTCCAACATCGTCCAGCCGAACGCGCGGCCCACGATGAAGCCCAGCCACACCATCACGCTGCACTGGATGACGGCCGTGAGCCCCGCGGTGGGCCCCACCTGGAAGAGCCGGCGGATGCTGAACTCCAGCCCCAGCGAGAACATCAGCAGGATGACGCCCAGCTCCGACAGCGTCTGCACGATGTTCGGATCCGCCACCAGCGGGATGGGCACGTGCGGCCCGATGATGACGCCCGCGAGGATGTAGCCCAGCACCACCGGTTGGCGCAGGCGCTGGAAGAGGACCGTGGTGACCGCCGCGACACAGAGGACGGTGGCGAGAGCTTGGAGGAAGGCGTGGGCGTCGTGCATGGGAGGCGCCTCGGGGACGGCGGACCGTCGTGAATGGGGGGACGTCCGGACTCTCGGTCCCCGACCCCGCCTGGACCGCGCGGGGCCGGAGCTCGATGGGAGTCTCGATGGAAGTTAGGGAGGGCTCACCCGCATCGCTCGAAGGCGATGGCCGCACCGATGATGAGCAGGCACAGCAGGGCGCTCCACAGCAGGCGCGCGCCTTGCCACTGGTCGTGCGTCACGCCCTCTGGTGGGGGC
>NZ_RAWB01000782.1 GCF_003612055.1 Corallococcus llansteffanensis
CTGGTATAACCCGCTCCGGCGCCACTCCGCGCTCGACTACGAGTCACCCGCTGGTTACGAGAAGAAGCACCGCGCTGCCGCTTGAGGGCGAAAGCGCGGAACGCTCTGCGGAATCGGGGCAACTTCAGTGGGCCTCCAGCTCGCGGGCGACGAAGGCGTTCTTGTCCTCGAGGGCCTTCACCGTGTCGCTGCCCAGGGCCAGCCGCAGCGGAGGCTGCTCCAGCTTCACCAGCTCGAGCATCGCGGTCGCGAGCTTCGCCGGGTCGCCCGGCTGCTGGTGGTTGAGTTCGACCGCGCGCGCCCGCATCGCGCCGGACGTCTCCGCGTAGTCGGGGATGATTCGCTCCGTCCGGGTGAGCGACGCCGCGTCCAGGAAGTCGGTGCGGAAGTAGCCGGGCTCCACCACCGTGACGTAGATGCCCAGCGGGGCCAGCTCATCGTGAAGCGCCTCGCTCAGGCCCTCCACGGCGAACTTCGTGGAGCAGTACACGCCCCACCCCGAGGACGAGCGGTAACCGCCAATGGAGGACAGGTTGATGACGTGTCCGGAGCGCTGCCGCCGCATGACGGGCAGCACCGCGCGGGTGACGGCGAGCAGGCCGAAGACGTTGGTGCGGTAGAGCTTCTCGATCTCGGCGGCGCTCGCCTCTTCCACTCCGCCGAGCAGTCCGAAGCCCGCGTTGTTCACGAGCACGTCGATGCGGCCCGCCTCCGCCACGACGCGCTGGGCCTCGGCCTCGTCGGTGACATCCAGCTTCGCGACCACCAGCCTCGGGTGGACCGCAAGGGGAATGCTCCGGGGGTTGCGCGCGGTGGCGATGACACGGTCTCCCGCGTCGAGCGCCGCCTGGGCGATGAGGACACCGAAACCACGGGATGCGCCAGTGATGAGCCAGGTCTTCATGTGCGTGCTCCTCGTCAGGGGTTGGTGACAAGCGAAGAGATAGACCGGGGACACCCATGAGAGAATGCGCACGGAGGACACAAGACTGTTGAATCTGGCTCAACAGCAGAAAGGGGCCCCCCCATGCAGGCCGACGTCCGTGAGCTGACGGTGTTCTTGGAGATCGCCCGGCACCTGAACTTCCGCCGCGCGGCGGGGGCGCTGGGGGTGACGCCGTCCGCGCTGAGCCACAGCTTGAGGGGGCTGGAGGAGAAGCTGGGCCTGCGGCTGGTGCACCGCACCACCCGGAGCGTGGCGCTCACCGCGGCGGGCGAGCGGCTCGCCGAGCGGCTGCGGCCGGCGTTCCGGGACATCGACGACGCGCTCGATGACCTGAACACGTTCCGTGAGGCCCCCGTGGGGAAGCTGCGCATCAGCGCGGCCCGGGTGGCGATAAGGCTGAGCCTGCTGCCAGTGCTGGGCCCCTTCCTGGAGGCCCATCCCGGCATCGAGGTGGAGGTCGTCGACGGCGCCGCGTTCGTGGACATCGTGAAGGAGGGCTTCGACGCGGGCGTGCGCTTCCACGAGCGCGTGGCCGCGGACATGGTGGCGATTCCGCTGGGCCCCCCGCTGCGTTCGGCCATCGTCGCAACGCCCGCGTACTTCGCGAAGCATCCTCCGCCGAAGACGCCCAGGGACCTGGCCGCGCATGACTGCATCCAGTTCCGGTTCACCCATGGCTCACGCTACGCGTGGGAGCTGGAGCGCGATGGCAAGGCCCTGGAGGTGGAGACGCGAGGCTCGCTGACGCTCAGCGACCAGGTGGAGATCCTCGAAGCCGCGCTCGCGGGCCTGGGGCTGGCCTATGTCTTCGAGTCGCAGGTGGAGTCACTGCTCCGGCAGCGGCGGCTGGTTCGCGTGCTGGAGGACTGGTGCCCGTCCTACGCTGGCTTCTTCCTCTACTACCCGAGCCGCAGGCACCTGCCGCCCGTGCTCAAGGCCTTCGTGGACTTCGTGCGGGCCCGGACGTGATTGCCCAGAGGCTCATACCGTCAGGGAACCATCGCAATCCAAGGTTTCGCCGACTGTCTTCTACCGCCAGGGCGCCAAGCCCGCCCGGCCCTCCGAGGTCCAGACGGTGACCCGCCAAGGAACGCCCTCCACGTCCGACCGTGGGGGGCGTTCTCATGCAGGTGCCACAGCCCCAGGATGAGTGCCTGCAGGACCTCCGCGTCCTGTTCTTCGAGGAGCAGCGGCAGCATCCGGTCCGTGGCGCGTGACCGCACGCCGGAGGGCTGTTCGAGCTGCGCCAGGATGTCTGCGCCCCGTGCCCGCTCCCTCGGGAGCGCCCTCCGGGCTCACTCCAGTGCGGCTGGGAACGCAGGCAGGGTCCGGAAGTCTTCAGGGGCATGCTCCACGACGAAGTGGCCGTGCGCGTCCTTCACCAGGGCCTCGACCCGGGAGATGGAGGCCAGTGTGGCCTCGCGGCTGTCATTGAAGGCGGGCACACCGTGGCGCTCCCAGTTCTCCCGCGTGTGACAGAGGTCTCCGGACAACACATACGTCCCCGCTTGCCGCAATCGCAGCACCAGGGACTGGTGCCCGGGCGTATGGCCCGGCGTGGAGATGACTTTCACCGTACCGTCGCCAAACACATCCAGGTCGCCGTCCAGCAACTGGACCCTGGCGTCGCGCCAGCCGGAGAAGCCACCGGGGTCCACGCCCGGGGGCGCGGGCGTCCGGGTGGCCCATTCCAGCTCGCGCCGCTGCAGGAGCCACGTCGACGCGGGAAAGGCATTGGCATTGCCCGCGTGGTCCGCATGCAGGTGTGAGAACCCCACGTAGCGAACGTCCGAAGGCTTGAGCCCCAGTTGCTGGAGCTGCGCCGCCAGGGAGGTCTCCAGCCGCAAGCGATTGCCCACCGGGTCTTCCGCGCCGCCCTTGAGCCCGTCGCTCAACCCCGTGTCCCAGACGAGCGTGCCCTGGGGGTGCTGGATGACGAAGCACGGGACGATCAGTTCGCCGGGCTTGCCTCCAGGAGGGCTGCCGTCCGCGAAGAAGCCCATGTCCTTGACGTCGATGTGGCCGCAGTCCAGCGCGTAGAGGCGGACCGCCGGGGGCCGTGAGGCTTCCGGCGCGGAGGAGCGCACGCACGCGCCCGTGAGCAGCCCCAGCAGGAGCCCGGTGAGAGGGATTCGCCGCATGTTCACAAGCCCTTCAGGACGGTGTCGACAATCCGCTCCAACCGCATGGCGTCCTCGGCCGTCTTTCCCAGGACCCGCAAGCCGGTGAGCGTGTTGAGCAGGAGGGCCGCCAGCGCTTCCGCATCCTGGGAGGCATCGAGCTCCCCCGTGCGCTGCCCTTCCTGGATGACGGCCAGGAACGCCGCTTCGGTCTGGTCGAACATGCGCGCGGCCAGCTTCGTCGCGGAGGCATCGCGCCCGGCCAGCTCGATGGCCGTGTTGATGGCCATGCAGCCCCGGCGCTCCGGGTCCGCGAGATCGATCTCGATGATGGCGAGCATCAACGCCCGCAGCCGCTGCTTCACCTGCCCGGGACGCTGAAGGAGCGCGAGCAGCTTCACCGCCTCGTGGTCCAGGTAGTGGCGCAGCGCGTGCTCGAAGAGGCCGTGCTTGCTCTCGAACGTGTTGTAGAGGCTGCCCCGCCCCAACCCCATCCGCTCGCCCAGCTCCTGCGGCGTCGCCGCCGCGTAGCCCTTCGCCCAGAAGACCTCCATCGCCTTCTCCACGACGGCTTCCGGCTGGAACTTCCGGGGACGTGCCATGGCGGCCTTCTACGACGTTTTGTAT
>NZ_RAWB01000783.1 GCF_003612055.1 Corallococcus llansteffanensis
GCGCTGTCCGAGGAGCCGCCCCGCGCCGATGGAGGCGAGGACGACGACGCACCCCCGGCCCTGGGAGACGAACCCCCGGGCCCCACGGTGAAGATGCGCGCGCTGGACGCGCAGGCGCTGATGCGCAGGCTCACGCTGCTGGGCGTGTCGGGCGAGCTGTCGGACGCGGCCCGGCTGCGCGAGGTGGTGCTGTCGCTGGCGGCGCGCCACCACGTGGAAGCGGTGGCCGTGTCGCACGCGCGGTGGTGTCTGCCGTTCGGCCTGCCGCAGCCGCGCCCGGACGATGCGTCGCGGGCGCTTCGCTGCGCGGAGGACCTGGCTCTTTCAGGGGTGACGGTGCGCCGGGCGCTGGAGTCCGGCGTGGTGCGCGTGAGCACCGGCCCGGACGCGGAGGGCCCCCGCCTGTCGGGGATGGGGCTGGAGCAGACGCTCGTGCTGACGGACGCGGCGGCGCCCGGGGAGCTGCTGGTGGGCGCCTCGGTGAAGGCGCTGCTGGTGGAGGCGGGGGGCGTGCGCTTCGGCGCGTCGCGCGAGCTGCCCGGCGGCACGGCGTGGCGGGTGGAGACGGGCGCGCCCCCGGCCCGCGTGGAGTCGCTGGTGGGCCGCGACGAGGCGCTGGCCGAGGCGCGCGCGGTGGTGGACTCGGCGCGCCGGGGCGAGGGCGGCGCGAGGCTCTTCGTGGGCCCCACGGGCGTGGGACGCAGCCGCTTCCTGGAGGCGGTGGCGGAGCTGGCCGCGGGCGCCGCGCCGCTGCGGGTGGTGCATGCCTGGGGCGGCGACCCCCGCTCCGCGGGCGCATTGGGCTTGTGGCGCACGGTGTTCGTCGCGCTGTCCCGCGCCGCGTCGGGCGCGGACGCGTCGGCCCCGCCGCTGTCGGGCCTGGGCCTCTCCGAACCGGAGGCGCAGGTGCTCTGGCGGAGGCTCGCGCGGGGCGCGCCGGTGGGCGGACACCTGGCGGCGGGGGACGGGCTGGTGATGGAGGCGCTGCGGCGCGTGGCGCAGCCGGCGGGGCTCCTGCTGCTGGTGGACGACGTGCACCGCGTGGATGGCACGTCGCTGGAGCTGCTCGCCACGGTGCTGGCGACGAAGGACCTCCGCGTGGCGCTGGTGGGCACGGGGGACGTGGACGGGGTGCCCGCGGCCCTGGCGTCGCTGCCGGCCACGGTGCTGGAGGGGCTGTCGTCCTCGGAGCTGAACGCGCTGCTGACCGCGAGCCTGGGCATGCCCCTGTCGCCTTCGCTGGAGCGGGCGGTGGGGGACCGGGTGCGAGGCAATCCCGCGCACGCGCTGGCCCTGGTGCGGCTGCTCATCGCGGTGGGGGTGTTGCAGCGCACGGAGGAGGGCTTCCAGACCAACGGCGCGCTGTCCGTCGCGGCGCTGCCCCAGGACCTGGGGCAGGTGCTGGGCGCGCGGCTGGAGCTGCTGCCCTCCGCGTCGCTGCGCTTCCTCCAGCGCGCCGCGGTGGAGGGCTCGCTCTTCTCCGCGGAGCTGGTGCGGGCGTCGCTGCCAGGCTCGGACGGCGCGGAGGTGCTCGACGACGCGGAGTGGGTGGTGCCCGTGCCCCAGCAGCCCGGCATCTTCCGCTTCACGCGGGAGGAGGCGCGGCAGGTGCTGCGCGAGCGGTTGTCGCCCTCGCAGCTGCGGAGCGCGCACGAGGAGCTGGCGGAGACGCTGGAGCGCGAGGCCTTCGCCCTGGAGCCGGCCCGCGAGGTGCGGGTGGCCGACCACCTGCTGGGGGCGGATGCGCCCGGCGCGCAGGCCGCGTGCGAGCGGGCGGGAGACGCGTTCGCGGCGCGGGGCGAGTGGCGCGCGGCGGTGGAGTTCTACCGCTGGGCCCTGGGCCGGGCGCCCGGAGCGACGGCGACGGTGGTGCGCTGGCAGTTGAGCGTGCTCGCGCGCGCGGCGGGGTGTCTCACCCAGGTGGAGCCCGCGGCCGTGGACGGGCTGGTGACGCCGTGGCTGGACCGCGTGTCGGTGATGCAGACGCCCGGCACGTGGGCGGAGGCCGCGCGGCGGCTGGCCGTCGCGGAGCTGAAGCTGGGGCGCGTGGGGGACGCGGAGGTGCGCCTGAGCATGGCGCAGGGCCCGGCGAGCGCGGATCCGGAGGTGGAAGCGCTCATCCTCGGAGACCTGGCGCGGGTGCGCGAGGCCAAGGGCGAGACGACGGCCGCGGTGGAGCTGCTGGCGCGGGCCTTCCAGCGCATGGGGAACCGGGCCGCGCGGGCGCCGGACTTCTATTGGGAGCACTACCTGCTGCTGGGGCGGCTGCAGCAGCGGCTGGGGCAGCTGGACCGGGCGCGGGTGGCCTTCACGCGCGCGGCCGAGCAGGCGCGGTCGGTGGCCAGCGCGGTGGGGCAGGCGCGGGCCCTGTCGCAGCTCGCGGGCCTGCGGGTGCTCGCGGGGGAGCCGGCGCAGGCGCTCACGGAGCTGGAGCGCGCGCTCATCCTCGCCGAGCAGGGAGGCGATGCCCAGGAGGTGGCGCGCATCCACTTCAACGCCGGGCGGTTGCTGGTGGCGGGAGGCCGGGTGCCGGAGGCGCGCGAGCGGCTGGAGCAGGCGAGGGAGCGCGCCCGGGTCGCGGGCTGGCGGGAGGGCGAGGCCCTGGCCGCGCAGGTGCTGGGGACGATGGAGGGCCGGGCCACTCGCCGCTGAAGGGGCCTGGAGGTGTCAGCAGGCGTGCAGGCGGCCATGGTTTTCCCGCCTGTCGCGTGAGGGGTCGTTAGACTGCCGCTCCTCCCCTTCCGTTCCAAGACTGCCTTTGTGAAGACGTTGCGCCTGCCCTCCCATTCCCTGTTGGGTCTCCTCGCGCTGGGTGTCCTCGGCGCGTGCGGACCGTCGCCGACGACCATCACCCTCGAGCCGCCCGAGCTGCGCTACCTGCGCACGCAGGGGCAGAACCTTCCGCTGAACTACACGGTGCTGGACGCGGACGGGCGCCGGATGATGGACGCACGGCTGAGGTGGACCAGCTCCGCGCCGGACGTGGCCTCCGTGCTGGAGGACGGCACGGTGGTGGCGCGCAAGTCCGGCAAGACCATCATCGGCGTGCAAGGCGGAGGGGCGAAGGCGGCGCTGCCGTTGGACCTCACCATCCTCGCCTCGCTGGACGTGCGCGCGCCGGGCGCGGACTTCGTGGAGATGGGGCGCACCATCAAGCTGAAGGTGGTGGCGCGCAACGAGGTGGGCCACGTCATCCCCGACGCAGTGCCCACCTTCCGCTCCAGCAACGAGGCCGTGGCGCACGTGGAGAACGGGGAGCTCATCGCCTCGACGGCGGGCCTGGCCACCGTCACCGCGACGCTGGGGCACCTGAACCGGGCCATCGCCGTGCAGGTGGTGCCGCCGGACTTCGCCCGCCTGGGGCTGAACCTCACCTCGTACACGTTCAAGAAGAAGGGCCAGTCGGTGCAGGTCCAGGCGCGCGCGTACAACCGCAACGGCGCGGTGTTGGACCGCGTGCCGCTGGAGTGGTTCAGCTCCAACTCCGCCGTGGTGACGGTGTCGCCCGAGGGCCGGGTGACGGCCGTGGGACAGGGCCGCGCGGTGGTGTCCGTGGTGGCCGGCCGGCGCCGCACCGCCGCGGACTTCATCGTCGAGTAGCCCCGGCCGGCCCCGCGCCTACTTCTTCTTCGCGGGCGGCGCGGGGGACTTGGGCGCGGAGGACTTGGACGTGGAGCCCTTGCGGCC
>NZ_RAWB01000784.1 GCF_003612055.1 Corallococcus llansteffanensis
TCCTGGCGCCCACCGCCGCCCTCGCCGCGAAGGACCCCCGCTGCGCCGGCAAGCCCGCCGCCCGCGCCGCCCGGTTCTCCGACACCGCCCTGAAGGGCGCCTCCGCCGCGGAGCGTTACACCGCCTACGTCCAGGCCTGTGCGCTGGACGACGTGGTGGCCCTCACCCAGGCACTCGTCCGGTTCAAGACGGTGAGCAGCGAAGCCCCCGCGTCCAAGAACCCGGAGATGGCCGCCATGGGCCGCTACCTGGAGACGTGGGCGAAGGCGCACGGCTTCGGCTTCCGCACCGTGGGCGAGAACGATGTCTTCGAGCTGTCCTGGGGTGAAGGCACGGGCGAGCCGCTGCTGGGGCTCGTCTTCCACGGCGACGTCGTCCCCGCCGCCGGACACGAGTGGAAGCGCGCGCCCTTCAAGCCCGTGGTGGTGAACGGGCGCCTGCATGGCCGGGGCGTGGAGGACGACAAGGGGCCCATCGCCTCCGGGCTCGTCGCGCTCGCGATGGCGAACGACCTGGGCCTGAAGCCCCGGGGCCGCGTGCTCGTCATCATCGGCAACGGCGAGGAGAGCGACTGGTCCGGCATGACGAAGTACGCCACCACCGAGCCCAAGCCCACGCACGTCATCTCCGTGGACTCCGGCTACCCGGTGATGGCCGCGCAGTCCGGCTTCGTCGCGTGGACGCTGGAGGCGCCCGTGGGGCCCGCGCTTGCCGCCGCGAAGGAGGGCACCATCGCCCGCGCCGTGGACGTCAACGCGGGCGAGTTCCTCACCCAGGTGCCCGGCACCGCCACGCTGAAGCTCGCGGCCGTGAAGGGCCAGACGCCGGAGACGGTGCTGGCCGCCGTGAAGGCCGCCATCGCCGCGGAAGGCCCCGCGCGCAAGGACCTGAAGGCCGACGTGAAGCGCGAGGGCGCCACCGTGGTCCTCACCACCCACGGCAACGCCGTGCACTCCTCCGTCGCGGACGAGGGCCACAACGCGCTCTGGGACCTGTCCGCCGTGGCCGCGCGTCTGTCATTGGAGGACAACGGCATCGCCGCGATGCTGCGCGTCGTCTCCCAGCGCTTCGACGGCGACCACCACGGCGACAAGCTGGGCCTCGCGTACCAGGACGCGCTGATGGGCCCGCTGCTCGTCGCGCCCACGGTGTTGCGCGTGAAGGACGGCGCGGTGTCGCTGGGCATCAACATGCGCAGGCCCCGGGGCGAGGATGGCCCGACGTTCAACGCCGCCCTGGACGCCGCCGCGAAGCGCGTGGGCGAGGAGACGGGGGGCCAGGTGAAGGAGGGCAAGGGCCGCTACGTGGGCGACCCGCACGTGGCGGACACCTCCGGCCCGCTGGTCCAGACGCTGCTGGACATCTACAAGCGCCAGCGCAAGGACCCGGACGCCGTCCCCGGCTCCATCCGCGGCGGCACCTACGCGCGGCTGTTCCCCCGCGCCGTGGACTTCGGGCCCGCGTTCCCCAAGGAGCCCTACACCGGCCACGCCCCGGACGAGTCCATCGCCCTGGAGACGCTGGACCTGGGCACGCGCATGCTCGCGGAGGCCGTGCACACGCTCGCCATCGCGCCCGCGCCCGAGGTGAAGGCCACGCCGTGACGGCGGCTCACGCCGGACGGTGGCCCGGGGCCGGCGGGACGCGGGGCCAGCGCACGGTGAAGGTCGTGCCCCGCTCGGCGCTCGAGTCCACCTGGACGCTGCCGCCGTGCATCTGGACGATCTCGTGCACGATGTAGAGCCCCAGACCCAGGCTGCGGTGCTTGCCGCTCTCTTCCGGGGCGCGGGACGCCTTGAACGGGTCGAACAGGCGCGGCAGCAGGTCCTCCGGGATGGGGTCGCCCTCGTTGTGCACGCACATCACCACGTCCGCGCCTGCGTCGGTGAGCGTGGTGCACACCGGCGAGTCGCTCCTCGCGTGTTGCAGCGCGTTCACCACCAGGTTGCCCAGCACCTGCGTCACCCGGTCCGGGTCCCAGTGGCCCTCCAGATTCCCGCCCCGCGTCTTCAGCGGTAGCGGGCGCTCCGGGTACGTCACCTGCAACTCCTCCAGCGCGCCCTGACACAGCTCGTCCATGTTCACGTGCCGGGCGTTCACCGGGATGCCGCCGCCCAGTCGGGTGCGCGCGAAGTCGAGGATGTCGTTGATCATCCGCCCCATCCGCGCGGAGGACTTGCGGATGCGGTCCACCGCCCGTTTCGAGGCGTCGTCCAGGCCGGGGGCCCGCCCCAGCATGAAGGCCGACGCGGTCACCGCGTGCAGGGGGTTGCGCAGGTCATGCCCCAGGATGGCCAGCAGCTCCTCGCGGAAGTCCAGGGCCTGCTGGAGCGTGGCCTCCGCGTGCTTGTGGTCGCTGATGTCCACCACCGCGGCGCCCACCCCCAGCAGCGCCCCGTCCTGGGTGCGCACCGGGAAGTAGTCCACCTGCCAGTAGGTGGTGCTGCCGCGCGCCGCGTCCGTTCTTTCGAGGAACACGTCCTGCACGGACTCTCCACGCTCCAGCACCCTGCGCATGATGCGCTCGATGGGCTCCGCGAGGCTGTCGCCGGCCATCTCGCGCAGCGTGCGGCCCCGGTGCGCCTCCACGGGCTGGTGGTTGATGGCCGCGAGCGTGCCGTTGACGCGCACGTGGCGCAGCTCCAGGTCCAGGAACGCGATGCCCAGGGGCACGGCCTCCAGGAACGAGTCCAGCAGCGCCAGCGACTCCTCCGCTTGCTGCCGGGCCGCGTGCTCGCGCGCATGCAGCTCCACCTGGGAGATGTGCGCCGAGGCCCGCTGGGCGACGGCATGGAAGAGCAGGGTGTCCGCGTCGGAGAAGGTGAATGCGGTGCGCGAACCCATGTACGCCACGCCCCGCAGCCGCTCGCCGTCCATCAGGGGGATGCCGTACAGCGCGCGCAGGCCCTCGCGGCGCAGGGGCTCCAGCAGCACGCGCGGGTCGGTGGCCGCCGAGCGGATGAAGAAGGGTTTGCGCGTGGCCACCATCTCGCGGGTGAGCTGCCCCAGGGGTACGCGCGCGCCCTTCACCTGGTCGGTGCCCAGGCCCACCGCGGCATGCACCACCAGCGCGTCACCCTCCAGGAGCAGCACCGCCGCCGTGTCCACCGTGAGCGCGGCCTCCATCAGCCGGGTGAGCAGGCGCTCCAGGAGCGTCTCCATGTCCGGGTCGTCCAGCGTCGCCTCGGCCAGGCGGTCCAGCGTCTGGAGGATGCGCTGCTTCGTCTCCCAGAAGAACGTCATCGTCCGGGTCACCACCCGGTCGAGCATCTCCTCCATCCGCGTCAGCTCGCCCTTGCGCAGGGGCGTCTCCTGGGCCTCCAGGCGGCGCAGGATGCAGCGGCGCAGGAGCGCGTACTCCTGGCCCACCTCGCCCAGGTCGAAGCCCTCCTCCATCCGCGCCGCCGCATGCGCGACCTCCAGCCGCTGGTCCAGCGCCTCGGGTCCGGACTCCACCGCGTCCGCCAGCGTGGAGAGCAGCTCCGGCAGGTGGTCGATGAGCCAGGACGTGTGCCTCGGGGTCTTCCAGCCCAGGTGGTCCAGGATGGCCTGCTGCCACTCGGCCAGCAGGGACTCGCGGTGGACGCGCAGGAACACCGCCGCCGACCCGTGGGCGTCCTCCTGCCTGTGCTCGTCCACGGAGCGTGAATCCGGCTCCTGCATCGCCAGCCTCCCCAGGC
>NZ_RAWB01000785.1 GCF_003612055.1 Corallococcus llansteffanensis
GGGGCTTGGGGCGGCCCTGGCGGTGGCGCTCGTGCTGGCGGCGGTCGCCGTGGGGGCGCTGCTGACGGCGCGGACCGCCGGCAAGGCGCGGGTGCTGGAGCGCTCCGTGGACCTGCTGGAGGTGGAGCAGCTGGGACGGGCCTTCAGCGACAAGGTCTCCCTGGCCAACAGCGCGATGCTGGCGGGCGGGCGCTCCCTCACCCAGGACACGACGCTGGCCCGGCAGCGCTTCCTGGACACCGCCGTGCGGCTGCGCGAGCGGCTGTCGGGCCCCGACGACCCGGCGCTGGTGGACGAGGTGCGAAGCGCCGAACAGGCGCATGAAGCGGCCCTGCACGCCCTGCGGGACCTGCCCGACGCCGAGGAGCAGACGGAGGCCCGCGAGCGGCTGGCGCGCACCCATGTCCGGGTGCGCGAGGCCCAGGCCCGGCTGGAGAAGGAGGTGCAAGCGCGGCTGACCCGGGCCCACCAGGCGTCGCTCGCGGCGGACCGGTGGGAGCTGGGGCTGCTGCTGCTGGCGTCGGCGCTGGGCGTGGCCGTGGCGGCGGCGCTGGCGTGGGTGCTCCACCACCGGCTGCACCCGCTCAAGCGCGAGGCGGTGGTCAGCGCGCACCGCTTCCAGGCCCTGGTGGAGGGCGTGCGCGACTACGCGCTGGTGATGCTGGACGCGCGCGGACGGGTGGTCAGCTGGAACCCGGGCGCCGAGCGCATCAAGGGCTGGACGGAGGCGGAGATCCTGGGCCGCCCGGCCTCCACCTTCTTCACGTCCGAGGAGGCGGCGGCGGGGCAGGCGGAGCGGGACCTGGCGCGGGCCCTGCGTGAGGACCGGCTGCACTCGGTGGGCTGGCGGCAGCGCAAGGACGGCTCGCGCTTCTGGGCGGAGGTGTCCATCACCGTGCTGCGCGACGAGGCCGGGGCACCGCAGGGCTTCGCGGTGGTGACGCACGACATCACCCAGCAGCGGCGCACGGAGCGGATGCAGGAGCTGCTCGCGGAGGCCGGTCGCGTCTTCCACCAGTCGCTGGACCCCGACCTGACGGTGGCGGAGCTGGCGCGGCTGCTGGTGCCGGAGGTGGCGGATGGCTGCATCCTGTATCTCTTGACGCCCGCGGGGGAGCTGCGGCCCCGGGCCGTCACGCACGTGCGGCCCGAGCGCGAGGCGAGCCTGTGGGAGGGATTGCGGCGCTTCCCTCCGCGCCCGGGCACGTCCCCGCACATCTGGGAGGTGATGCGCAGCGGGCGCTCGCGCCTGGACGTGGACGCGAGCGGGCCGGATCTGGAGATCGCCGCGGAGAGCCCCCAGCACCGGGTGCTCATCGAGCGCCTCGGCATCGGGTCGTCGCTGGTGGTGCCATTGCGCGCGGGCAACAGGACGCTGGGCGTGTTCGTGCTGATGACGGCCCGGGGACACCGCTTCTTCACGCACGGGGACCAGGTGCTGGTGGAGGAGCTGGCGGGCCGGGCGGCGCTGGCCCTGGAGAACACGCGGCTCTTGCGCGAGGCGCGCGAGGCGGTGGACCTCATCGCCGTCACCGCGCACGACCTGGGCAATCCCTTGCATGCCATGCAGTTGCTGTTGACCAAGGTGCAGCGCGCGCAGGAAGCCGGCCAGGGCGCGGTGGCGCGACAGGGATTGACGGCGGCGCGCGGCCAGGCGCAGCGGCTGGGGCAGCTCTTGCACGACCTGCTGGACCTGTCGCGGCTGTCCTCCGACACGCAGGTGCTGGACGCGTCGCCCGTGGACCTGGGTGAGCTGGCGCGCGAGGTGGTGGACCGCTTCGCGGAGAGCGCCGCGCACGCGGGCTCCTCGCTGACGCTGGAGGCGGAGCCCGGGCAGGTGGGCCGGTGGGACCGGATCCGCCTGGACCGGGTGATGACGAACCTCATCTCCAACGCGCTGAAGTTCGGCCGGGGCCACCCGGTGACGGTGCGGGTGATGGCGCTGGACGCGGAGCACGCGCGGCTGGTGGTGCGCGACGAGGGCGTGGGCATCGCGCCGGAGGCCCAGCGCCGCATCTTCGAGCGCTTCGAGCGCGAGCCCACCGCGAAGGCGGAGCCGGGCTATGGGCTGGGCCTCTACATCGTGCGCCAGCTCGTGGAGGCGCACGGGGGGAGCATCCGCGTGGAGAGCATCCCGGGGCGGGGCGCCACCTTCATCGTGGACCTGCCGCGCGTGCCCCGCTCCCTGGAGGAGGCCGCGCGGGCGGAGCCGGCGTCGCTCCAGTGACGCCGCGCGCGGGCCTACAGGTGCAGCGACGGCACGGGGGCGACGATGCCGGGGCGGATGGGGAAGTCCTCGGGCAGCTTCTCGCGCTCCTCCAGGCGTTCGAACTCCAGCGTGTCGTGCGCGCAGAACACCGTCACCTGCTCGCCGTGGCGCTGCACCAGCTCCCGCAGGCGGCGCAGGTTGTACCAGCGCATCCACCCGTCCTTCTGCATCAGCTTCTGGTAGGCGCGCAGGCCGACGGTGCACCGGTACCGGTCCAGGTCCATCTCCCCGTGGTGGAAGTACGCGTCCCCGGCGTGCAGCATCCACCCGCCCCCGGTGTCGATGGCCACGCCCGCGTGGCCCAGCGTGTGGCCCACCAGCGGCACCAGGAGGATCTCCGGCGGCAGGCCGGACAGCTCGCGCACGCAGTCGAAGCCGAACCAGGACTCGCCCTGGCGCGGGACGTAGGTCTCCCAGCGCGTCTCCTTGGACCACTGCTGGGGCCGGAAGCGCGCGCGGTCCAGCCAGCTGCGCTGCGCGGTGGCCACGCGGTACTCCTCCGCCAGCACGTGCACGCGCGCGTGCGGGAAGTCGTCCAGGCCGCCCGCGTGGTCGAAGTCCAGGTGGGTGAGGACGATGTCGCGCACGTCGCTGGCCTGGAAGCCCATCCGTTCAAGCTGGCGGATGGCGGTGGCCTCCTCGGAGAGGGCGGGCCGGCACAGCACGTCGCGGAACAGGCCGCTGAGCCGCACGCGGGGCGCGTACACGTCATTGAGGCCGAAGCCGGTGTCCACCAGCACCAGCCCCCGGGGCGTCTCCAGCAGCAGGCAGTGACAGGTGAGCGCCGCCGGGCCGGTGAAGTCACGCCGTCCATCCATCAGCCGCCGACCGGGCGGGCACATGGTGGTGCAGTTCAGGTGGTGGATGCGCATGGCGGCTCCCGCTCCTCGTGACCGTGGCGGAAGTCCCCGCGCCCTGGACCCGGGCCGGGGGACACCGCCCTTCATTCGTTCAGGGCAAAAGGTGCGCCGTGGTGCGCTTGGGAGGAATCACCGCCCCGGGAGGCCGCGTGGGCTCGCCTGCCCGGTGGGAGAGGAGGCCCTTGGGAGCCGGAGCGCCGTCAGAGCGGCGGCGCCTGCCCGGCGGCCTCCGCGTCGTGCGGCGGGGCCGACATCAGCACCAGCGCCTCGGAGGTGGTGAGGGTGCGGTGCTCGACGCCGCGCGGGACGATGAGCAGCTCGCCCGCCTCCAGGTCCACGGCGCGCTCGCGGGACTCCACGCGCAGGTGACCGCGGGTGACGAAGAACAGCGCGTCCCCCGTCGCGTGCTGGCGCCAGGGGCCGGTGCCCGTCAGCCGCACCAGGTGCACCGGCTGGCCATGGAGCATGCCCACGGGCCGGGTGGTGCCCGGACCGGACAGGTCGGTGAAGGCGTGCGCCAGGTTCACCTT
>NZ_RAWB01000786.1 GCF_003612055.1 Corallococcus llansteffanensis
TGATGCGGCGGCCCACCCGGTCCGCGAGCATCCCGCCCAGGGGCGCGGCCAGCACCGCGCCCGCGCCGTTGAGCGACACGACGAGGCCCGTCTGCTCCACGCTGAAGCCGCGCTCGCGCGTCAGGTACAGGGCCAGGAAGGGCGCCACGAAGGACCCCAGCCGGTTGACGAAGGTGCCCACCCACAGCACCCAGTACGTCCGGGGCAGACCCCCGCCGCCGAGCGCTCTCAACAACGTGGCAATGGGATTCATGAGGGATGCCGGACGGGGAGTCGGAGGTGAGGCTGACCGCGCGCGCCAGAATGCGCCCACGCCCTGGCCGTTACCACCGGCTTCTGTTCGCGGGGCTGGACTTCCAGGGCGGGCTCCTCCAGGTTGCGCCGCCACCGACACGGGAAGGCGAAGAGCAGGGCATGGGTCAGGTCATCGGACTGCTGGGCGTGTGCCTGGTGCTGGGGGTGCTCGCCCGCCGCAGCGGCCGGTTCCCCGAAGCCACGGCGTCGGTCTTCAACGTCTTCCTGCTCAACGTGTCGCTGCCCGCGCTGGTGCTGCGCGCGATGCACCGGCTGGAGTTCGTGCCCGGGCTGCTGGTGGCCGCGGTGGCGCCCTGGCTGCTCTTCCTGGGCTCCATCGCCTTCATGCGCCTCTTCGGCCCCCGGCTGGGGCTGTCGCGCGAGTCGGTGGCGGCGCTCGTCCTCACCGCGGGGCTGGGCAACACCGCCTTCGTGGGCCTGCCCATGGCGGCGGCGCTGCTGGGGCCCGCGGGCGTGCAGGTGGCGGTGGTGGCGGATCAGCTGGGCTCGTTCCTGGTGGCGGCGACGCTCGCCACGCTGACGGCGGCGAAGGCGAACGCGGGGGCCTCACTGCCCGTGCGCGTGCTCGTGCGCAAGGTGCTGATGTTCGCCCCGTTCCAGGCGCTGGTGGTGGCACTGCTGCTGCGGCCGTTCGCCTTCCCGGACTGGCTGGAGGTGGTGCTGCAACGGCTGGGCGACCTGCTCACCCCGCTGGCGCTGTTCATCGTGGGCTTCCAGCTCCGGCTGGGCGGGCTGCGCAAGCGGGTGCCGGCGCTCGCGCTGGGCCTGTCCTACAAGCTGGTGCTCGCACCGCTCGCGGTGATGGCCGTGCTGGCGTTCCTGCCGGGGCTCGCGCTGGTGGTGAAGCAGGCCACCGTGCTCCAGGTCGCCATGGCCCCCATGGTGACGGCGACCCTCATCGCCGCCGAGTACGAGCTGGACGCGGAGCTGGCGGTGCTCATGGTGGGCGTGGGCATCCCGCTGTCGTTCTTCACCGCGCCCCTGCTCATGGCCCAGGTGCACTGACCTTCAGGGTGACCTCGGAGGACAAAAAAGAGGGAATCGCGGCTTGCCGCGACTCCCCGGTGCGCTTCGCACTCATTTTTCCGTCCATCGCCGCCGCGAGCGGATGCTCCCCGGGCGGGCTGGTCACCGTGAAGAAGGACGCTCGCTCAGGCGAGCGCCGTGGTCTCGAAGGAGAGCTCCACGCCGTTGGGCTTCACGCGCATCTGCGGGCGCGACAGCACGTGGCAGTGCGGGCAGTAGCCGTGGGCACCAGCGGGCGTGGCCCGGATGGAGACCGCGCCGCCGCACACCATGCAGCCCTCGGGAAGATCGAAGTCCGCGAATCGCTCTCCGCTCTGGGTCTCGAATTGGGTCATGCCATTGAGTTAACGCAGGATCAGCGCCGCACAAGGACGATGCACTCCAGGGTGGGCTGCAAACGTTACCGGGGGGTACACCGACTGCCCACCTGGCGACACCGCAACCCATTGGTAGGACGTGGGCAGGCTGGCACGGGGATTTCATAGCGCACACCCTCGGACAGCAGTGGGACGGGGGAGGTGTGGGATGGGCGCGGAGAACACGGTGACGGTGCGGTGCGACCGGAAGGGCTGGCGCGTGGAGGTGGAGGCCGGCGAGGGGGACGTGCGGCGCTACCGCTACGGCAGCGAGGCGCAGGCGCGCTACTTCGCGGCGGTGTTCGCCCTGGGGCCGAGCGTGCTGCCCCCCAAGGACCATGCGCGAAGGCGTCAGGGGCCCCGCTTGCCTCTACCCATGCGGCCGGCTTTCGGAGAGGCTGCGCTGCATGAGTGATGCTCCCAAGCCCAAGCCCTTCATCATTCCCAACCGGCAGCACGTCACCAAGGAGCCGGATCCCGGCGGACGCTGGTCCGCGCAGTTCCCGGAGATGATCGGCTACACCAGCCAGGGCGGCGGCAAGGTGCCGGCCGACTTCGGATGGAACACCAACCCCAAGCAGTGGCAGGAGGAGCTGACGCCGCAGACGCTGGCGGAGCGCTTCGAGGAGCTGCGCATCCTGCCGCCGAAGCAGGAAGCGCCCGCGCTGCCCGCGTCCGCCACTCCGGCGACGCCCGGCACCCCGAAGCCCTGAGCGTGTCTAGCTGAACGGCAGGCTGGCCAGCCGCTCGCGGAAGCGGGCGAGCAGGTCCCTGGCGCCGGCTTCGTTGAGACCCGCGGCTGCCTCCTGGCGGCCCTTGCGGAGGAAGACGTCGAAGGGCGCCGAGCGGCCGGTGAGCGCGCCCGCGGCCTCCACCGCTTCCTCCAGGACGCGCGCCGCGCCGGGCGAGCCCAGCTCCAGGTGCATGTCCACCTGCTCCAGCCGGACGCCGCTCGCCGCCCACACCGCGCGGTCGTGCACGGTGAGCCAGGTGCGCGTCACCTCGTCCATCGCCTCTTCGAGGAGCGCGAGGAAGGGCTCCACGAGGGAGGGCAGCACGTCCGGCCCCAGCTCCGCCTTCGCGCCCGCCTCGCGCAGCCGGCCCCGCGCCGCGACGATCTCGCGCTTGGTGGGCGTGCGCAGCGCGAGCGACGAGGACAGGGACACGAAGGCCGCGAGGCTCTCCTCCGCCTGACGCGCCAGCGCGGGCCGCTGCGCATCCGTCGCCTTCGCCGCGCGCTCCAGCCGTCCCTGCAGCGACCGGCGCAGGTCGGCCGCCGCGCCCCGGAGGGCCACGCGCGCGCCCACCTGGTGGGAGTAGCCGGGCACCACGTCCTCGCGCCGCACGTCGGCGAAGGCCGCGGCGGTGAGGTAGACGAGGTCGCCAATGCGGTTGCGGAAGTCCGCGCGCGACGCGGCCAGCTCCGACATCAGCGTCCAGCGGTCGCTCACCACCTCCGGCCGCCGCATCTGCACGCCCAGCTCCTGCACGCGCCGGGAGAGGCGCTCGGCGCTGGCGTGCAGCACGGCCTCCGCTTCCTGCGCGCGGCGCTCGTCGGAGCTGGACGGGGGCGGGGCCCAGCCGCCGTCGCTGGCGGCGGTGGACCGGGCCGGCGGGGGGAAGGCGTCGCGGATGGCGACCACGAGCCGGTTGACGTCCACCAGCGTGTCGCCGATGGCGGGCGCCATCGTCTCCCAGAGGGACAGGTCCGCGGCGTCGTCGGGCTCGGCGGTGGTGGGCTCGTACTTCACGACGTTCAGGTGGCCCAGCCGGTCGATGGCGACGGCGGCCGCCTGGTAGACCTTGCGCAGCCGCTCCGCGAAGTCCCGGTCCATCAGGGACTCGAGCAGCGTATCCAGGCGGGGGGGCAGGGCGTCCTGCGGAGGGCGGTTCTTCGGCGCGACCATGGCGCGGCACCCTAGCCCACCC
>NZ_RAWB01000787.1 GCF_003612055.1 Corallococcus llansteffanensis
CCCCCGCACGGTCCTTCCCCCCGAAGCCTCGCGCGAGTCCTCGGTGCAGGCGCCGGTCGTCACGCAGGCGCAGCCCCCGCCAGAGCCGGTCCGTGAGGTCGCGAAGGAGCAGCCGGCCGAGCGTCAGAAGGACACGTACGAGGAGAATCCGGCGGTGGCCGCGGAGTGGGCCGCCCGGTACGCGGCGAACGGGCTGCAGCCCCAGGCGGTCGCGGGCACGTCGGAGATGGAGGCGGCGCCGTCCATCACGGATGCGCCGGCCGCGGTTGCGAAGGGCTGGACGCAGCCCACGCCGGTCATCCCGCAGACGGATCCGACCAACTGTGGAGCCGCGACCACCGCCATGCTGGTGCGCGCGGCGGGTGGTGGGCAGGGCCAGACGGACGCGCAGCTCGTGAAGGGCCTGGAGTCGAAGTACGCCGACGGCAAGGGCACGACGCCGGATCAGATGGCCCGCATGCTCGCGGGCCAGGGCTTCGAGGTGACGCGCGGCGCCTCCAACTTCGACCGCGACGCGCTGGACAAGGCCCTCTCCGAGGGGAAGAAGGCCGTCGCCATGGTGGACTCGAACCGCATCCAGCCCGGCTCCGAGGGGCGTGCCGCGGACGGCAGCGCGCACTGGGTGGAGATCGACGGCAAGGACGCGCAGGGCAACTACGAGATCAAGGACTCGGCCTCGGGCACGAGCTACAGCGTGGGGCTCCACCAGCTCACCGACGCGATGAACTCCGGCTGGAGCACGTTCAACGGCGGCGGCATGCTCATCGTGAACCCGACGGGCGGGGACGCCAACGCGCTCGCCCACCAGAACGAGGACCACTCGGCCTCGCTCGGCGACACATCCGGCATCGGCTCCAAGACGGCCGCCGCTGGCACCCGCGAGTCAGGCTCCTAGCCGCCCGCGCGCTGGAAGCCTCAGGGCGCCGGCTGCGGCACGAGCCGGTGCTCGCCCACGTCGCGCCACCACGGCGTCGCGCCCTCCACCCGCGAGGGCTCCAGGCTCCGGCCCAGGCCCGGGGTGAAGAGGCGCACCTGCTGTTCGGAGGCCAGCCGCACCAGCGTCTCCGCGGGCTCGTCCCAGGCGTGCATCGCCAGGTTGAAGGTGCCCCAGTGCACCGGCATCAGCGTGCCGCCGCCCAGCATGGCGTGCGCCTTGAGCGCGTTCTCCGGGCCCAGGTGGATGGTGCCCCAGCTCGGGTGGAAGGCGCCCACCTCCAGCATCACCAGGTCGAAGGGGCCGTGACGCCGTCCAATCTCCTCGAACTCCGACGTGAGGCCGGTGTCGCCGCTGAAGAACAGCCGGTGCTTGTCGGTGGTGAGCACCCACGACGCCCACAGCGTCTTGTTGCGGTCGCCCAGCCCACGGCCGGAGAAGTGCTGCGAAGGCGCGGCGGTGAAGCCCACCGGGCCCACGCGGTGGTGCTCCCACCAGTCCAGCTCCGTGATGAGCTCCGGCGCCACGCCGAACGCCTCCAGGTGGCGCCCCACGCCCAGCGCGGTGATGAACGGCACCCGCCGCTTCGCCAGCGCCTGGATGGTGCTCCGGCACAGGTGGTCGAAGTGGTCGTGCGACACCAGCACCGCGTCCAGGTCCGGCAGCGCTTCGACGGGGACGGGCGGGGCGTGGAAGCGCTTGGGACCCGCGAAGGACACGGGCGAGGCCCGGTCCCCGAAGACGGGGTCGGTGAGCACGCGCGCGCCGTCCACCTCCAGCAGCATCGTGCTGTGGCCCAGCCAGGTGACGCGCAGGCCGGTGTCCGGCGCGCGGGCCCAGGTGCCGCGGGGGTCGTCCACCGGCAGCGGGCCAGGCGGCGTGCGCTGCGAGCCCCCGAAGAAGTACTCCCCCAGGATGGGCAGCGGGTTGCCCTGGATGCCGGGACCCACGGGGGCGGTGTTGCGGAAGCCCTGGCCTTCGAACTGCCGGGAGGCCCGGCTGCGCTCGAGGCGTTGTCCCGCGAGACGTGCACTGGCGCTGACGACGGTGGACATGCGCCGGTGTCTAACACCCCCACGCCCGCCCGGCACGGTCACCCGCCAGGAGCCCTGGCGGGCAGGGCGCCGTCCCGCCGCCAGGCCTGGGACGGCGCGGGAGTGCGCGGGACGCCTACTCTTCGGCCTCCGGCGCCACGCAGGTGTTGCTGAGCGCGGTGGACCAGAGCTGGCCGGACTGGGTTTCGTCGTAGGCGCTGAAGTAGACGCGCGAGCCCACGCGGAAGAAGTCGCGGGGGTAGGACGACCCGCCGACGGCCGGCGACGCGATGTCCTTCAGCCGGCGCGTCCCGCCCGGCGTGCCGTTGCTCACCCAGGGCTCGATGCCCTCGCCGGTCGATTCATACGCGCTGAAGAAGACGAGGTTGTCCGCCACCGCGTACACCGGCGAGCCGTACTCGTCGCTCAGGCTGAGCGGGCGGCGCAGCAGCTGCGTGCCGTCAGCGGTGCCGTTCGTGACCCAGAGCTGGGAGTCGCGGGGCGCCGGGCTGTCGCTGCTGATGTTGACGGAGAAGAACAGCTTCGTGCCCCCCGGCGCGATGCTCACGGCGTTGATGCTGGGGAACGCCGGGCCCTGCCCGGCGTAGAAATTGGTCAGGGTGACGAAGGGCGTCGGGTTCCCCCCCGCGAGCGGGACGCGGTAGAGGACCATGTACTGGGTGCTGAACGAGGTGCTCGTGACGTAGGCGTGCGCACCCAGCGCGCCCAGCAGCCGCACGGAGCGCGTGGCGCCGAAGGACGCGAGCCGCACCGTGCCGCCCGCCATGCCGTCCGACTTCCACAGCTCCGTCAGGCCGCTGCTCTCCTCCAGCGTGAACAGCGCGAGCGTCCCCGAGGAGCGCACGTCGAACGGGAAGGTGTTGGGGCCCGCGTCCAGCCGCTTCAGCTGGAGCGTGCCCGCGGCGGTGCCGTCCGTCCTCCAGAGGTTCGTGGCGCCGTCCAGCTCGCGCACGAAGAAGAGCAGCGCGTTGCCCACCTTCGCGTCCAGGTAGCTCACATCCACGTTCGTCCCGAAGTCGCGCAGGAGCACCGTGCCGGCGGCCGTGCCGTCCGACCGCCCCAGCTCGAAGCGCGTGGCGGAGGTGACCACGTCGAAGGACTCCTTGAAGAAGACGAGGTTGTTGCCCACCGCGGTCAGGTGCGTGAGGAACGAGTCCCCCGTCCCCGGCGTCAGGTCCCTGACGAACCGGGTGCCGGCGCTCGTGCCGTCACTCACCCACAGCTCCTGGCCCCGCGTCGCATCTGGCGCCTGGAAGAAGAGCTGGGTCGGGGTGGCGGTGAGGCGGGTCACGTCGGGCGTGCCGGTGCCCGCGGGGACGGGGAAGCTCCTCACCTCCGTGGTGCCCGCGTCGGTGCCAGTGCTCTTCCAGAGGGCGCGGCGACCGTCCTCGAAGTTCACCGCGAAGTAGAGCGTCCCCTGGAAGTCCGCGAAGCTGGTCGGGCTTGCCGCGAAGCGCGGGATGCCCAGCACCGAAGGGGGCAGGATGGTCTTCACCCGCTGGGTGGCCGCCGCGGTGGGAGGGCAGAAGGCCTCCTGCTCCACCGTCTGCTCCGCCTCCGGGGAGGGCTCCTGTCCGAAGCCGCTCTCGCCCTCCGCGTCCTCG
>NZ_RAWB01000788.1 GCF_003612055.1 Corallococcus llansteffanensis
GTTGGTGGGGGCGGGCGTGGAGCAGGCGATGTTGTGGCGGTTGTACGCCGCGTAGATGGCCGTCATGTGCGGGGTGCCGTCCGCCAGGTTGCCGTTGTCGTCATCCGCGGCCAGCCACTGCATGTAGCCGTTGGTGGCGCCGCAGCCGTCGGACGTGCCGGCGGTGCAGTTGCAGGCGTGCCACGTGCCCACGTTGCCGGAGCCCTGGTAGAACAGCTTGTTGCCCAGCAGGAACGCGTCGTTGGAGGTGTAGTTGAAGGGCGCCGCGGTGAGGTCGCGCGTCACCAGGTCCCACGCGGCCTGACGCACGGGGGACGCCGCGCAGTGCACCTGCTTGCTGCACGGGCCGCTGCCGGAGCTGCACATCTGGCAGGTGAAGTTCTGCGGCGTGGCCGGGATGTTGGGCGCGCTCGCCGCCCAGTCCGCGTCACGCACGCCGGAGCAGCGCAGGTTGCACCACGACTTGCCGGTGACCTGCGACTCCTGCTGGTTGTAGCCCGTGCCGTCCGGCGTGAGGCCGCAGCCCGTGTTCGTCGTCTGGAAGAAGCCGTAGCCCACGCAGGACGTCTGCAGGCGCAGGATGGCCGCGATGTCCGCGTAGCCCTCGCTGGAGTTGGACAGCGAGCCGTTGGCGTCGAAGTTGTCCATGCCGTGGCCCCACTCGTGGTCGAACACGGCGCCAATCTCACCCGTGTTCCGGCACCCGCCGCCGCTCTTGTAGAAGTTCACCGTGCTGCCGTTCCAGAAGGCGTTGCAGGTGCTGGAGAGGTTGACGTTGGAGGTGAGCTGCCCGCCCAGCCAGGTGTTGGAGGGCAGCCAGCCGCGAGCGACCTCCTTGATCTTGTTCAGCTCGTAGAAGCTGGAGCGCGCCGCCGGGGTGTTGCCCGCGGAGGTGCCCGCGGGCACCGTGCAGTCGTGGTCGTTGTTCACGCCCGCCAGGTCGATGCTGCCCGTGGAGGAGCTGACGCTGATGGCGCCGCAGCTGTCGGCGATCTTCACGTACTTGCCGGCGAGCGTCGTGGTGACGGACCCGGCGCTGTAGTTGTAGATGCCCGCGCCGTCGGTGAAGTTGTTGGGCGAGGCGAAGTTGGTGTTCGCCCACGGCATGGGGGAGTTCGGCTGCATCGTGCCGCACGTCGTGTTCGCCGCGCACGTGCCGATGTTGGTGGACGGGTAGACGCCGCCCTTGAGCTGCGCGTCGAAGTAGTGGTTGTCGTCCTCCACGGCGAGCACCTCGCCGGAGTTCGCGTCCACCGTCACCTTCCAGCGCTCGTTCTCACCGGGGTTGGAGAAGCCGTAGCTCCACACCAGCGCGTGGCCGTAGCCCTGGCCGAACGCCGCGCCCGTGCGGGCGAAGGGGGTCACCTCCAGCGTGGGCTGCTGCCACAGGCTGGTGGGCGACAGCGTCTGGCCCAGGAACGTGCTGCCCGCGGTCAGCGCCTGCGACGCCGCCAGCGTGGGCTTCACGTCGATGGCCACGTTGGACCACGACTCCGCGCCCAGCAGGATGAGGTTGCCGTGGCTGATGGTCGCCGCCAGCCGGCCGTGGCGCACCGGCACGCCCCGCACCACCTGCGGGATGTGCACCTGCCACAGCGACTCCGTCACCGCCGTCACGCGCGGCGCGCCCAGCTGCATCAGGTCCACGCCGAGCGCGTCCTGGTTGTCCGCGATGAACTTGAAGACGAGCTCGCCCACCACCGCCTCGTCGATGCCGCCCACCGAGCGGCCCAGACCCTGGCGCACGTCGTTGAGCGTGATGTTGTTGCGGAAGCCGTCACCGGGCAGCAGCGGGAAGCTGCCCTGGATGCCCGTGGCCGTGCCGGTCAGCGGATCCAGGTACACCTGCACGTTGCCGCCATTGCGCGCAAGGAAGCTGCTCCACCGGTCCGCGCCCACGCGCGGCATCAGCGTGCGCGCCTTCTCCAGCGGCACGTTCTGGATGGGCAGGTACATGTCCGGCTTGAAGAACGCCTTCTTCGCCACCGCGCCCTGCTGCGCGGGCTGTGGGGGTTGGATCGCGAACGTCGTGGATGAGACCAGGAGTGCAAGACAACAGATTGCGGACCGCAGGGGGCGCATGCACGTCTCCTCGGATGATGCCGTCGGACGGGACCGACGGGCTCCGGGGCGGAGCGCTGTCTGCTTTAGTTCATGCGCTTTTTAAAAACGAATTGCGGCTATTCCTGATTAACGCCGAAATGGCGAAAACGGCGGATTTTCAAGGAGTTGGAGTGTTCACTGGCTGGATGTTCACTCCCGGAGTTTTCCTATCCGCTCGCAGTATTCCACCGGGAGCACTGCTCAGGGTTGGGGCCAGAGGCGGACGCGGTCGTCCTGGAGCAGCTTGCCATTGGCGGCGTCGGTGCTGCCGCTGGCCATGAAGCGGCGGGGCACGTCGCGCGTGGCGAGGACGGCGGCCTCCACCCACAGGAGCAGCAGCAGCCCCCCGAAAACCATCGGCAGGCCCCGGGCGACGGCCGCGTGGCGTCGGGCCAGCACCGTCAGCGGCAGCACCAGCAGGGGCACGAGGGCGGGGAACACCACGAGCATTCCGCGCGCGTAGCCGAAGAAGGCGAGGGTGACGAGCAGCCGGTGCAGCACCACCAGCGCGAGTAACTGGAACGGCGCGAACGCGGGCCGCAGGGACAGCAGCATCCCGGCGAGGAGCAGCGCGGCGAGCGGCCACTCGAGGAAGCCCGCGTCGGGGACGAACACGTCCACCGGTGCGCGTTCGCCCGCGAGCCCCCCGGGCACGTTGGACACGCCGAAGCCCAGGCGCAGGCCATCCAGCCACAGGTCCAGCTTGCGCCACAGGAGCCGGGCCGCGTCGCCGGGGGCGTCCGCCATCCAGCGCAGCCCTTCCGCGTAGCCGTGCAGGAGCAGGCGCCGGTGCTCGGGGCGCGAGGGCTCCAGTTGTCCGTTGAGCCCGCCCTGGTTGATGAGCGCGGGGGTGAAGCCGCCCGTGGCGCCCGCGTGGTTCGCCATCGCGAAGTTGAGCGGCCCGTACACGGTGACGGGCACCCACTCCGGCAGCGGCTCCAGCAGCGGGGCGCGCGCGTTCAGCTCCCGCATCGTGCCCAGGTTGCGCACCGCCCCGGGCACCAGGAGGAGCAGCGACACGCCCACCGCCGCGAGCCACCGGAGCGCCCAGGGCCTCGCTGCGGGCTTCAAAGGGCCCATGCGCGCGCGGGCCCGCCACGCGTAGAAGAGGAGGAAGGGCCACAGCCCCAGGTGCTCGGCGCGGGTGAGCGTGCCCAGGCCCATCACCCCTCCCAGCGCGAGGGCTGCGGGCCACGTCAGGGGGCCGGCCCGGAGCACGAGCGCGCAGGTGAAACACAGCCACAGCGCGGACAGTGTTTCATTGCTGTACGTGGTGGACAGCACCAGCCACCCGAAGCTCGCGGCGTACAGGCCCGCGGCCACGAAGCTCCACGTCCAGCCCAGCAGCGGGCGCCACCACGCCTGACACCAGGCCACCGTGGCCGAGCCCAGGACGGCGAGCACAAGCTTGTACGGCAGCGCGCTGCCCCGGGGTTCGCCCAGGAGGCGGTACAGCGCGCCGAGCAGGGTGGGGAACAGGGG
>NZ_RAWB01000789.1 GCF_003612055.1 Corallococcus llansteffanensis
CTTCACCACTGCCACGGGGGGCGCGGGCGGGGCCTCGGCAGGGGTGCCGGAGGCGCGTTCACAACCGGCGAGCGCACCCAGGCCCAGGGCCGACAGGGTGAACCAGGGGAGCAGTCGATTTCGCAGCACGTGGGGGACCTTCCGCGAGCGACACAGCGCGGTCGCAAGCTAACAGCGCCCGGCGGCCCCTGTTCCGAGGCAAGAAGTCGCACCCCGCATCTGGGCTACCGGTGCCCATCAGTCCGGCGCCTGCCCGGGCAGCGACCCGGCGGGCGGGGCGCACGGTCCCTGCGGAACAAGGGGCACGTCGCTACCCCTTCTCTTCCATCACGGTTCCGGCCGCGCGCCGTGAACCCGGACCGGAGCATCCGACTGGAAGCGGAAGCGCGGGCTGGCAGCGAAGGGCACGGAGGACGACGGATGCAGGACGACGCGGGCGGCAAGGGGCGTGAGGTGGACGTGATGGTCTGCCGCAAATGCCTGTCGAAGTGCGCCCGGGGCGGAGGGCAGGACCTGCCGCGCTGGCTCCAGGGCGAGCTGAATGACCGGGGCCTCGCCGAGCAGGTGCGCGTCACGCCCACTGGATGCATGAACCAGTGCCCGCGCCGCCAGGTCACCGTGCTCGTCTCCGACAGCGACGACCCCGAGGGCCGCCTGCTGCTCGTGGAGCCGCGCCTGCAACGCGACCTGCTGCTGAAGTTCGTGGAGCGCCGCGCCCGTCCTGACGCTGCCGCGGCCCTGCCCGCTCCCGTTCCCGGCGACGACGGTGACGCTTCGGGGCGGGGGCAGCAGCACCTGGGTGACGAGGCGGTCCACGAGGAACGCGGCCAGTAGCCCGGTGGCCGTGCCGGCGGCGTCCCACGCCAGGTCCTTCATGGAGAAGACGCTGCCGCGTGCGTGGTCGTACACCTCCTTGCCAATCCCCGCGCCCAGCCCCAGGCCCACGCCGGTGAGGGCCCGCGCGCCGGGGGAGTCGAAGAGGAGCGCACCCGCGCCGTAGCCCACGCCGGTGGCGGACAGACAGGCGGCGTAGTGCTTGGGTTTGTCGGATCCGCCCCAGTCATCCGCGACGGCGGAGGCCGGGACGAGGAGCACGAGGGCGGCGGCGAGGGCGGTGCGCGGGACCATGTGCATCCATCCTGTAGCATCCTCCGGCGGACGCGGGACCTTGCCTGTGAGTGAAATCCGGGGCTCCTTCCACGCCTGCCAACCCCCACGGTTGGTGCGTTTTGGAGACGAGGCCCGAAGGTGGGCTTATGCTCGCGAGCGCTTTGAACGGACTCGGCCCTTCGCTCAGCTTCCGGCAAACCCGTCACCCCGCGCTCGATGGTGCGCGGGGTCTGGCTGTTGTCGCCATGGTGATGGGGCACACGCTGGACGCGCTGCTGGCTCCCGCGCTCCGCGACCACCCGTGGGTCCAGCGCTACTGGGAGCTGCGGGGCATCACCGCGCCGCTGTTCCTGCTCGTGAGCGGCTGGGCGGTGGTGATGGCGTTGGGCACGAAGCCCGGCGCCGCGAAGGACTCCTTCGGTCGTCGGTTCCGCCGGGCGCTCCTGCTGTTGTTCCTGGGATACCTGCTGCACTGGCCGGGCTGGGGCGCGGTGCGCGACCTGGGCTACTCCGACGCCATGTTGGCCAAGGTCTTCCAGTTCGACGCGCTCCAGTGCATTGGCGCGTCGCTCCTCCTGGGGGCGTTCGCGCTGGTGCTGACGCCGAACCAGGGCGCGCGGGCGCTGCTGCTGGGAGGGCTCGCGGTGGGCATCCCGCTGGCGAGCGCCGTGCTGTGGAAGGCGGGCGCGCACCTGCCGGTGCCGGTGCAGCAGTTCATCGGCAATGGCGAGGGCAGCCGCTTCCCGTTCTTCCCCTGGGCGGGCTTCTTCTTCGCGGGCGCCTTCGCCGCGCACGCGCTGCACGTGTTGAAGCCGGGCTGGCCGCAGGGGCTCGCGCTCCTCGCGCTGGGTGGGGGGCTCTTGGCGCTCACCCGCTGGCTGCCCATCGAGTGGACGCCCACCAGCCCTACGATGGTGATGTTCCGCGTGGCGCAGGGCCTGCTGGTGCTGGGCGGAGTGAACCTGCTGCCGCAGCGGCTGAGCGGGCTGCTGGCGCCGCTGGGTCGACTGTCGCTGTGGCTCTACGTGCTGCACCTGCCCGTCGTGTACGGCTGGGCGGACATCGCGGGCCTCGCGCAGCGCATCGGGCCCCGGCTGGGCATCGCGGCGGCGCTGGGCGTGTCCGTGGCGCTGCTGGTGAGCTGCTACCTCATCGCCCGGTTCGGGCGCTGGGTGCGCGAGCAGGCCCAGCCCTGGCGCTCCGGTTCGACGACGCTGGGCGCTCGCGTCGGCACCGCGCGCCTGGGCCAGTAGCGCTCAGCCCTCGGAGCCGGTGCGCGGCAGGCGCGCGGGAGGCGCGGTCGCACGGCCCCGGGCCACCAGCTCCTGCACGACGGACTCCAACGCGGCGATGCGGCGACCCGCGCGGCCCCGGGCCCACGGCGCCACGGTCGGCGCGCCGAGCAGCTCCACCGCCTGCTCCACGCCCCCCGCCTTGCCCTTGAGCGCCCGCGCCGTGGCGAGCCGCACGTTGCGCGCCGCCTTGCGCGACAGGCCGCCATTCCACAGCAGGTCCAGGGCGAAGGTCGTCCACACCGTCAGCTCGTCCCCCGGACGCAGGAACGCCTCGAAGCGGGCCAGCGCCTCCGCGCGGGACTCTCCTGCGCGCAGCGCGTCCTCCGACAATTCGACATGCAGCGGCGTGCTGTGCGCGAGCGGCTGCTCCGGAGCGATGACCGCCTCGAAGCGCTCCCCCGTGGTGAGCCGGCGCGCGACCAGGTGCACCAGCTCCGGCGGGATGTCCTCTTCCAGCGGGTGCGCGTTGGCCTCCGCGTAGAAGAGCACCAACTGGTCCGCGGCCTCCGCCAGCGAGCGCAGCTCCAGCGGCGGCCGCCACTCGCCCTTGTAGATGCGCCGCCGGCCGGGCCCCGCGCGCGTCTCCTGCCGCTCCAGCTGCGTGTCCACCATGAACTCGAACGCGCCCAGCATGCGGTCGAAGTGCTCCGGACGCCCTTCGAGCTGCCCGAGGATTTCCGCCACCGCCTCGATGGTGGAGACGCAGTGGTCCGCGGGCTCCGCGCGGATGCGGTAGTTGCTCGGGCGGCGCGGCACGAAGCCGATGCGCGGCAGGCCCGCGAGCACCGGGTTGCGCATCACCACCTTCTTCGCCTGCGGCCACGTGCCGTCCACGACGATGAGGGTCTCCGGCGGGTTCGCCCGCGCATCCTCGACGGAGATGGCGTCCTCACCGGGGAAGAGCACCGCGACGCGCTCGGGGTTGCGGGCCAGCTCCTCCAGGCGCGCGTGGCCGGTGAAGTCCACGCCCCGGTGCAGCTCCGAGTTGGGCAGCGACAGGTGGGCCATGCGCGCCGTGCCGATGGCCACGCGCCGCTCCCGGGGGTGCTGGAGGAACACCACGCGCGTGCGCGTCTCCAGTTGGGGAACGTGCGCGCAGTAGCACGCGCTCTCGGGACGCAGACACCGGACACAGAAGGAACGCACGCGGGCCCTTTATCACGACCCCGCCCTCC
>NZ_RAWB01000078.1 GCF_003612055.1 Corallococcus llansteffanensis
GCTTCTTCCTCTACCCGGCGACGCGGCGGCTGCTGGGCTGGGAGGGCCGGGGCGACACGGGCGCCTTCATCCGCAGCACCATTCGCGCGCTGCGCCTCTTCGGCGTTCCCCCCGAGGAGTACTGGCCCTACAACGAGAAGGACTTCGACCGCGAGCCCCAGGCCTTCCAGTACGCCTTCGCGCAGAACTTCCGGGCCATCCAGTACTTCCGCATCGAGGAGCAGATAGGACAGCTGAAGAGCGCGCTGGATTCCGGGCTGCCGTTCGCCTTCGGCTTCACCTGCTTCACCTCCATGTTCACGCCGCAGGTGAAAGCGAGCGGAGTCATCCCGTATCCGACTTCCAAGGAGAGCGTCGAGGGAGGACACGCCGTCCTCGCGGTGGGCTACACCGACTCCCACGTGCTCATCCGCAACAGCTGGGGCGAGGAATGGGGGGTGGCCGGCTACGGCTTCCTGCCGTGGACCTTCTTCGACCGGAGCCGCCCGCTGGCAACGGATTGCTGGGCGCTCGTGAACGCCTCCATCGTTCCTCCGGAGGAGGTGACCCTGGAGCCCGCGGGACAGGGCATGGGGCACAAGCGCAGCTCGGGCGCTGACGTGCGGCAGCAGCCGCTCATCCAGGTGGTCCGCGGGAGTGATCCGCACGCCGAGGTCCCCATCCGGATCACCCAGGCGGGCGTGAAGCCGGTTCATGACGGCCTGGAAATCGGGCTCCGCTCCACCCAAGAGGACATCTCCGTCAAGTTGCGCGGCGTGAGCATCACCCCGTCCTTCGACTTCACCCTGTTGGGACAGGCTTCCGACGAGCTCTACCTCCTCGGGCTCGCATGGGACCTGTCGGCCCAGCCACCGCGGCTCATCGCCCCGGCGGACCCGGCGACCGCCTCCGAGCAGCTGAAGGGCGTCTTCCAGCAGAAGGCCGCAGGCGGAGAGATCCGCTTCGGGGATGGCGGCCTCCAGGTGTGGAAGGAGGCGCCCGTGGTCGGCGCGCTCTACCTGAACCTCCTGCTCGTGGAGAGCACCCGGGGCCCGGAGGAGCTGGGCAAGGCGCTGCGCGACGTGCAGGAGCTCGTGAAGAAGAGCGATCTGATTCCGGCCCTGGGCCGACTCGGATCCGGGGTCTCGGCCGAGACCCTCGTGCAGACGGAGGAGGCGGCGCGCCTGCTGTTGGGCGAAGTGACTGGGGCGCTCGAGCAGCAGGGGCACGTCATTCCCCTCTTCGAGGGGGTGTACGGGGCCAACGCCTTCCTCCAGGGCCAAACGGATGTCTATGATCAGCTCGGCGTCGTGATCGAGCTCGATCGGACGATCAAGGACGAGGCCCGGGGCGACACCGGGCACCGGCTCACGGCGCTGCAGAAGATGCAGCTGGCGATGGTCGAGGAGCGCCAGCGTGGGTCCAGCAAGGGCACCACCGAGTCCACGGCGGACGTCACCCCCGCGAAGGCGGAGGAGCCGACGGCTCCCAGAAGGCGCACCGGGCCACACGCCTGACGTCCGGCCGCCTGCCCGCCGGAGTCAGTCGAGCCCCGCCTTGCCCACGGCCCAGTAGGCCTTCACCTTGGGCGTGGCGCGCTCGCCGTCGCCCTTGAGCCGCGAGCGCAGGGCCTGGATGGACTGCGCACGTCCCGTCATCACCAGCGTCGCGCCCGGCTTCGCGCGCAGCGCTTCTCGCAGCCGTTCGTGGACCTGGGCCAGGTGCGCATCCCCGGCCTGGCGCTCCACGTCCTGACCCTCGAAGCCCAGTTCTCGCAACGCGGGCTGGCAGTCCTCGCGGTTCGACACTTCGAAGACGGGCGTGACATCTCGCTTCGCCGCGGTCCGGAAGGCGTGCGCCACCGCGAAGGACGTTTCGTCACCGAAGAGCACGACCGGGGACGGGCCCTCGTCCAACACCAGCGAGCGCCGGGGCCCGAAGAACTGGACGGTGTCCCCCACCTTCACGTCGCGTCCCCACTTCGCTCCGGGGCTGTCGCCGTGCAGGTACACGAGGAACGATGTGGCGCCGCGCTGCTCGTCCCACGACAGGGGCGTGTACGTGCGCATGCCCAGGCCTGGCAGGTACACCTGCACCTTGTCGCCGGGGGTCCAGCCCTGCCCTCTCAAGGCCGGGCCTTCGCAGTCCAGCTGGCGGAAGGCTCGCGATACCTCGCGCACCTGCGTCACCTTGGAGTCGTGGAAGAGGAAGCGCCCCAGGACGCTTCCCAGCAGTGCCTTCGCGGATGCCATCAGAACCTCTCCTTCGTCCGGCGTTCATACGCCGCCCGCCTGCTTCGGCCTCGTGAAGTTGCGTGAAGTGTCACCAGGGCCGGCGGGTGGTGGTATGCGAAGGGCATGAGATGGACCTCCGCGCTTCTCAGCCTCTGTCTGCTCGCAACCCCGGCCTGCACCCATGGCACGTCCGTCAAGACAGCCCCCGCAGACCTCACCGAACAGGGCCGCGCGCTCGCCCGGCGCATCATCATCGCGGATGGCCACATCGACGTGCCCTATCGTCTCCATGAGACGCTGGGACCTGATGGAGCTCCGACCGAGGACATCGCTGTGCGCACGACGGGCGGCGACTTCGACTTCCCGCGCGCCGTGGAGGGCGGGTTCGACGTGGCCTTCATGTCCATCTTCATCCCCGCCGAATACCAGACGAAGGGCGGGGCCAGGACGCTCGCGGACTCGCTCATCGACATGATGGAGAAGGTCGCGCTCGGTTCGCCTGGGAAGTTCGCCATGGCCCACTCCGTCGAGGAGGCCCGGCGCAACTCCCAGTCAGGCAAGGTCTCCTTCGCGCTGGGCATCGAGAATGGCGCGGCCCTCGAGGACCGGCTGGAGAACGTCAGCCACTTCCAGCAGCGCGGCGTGCGCTACATCACCCTCACGCACTCCGAGGACAACCTGATCAGCGATGCCTCCGCCAGTCAGGGCAAGGGCACCTGGAACGGGCTCAGCCCCTTCGGCAAGCAGGTGGTGGCCGAGATGAACCGCGTGGGCATCATGGTCGACGTCGCGCACCTCTCCGACGATGCCATCCGTCAAGCCGTGGAGTTGAGCCAGGTGCCTGTCATTGCCTCGCACTCGTCGTGCCGTCACTTCACGCCCGGCTTCGCACGCAACATCCCCGATGAGCTCATCCGCGCCGTGGCCGCCAGGGGTGGCGTGGTCATGATCAACTTCGGCTCGAAGTTCCTCATCCCGGCGGTCGGGACCTACGAACGACAGCTCGACACGGTGTTCCAGTCCTACGGCCAGGAGCACGGCCTGACGAAGGACAGCCCGGAGATGAAGGCCTTCATCGCGTCCTACCTGCGCGAGCACCCCGCCCCCCTGGCCCGGGTGGAGGACGTGGCGGACCACATCGACCATGTCGTGAAGCTGGTGGGCGTCGACCACGTGGGGCTCGGCTCCGACTTCGATGGCGTGGGGCCCTCGCTGCCCATCGGGCTCAAGGACGTCTCCCAGTACCCGAACCTCTTCCGCGTCCTGCTGGAGCGTGGCTACAGCGAGGCGGACATCGAGAAGATCGCCTCGGGCAATGTCTTCCGCGTGTGGCGGCGGGTGGAGGACTTCGCCGCACAGCGTTGATCACTTCCAGGGCGTGCCCCTGGCTTCCCTGGATTTCTCTGCATGATTCCCCGGCCCGCAGGCTCCTGGCCGTGAGGGACCGACATGCGGCAGTTTCTCCTGGGATTGATGATGGTGATGGTGTGCTGCTCGGAGGGAGCGGCTGCCGGGGTGGCACCACGGGATGCCCGGCTTCAGCAGGCGCAGGCGGCCTTCGATGAGGCGAACACGCTCTGGGACGCGGGGCGGTACGCCGAGGCCGTCTCGCGGGACGAACAGGCGCTCGCACTGTTCGAGGTCGTGCTCGGGAGCACGCATCCGGAGGTCGCGAGGAGTCTGGACCTGCTCGGACGTCATCTCCTGCTCCAGGGGAACTCCGCCCGGGCTGAACCGCTCCTGCAGCGCGCGCTTGCGATCCGGGAGGCGGCCCTGGGCAAGAACGCCCCGGAGGTCGCACAAACACTCACCACCCTCGGCAACCTCTACGCGGCCCAGCAATTGTACGCACGCGCCGAGCCGCCCTATGCGCACGCCCTGGCCATTCGGGAGGAGGCCTTCGGCAGGGAGCACCCCCTCGTCGCCGAGTCGCTCAACCACCTCGCCAACCTCTACTACTCCCAGGACCTCTACGCGCGCGCCGAGCCGCTCTATCTGCGCGCGCTTGCGATCCGGGAAGCAGCCCTGGGCAAGGTCCACCCTGACGTCGCTCAAACGCTCAGTGACCTCGCCGGTCTCTACCACCAGCAGATGTTCTACAGCCGGGCCGAGCCGCTCTATGTCCGCGCGGTCGCCATTCGTGAAGCGGCCCTTGGCAAGGAGCATCCCCTCGTCGCCGAGCCGCTCTACTGGCTTGGCTACCTCTACCGGCAGCAGGGATTGCACGCCCGTGCCCAGCCACTGCTCTCTCGCGCGCTGGCCATCTGGGAGACGGCCCTCGGCAGGAACCCTCCTGACGTCGCCTGGCTGCTCGACAAGCTCGGATTCATCTACTGTTGCCGTGGGAGTTACACCCTTGCCCAACCACTCCTCGAGCGCGCGCTGGCCCTTCGGGAGGTGACCCTTGGCGGGGGCCATCCCCTCGTCGCCGAGTCACTCTCCCATCTCGCCACCAATGATCAGGCTCAGGGGTTGTACGCCCAGGCCGAGCCGCTCCATGAGCGTGCACTGGCCATCCGGGAAGCAGCCCTCGGCGGAAGCCATGACCTTGTCAGCGACTCGCTCGCCGACCTCGCCGTCCTCTTCATGGAGCAGGGGTTGTACACCCGTGCCCAGTCACTCCTCGAGCGTGCGCTGGCCCACCGGCGAGCGACCTTTGGCGACAACCATCCCTACGTCGCCAACGACCTCGTCGCTCTCGCCAACGTCTACGTGGCCCAGGGGTCGTATCGCCGTGCCGAGCCGCTCCTGGAACGGGGGCTGGCGATCATGGAAGCGGTCTGCGGCGAGCGCCATCCCCTGGTCGCCAAATACCTCAGCGACCTCGCCAACCTCTACGTGGCCCAGGGGTTGTATCGCCGTGCCACGCCGCTTCATGCGCGTGCGCTGGCCATTCGGGAAGCGGCCCAGGGCAGGACGGATGTCAGCGTCGCCCTTTCGCTCAGCAGCCTTGCCGGCCTCGACCTCGCCCGGGGGGCGTATCCGGAGGCCGGGGCACGCTTCGAGCGCGCGCTGACCATGCTGGAAGGGACGTTCGGCAAGCACCATCCCCGCGTCGCCGAGACACTCAACAACCTCGCCACGGTGCGGCTCGCCCAGCATCGCCTCACCGAAGCCCTCCCGCTGTTCACGCGAGCCTTCACCCTGTCCGAGCAGCGTCTGCGCGAGGAGGCACTCGGCTTCTCCGAGTCGCGCCTCGCGAGCTTCCTCCAGTTCCTGCGCAGGGACGAGGAGCGGCTCTATGCGCTGCTGCGCGCGCATCCCGACGATGCCCGCGTCCGACGCCTGGCCCTCAGCGCAGCCCTGCTGCTCAAGGGCCGCTCCGTCGAGGAGACCGCGGATATCTCCCGGACCGTCTACCGGAGCCTGGGCGCGGAGGATCGCGACACCTTCGCGCGGCTGAGGGAACTGCGCACCCAGCTGGCCCAGCTGTCACTCCAGGGCCCCGGCTCGCTCGCCCCGCGGGCCTACCAGCAGCAAATCGAAGAACTGACGGATCAGGGCGCTGCCCTCGAAGCCGATCTGGCCAGGCGCTCCGCCCCCCTGCGCGCGCTGACCGCGCTGCCGCCTCCCACGGAGATTGTCGACCGTGTCGCCGCGGCCCTGCCTGGGGACGGCGCGCTCGTCGAGTTCGTCACCTACGTGGACCGCCCCCTGGTGCCCAGGGCTGGCGCGTCCCAACGCCCCGACGCCCTGCGATACCTCGCGCTGGTGCTCTTCCCTGATTCGACGACCCGCGCAGTGGACCTGGGACCCGCGGAGCCCATCGACCTGGCCGCCTCGCGACTGAGGGATGCCCTGGCCAATCGGGACGCCTCCTTCGAAGCCCCTGCCCAGGCGCTCCACCAACTCGCCTTCCAGCCCCTGCTCCGGCTGCTGGGGAAGACCCGCCGCGTCTTCCTTTCGCCGGAGGGCCAGCTCGCGCTGGTGCCCTTCGCCGCCCTGCACGATGGCCAGCGGTTCCTGGTGGAGGCCTTCGATTTCACCTATCTCCCCTCGGGCAAGGACCTGCTGCCGCACCCACGGGAGGGCGTGCCCCCTGACGCCGTGGTCGTCCTCGCGAATCCGGATTTCAGCACCCCGCGCCCTGCGCTCCCGGATGCCCGAAGAGACGCTCCAGCGCTTCGCACGGAGCTGGAGCGAAGGGCCTGGGCCCCCACCCCACTGCCCGGCACGCGCAAGGAGGCCGAGGCCATCCAACGCCTGCTTCCGCAGGCCCAGCTCTTCCTGGGCCCCGAAGCCACCAAGGAACGCCTGCTGCGACTGCCGGCCCCCGGCATCCTCCACCTCGCCACCCATGGCTTCTTCCTGGAGGACGCGCCCGAGCCCACCGGCTCCCGCGCGGTCATCCACTTCGGTGCGCTGGGCGAGGATCCCCAGGCATCGAGTCCCGCCGACCCCCTGCTGCGCTCCGGCCTCGTCTTCGCAGGGGCGCGCGACCCGGCGTCCTCCGGCGCCAGCCAGGCCCCACCGCCCGACAGCGCGCTGGTGACGGCGCTGGAGCTGGCGGGCCTCGACCTGTGGGGCACGCAGCTCGTCGTCCTGTCCGCGTGCGACACCGGCCGAGGCGACGTCAAGCTGGGCCAGGGCGTGTATGGGCTGCGCCGGGCCTTCCTCGTGGCGGGAGCGGAGACGGTGGTGATGAGTCTGTGGAAGGTGGACGACCGGACGACGAGCACGCTGATGGAGGCCTACTACCGCCACCTGATGGCGGGGCAAGGCCGGGCCGCGGCCCTGCGCGAGGCGATGCTGGAGTTGCGCCGGACCCAATCGCATCCACACTTCTGGGCGCCTTTCATCACCATGGGGCAAGCTACGCCCCTGCGCTTGCCCACTTCCAGCGCCCAGGAAGCGCTTCACTGAGCTGAGAGACTGAAGGAGCAGACCATGGCCACCGTCTGGACCCGCGCAAGGCTTGCCGAACAGCTCCGGACGCTGGGGCTCGAACCCGGGGACGCGGTGCTGACCCATGCGGGCCTGCGCTCGGTGGGTCGCATCGTGGGAGGACCCGATGCGCTGATCGCCGCCATCGGCGATGTGCTGGGGCCGGAGGGCACGCTGCTGGGCTATTGCGACTGGCAGCTGGAGGACGAGGTCCGCGACGATCCCTCGCTGCGCGACCAGATTCCTCCGTTTGATCCGCTCCGCTCCCGCTCCGTCCGCGACAACGGCGCCTTCCCCGAGCTGCTTCGCACCACACCTGGCGCGGAGCGAAGCGGCAATCCCGGCGCCTCCTGCGCCGCCCTGGGAGGCCGCGCCGAGTGGTTCACCGACGATCATGCGCTCGACTATGGCTACGGCCCGCAGTCCCCTTTCGGCAAGCTGGTCGCCGCGGGTGGCAAGAGCCTGATGCTCGGCGCTCCGCTGGACACCATGACGCTGCTCCATCACGCGGAGCACCTCGCCGACCTCCCGCACAAGCGCATCCTCCGCTACGAGGCGCCGCTCCTCATCGAAGGCCGGACGGTCTGGCGCGCATTCGAGGAGTTCGACACGAGCGAGCCCGTGGTGGAGGGGCTCGCGGAGGACTTCTTCGCCGAAGTCGTCGAAGCCTTTCTCGCCACCGGCCAGGGACGGCGCGGCGTGATTGGCGATGCGCCCTCCGTGCTGGTCGAAGCCCGGCCGATGGTGGCCTTCGCCGTCGGTTGGCTGGAGAGCCGCTTCCGTTCCTGAGCGGAGAGGTGTCCTCCCGGCGGCGACAGGCCCATCCCCCAGGGGGGTGGTCAGCCCCGCCCGCACACCCCAGCTTGCCGGGACGCAGCGTCGGGAGGCACCACCATGTCCGGGTCGCAGCCGTTCGTCGCCGACATCCAGGAGCTCCGCCGCCGCGCCCGCGAGCACCTGGAGGAAGGCACCCGCGTGGACGACGGAGAGACAGCCCTCAAGCTGCTCAATGACGCGCTTGCGACAGGGATCGTCCGCGTGCGGCGCTACACGGCCCACTGCCTGTCCGCGAGGGGTCCCCACCGCGACGTGGTGAAGCAGGAGTTCGGGCCGCACGCGCGCCAGGAACAGGAGCACGCGCTGCGGCTCGCCGAGCGCATCCAGCAACTCGGCGGGTGTCCGGACTTCACGCCCGAGGGCCTGCGGTCCCTGGACACGCGCCCTCCCTACGACGTCCAGGACCGGTGGGACTGGATCCGCGAGGAGCTGGCGGCGGCGGACCTCGTCCTCCAGACCTACCGCGAGCTGATCCCCTCCTTCGCGGACCGCGACCCCCTCACCCGCCAGCTCCTGGAGGACCTCGTCTCAAGGGAAGAGGCGCACGCCCGGGACCTGGAGGCCCGTCTCAGGAGTTCGGAACCGCGTCCCGGTAGCGCACCATCCGGCCCAGCGCCGGATCCCACAGGTTCAATCGCAGGCAGGCCACGACGTCCTTCAGCGTGAGCGACGTGACGTGAGGCCCCTGCAGCTCCGGGATGGCCGCCATCGCCTCCGGCAGCCGGTAGAACGGGATGCGCGGGTTGAGGTGGTGCACGTGGTGGTAGCCGATGTTGCCCGTGAACCACGCCATCACCGGCCCGCAGCGCAGGTAGCTGCTCGCCTCCAGCGCCGCGTCCGCGTGCGTCCAGGCCCCCTCCGGCAGGATGGCCACGTCGTCGAAGTTGTGCTGCGCGTAGAACAGGTACGTGCCCAGCGCGTACGCGACGAACAGCGGGCCCACGAAGGCGCAGAGGTACACGGCGAGCCCGAAGAAATGCCAGACGGCCACCGACAGCGCCACGTGCAGCCCCAGCGCGAGCCCGGAGGTCCAGTAGCGCTTCGGGTTCTTCACGAACGGCACCAGGCACAGGCTGATGAGGAACGCCGTCACGTAGCCGAACAGCAGCGTCACCGGATGGCGCTCCACCATGTACCCCAGCCGCTGCCAGCCGGATGCCTTGCGCCACTGCTCTGTGGTCCACGTAGCGAAGGTGCCCGCGGAGTCCGCGGCGATGCGCGCCGTGTTCGCGTGGTGGTGGTTGTGCGTGTCATTCCAGATGCGCGCGGGCGTGAGCGTCAGGATGCCCTGCACCTGGAAGAGCGCCTTCGCCCACCGCGACTTCGGCAGCAGCGCGCCGTGCATGGCGTCGTGGAAGAGGATGAAGGCGCGGATCAGGACCAGCGCTTCGATGAGGCCTCCCACGATGCGCAGGGGCCACCAGGGCGCGGCCACCGCCAGCGCCACCGCGCCCGCCAGCGCCGCGTAGGTGGACAGCAGGGCCAGCCCCGAGCGTGCCGCATCCTGGGTGGCGAAGGGACGCGTGCGGGCAATGAGGTCCTTGCTCGACAGCGACGCGGTTCGTTCCATGGCGCGAGGACTCCGACGGTGACCGCCCGGCGACACACCGGGACGGATGACAGCCAGCGTTGTCCCATCCCCATGTCATGGCCGGGTCAGCGGTCCGCACCTGAGACAGCAAAGCCCCCGCGGCCCCCATGACGCGAGGGGCTGACGCGGGGAGCCGACGCATGCGGTCCTCAGCGCTTCTTGCGCCACGCCTTGAGCTCCGCCTTCTTCTCCGCGCCGACCTCGTCCAGCCGGTCCTGCCAACGCTTGCGGTAGGGGCGCAGCGCCGCCGCCACCGTGCGGGCCACCACGAGGTTGCGGTACCACTTGGCGTCCGAGGGCACCAGGTGCCAGGGCGCCTGCTCGGTGGACGTCAGGGCGAAGACATCCTCATAGGCCTGCGTGTAGTCCGCCCAGTGCTTGCGGTCCTCCCAGTCCCCGGCGCTGATCTTCCACGCCTTGCGCGGCTCCTCCTCGCGCGCCAGCAGTCGCTGCTCCTGCTCCTCCTGGCTGATGTGGAGGAAGAACTTGAGGACGATGGTGCCGTGCTCCGAGAGCAGCGTTTCGAAGTCGCGGATGTGCTGGTAGCGCGACTTCCACAGCGGCTTGGGGACCAGGGAGTTGACCCGCGCCACGAGCACGTCCTCGTAGTGGGAGCGGTTGAAGATGGAGAACTCGCCCTGGCGCGGCGCGTGGCGGTGCACGCGCCAGAGGAAGTCGTGCTCGCGCTCCTCGGTGCTGGGCACACCGAAGGAGGTGACGCTCACGCCGCGCGGGTTGAGGCTGCCCACCACGTGCTTGATGGTGCCGTCCTTGCCGGCGGTGTCGCGCCCCTGCAGGACGATGAGGACGGAGTTCATCTTCGCGCCCCAGAGGAGGTCCTGCAGATCGAACAGCTCCTCCCCCAGCGCGTCGAACTCCGTCTTCGCCTCGTCCCGGTCCGCCTTCTTCGGCGGCGCCGCGGAGATGCGATCCAGCTTCAGCTTCGCCGCCTGTTTGCCATTGCTGATGGTGTTCATGGTCCCCTTCGATGCCGTTCTGGATGAATCGTGCCCCGGAGTCCGGGGGATTCACACCGTCGCGCGACGGGCCGGGAGCAATTCACCGGATTCGGACCTTTCGAGCGCGGTGACAGCCGCACGGGCCCGCGGTGTTCCCCTGCCGCCGCATCTTCCGGAGGGGAACACATGGCAGGGTATCGATTCATCGCGCGCACGGTAGGGGCCTTCGTGCTCGCCGGACTCGCGGGCTGCACGCAGAACGGGGTGTCGTCGTCCGTTGAAGCCGACCCCGACCAACCCGCCACGTCCCAGGCGGCGCTGGGGTCGCCGGGCCAGGCCATCGCCGGGAAGCAGCACTTCCAGCAGGCGCTGCCCGGCACCAACGGCCGCTCGTGCGCGACGTGCCACGTCCTCTCCGACAACACGGCCCTCACCCCGGCGCACGTGGAGGCCGTCTGGGCCCGGAACCCCGCGGATCCACTGTTCAACCGCATCGACGCGGATGACCCGACGGCCCCCACGCCGACCTATGCGCACCTCAAGAAGGGCCTGGTCCGCGTGGTGCTCCCCCTGCCCCCGAACATGGACGTCATCGACGTGCAGGGGAACGTCATCACCGCCCCGGACCGGAAGATCTCCGTCTGGCGCGGCGTGCCGAGCATCGCCGACACCGGCTTCTCCGGCCCCTTCCAGGTCGACGGCCGTGAGACGAGCCTCACCGCCCAGGCCCAGAGCGCCGTCACGAACCACAGCGAGGGCGGGACGGTGGCCGCGCCGGTGCTCCAGCGCATCGCCGCGTTCGAGCGCAGCGTGTTCAGCTCCCCCCGCGCCCGCTTCGTGTCGGACCTGCTGGAGTTGGGCGTGCCCTTGAGCGACATCCCGGACCCGGACGTGTTGCTCGCGCTCGACGCCTCCGAGCGGCGCGGCCGGGACGTCTATGCCCTGACGTGCGAGGCCTGCCACGGCGACCGCACCCGCAACCGCATCGTGCGGCGCGACGTCCACGACTCGCTCTTCTTCGCGCTCAAGCCCAACGGCAACATCCAGTACGCCGTCACGCCGGGACAGCCGCCCACGCCCGTCAACGTGCCCCGCCCGGACAGCGAGTTCCTCAACGTCGGCTTCAGCCTCATGACGTACCTGGGCCAGCGCGGCGTGGTCCCGCTCTTCAACGACTCGGTGGACTTCCCCCAGTACCGCTTCCGCTTCTACACCGACGCCACGCGCCAGCACGCCGTCACCGACCTGCCGCCCATCCCCGTCACCGCGAGCGGACACCCGGACGACATCAACCCCGCGCTGGATGAGAACGGCGCGCCCATCGTCGGGCCCTCGCTCGCGGCCCAGTGGTATTCGACGGACCCCGGCCGCGCGCTCATCAGCGGCGACCCCACGGAGTTCGAGGCCTTCGACGTGCCGTCCCTGCGCGGCATCGCCCGGTCCGCGCCGTACTTCCACGACAACAGCCACGCCACGCTCGCGGACTCGGTGGACACCTACAGTCGCTTCATCCTGCCCGGCATCGTGGCGATGGGCCTGCCGCTCAACCCGCCCGAGTTCCCGGGCGGGCCTCCAGAGGTCCTCACCCCCACGCAGAAGCAGGACCTGGTGCGCTTCCTCCAGCGACTGTGAGCCTTCAGTGCCGCTCTTCCATCCCCGGCGCGGCGGTCCGCGACCGGGGTGGCAGGAACGTGTGCGCGAGCCCCGTGAGCCCCGGGGCGAAGAACTCGTCGCGGATCCGCTGGGACAGCGCGCCCGCCTCGGCCTCGTGCCCGGGCGCGGGCGCGAACGTCGCGTGCCACTCCACGAACGTCTGACCGGTCGCCGTCACCGGCGTCACCCGCAGCTTCGCCCGGAAGTCGCGCACCGGCAGCGGCCCCTCCAACAGCGCGTAGGCATAGCAGCGCGCGTGCGCGTCAAGCTCCAGCCTCGCCTCCAGGTACACCGCGCCATCCCGCAGGGTGAGCCTTCGCAGCGGCCCCGCGCCGGGGCCCGGGCGGGCCACGCGCTCACTGGAGACGATACCCGGGTGCCAGCGGGGAAGGCTGTCAAACCCCGCCACCCTGTCCCAGACCACGTCCGCGGGTGCCTGGATCAGTTGACTCGCATAGGCCTCGATCATGGGGTGCCTCACGTCGTTCATGCAGCGGGATGTGGATGCGCGTTCACGGTGCCCATGCGTCGCGGGAGCGCCCACCCGTGGGCAGGCGGCCCTCCAGCCGCAGGGGGCGCCCCTCGCACGGTGCCGGCCGGGCCCATCGAGGGCACCTGGAGCACCCGCACCCGGATCCACCGTGCGCGGAGGGATTGGCAGCCGCCAGCCCCCCCGACCAAGCCATCCCGCTCGCGAACCCCGCGTCCCGCCCCATTGCTTCGCGTCCATGCCACCTCCGTGTCAGGCCAAGAGGTGCTGGATGTGAAGCAAAGGCCGCGGCGGCGATATCGCCCGGAAGGGCCGTTCGTGCCCGTCCGCATCCCGGGCCAGGGCGCGTGTGGCCCCGCGATCACAACCCTACCTGGGAGGACCTGCCCTCCAGGGCCATCCGGCGCGCCTTGCGAAGCATTGGCGCGGCATGCGTGTTGAAGGCGCACTGCGAAACGCCTTTGCCGGGGGACGTCCGATGACTTCCGTTTCCATCACTGAGTATGAAACGCGCCTCTACTGGCAGGGGGAACGGGGCGCGGTGCTGACGAGCGACCGTGCGCCCTCCGTACCGATTGGCCTTCCGCTGAGCGCGCCGGACGGTGCGCTGGACGGCCGATGGGACCCCGAGGCGCTGCTGGTGGGCGCGGTGGAGGGCCGCACGCTGCACGCCTTCCTCGATGGCGCCCGCGAGGCCGGGGTGGGCGTGCTCTTCTACCAGAGCTCCGCGATGGCCCGGTTGGTGAGCGGCGGCACGGCGCGCACCGCGCAGCTCACCGACCTCATCATCCGGCCCCACGTCGCCGTGGGCAGCGCGCGGGAGGCCGAACAGGCGCGGGCGCTCTTCGCGGAGCTGCCGGAGCGCTGCTTTCCCGGCTCCATGCTCCACCTCACCCCGCGCATCGAGCCGGTGGTGGAGGTGTGGGCCGCGCGACAGCGCGACAGCGCGCCCCTGGAGACCGAGCCCTTCGCCCCCTCACCCGCCGGGTAGCGGCGGCAGTCGTTCACTAGCGCTCACACGCCCCGGGCGGGCGCGCGCGCCCGGTGCCCTGGCGGGGCGGCATGCGCAGAGTGAAGTCACATGCCAACGAATCCGCAGACGAATCCACCGACGAAGCCCGTGACGGAGCCGGATCCGAAACCCGCGCCGGAGATCGAGCCACCCCGGCGGCAGGTGCCGGAGCGGGATCCGCCGCCGGGAGAGCCCCAGCGCCGCGAGCCGCCCGCGCCCCAACAAGATCCTGAAATCAAACCGGGCATCCAGGAGCCGCCGGCCCACGATCCGAACCGCCCCGGGCCGCCGGACATCATCGCGGGCCCGGCCGTCTAGTCTGGGTTCACCCGTGGCCGCGCGTCGCCGCCAGGGGTCTGGAGCAGGCACGGGCCTTCGTCCAGTGCCTGCCCCGTGCGGCCCTGGTGACGATGCAAGCGCCGGAAAGGGATCGTAGAGTTCCAGCGCGCTCCCCGCGCGCCATGTCCCCACCGAGCCCGTCTCAATCGCTGCTCCGAGCCACCGGGTTCGCCCTGGCGTGCGCCCTGCTCATGGGCGCGACCGCGGGCTGGACGGGAGCCTGGGCTGCCGGTCCCCGCATCGCCCTGCTCGCGGGAGGCGCGTTCCTGCTCGCGGCCGTCGGAGCGCTGGCGGCCCTGCGCGCGCGGTCCAGGACGCGCGTCGAGTGCACCCGGGCCCTCCAGCAGGCGGATGACGCCCGGGCCCTGCGCGACGCGGTGATGGACATCACGCCGGTGGGCTTCGCCTTCTTCGACCGCGACCTCCGGTACGTGCACGTCAACGCCGCGCTCGCCGCGATGAACGGCCTGCCGGTGAACGCGCACCTGGGCCGCCACGTCTCCGAGGTGCTGCCCGCGCTGGGGACCCTGCTGGCGCCCCGGCTCGCCCGCGCCCTGGAAACGGACACGCCGCTGCAGGACGTCAGCCTCCAGGTGGAGACCCCCGCCGCGCCGGGCGAGACGCGCTTCTGGTTCGGGAGCTACTCACGCGTGCGCGGCGCCGGGGGTGAGGTGCTGGGCGTCATCGCGTCCCTGTCGGAGGTCACCGAGCGGATGCGCGCCGAGCAGTCCCTCCAGGAGCACGAGGGACGCCTGGACGTGCTCACCCGGTCGCTGCCGGACTACCTGTGGGGTGGGAAGCTGCGGGGTGGCGTGTTGCGTGACTTCTACTGCACGCCCGTCATCGAGCGCACCACCGGGTACCCGCCTGGCGCCTTCACCCGCGCGGGGGCGGAGGGCACGCCCGCGCCGCTGTGGGCGGAGATGATCCACCCGGAGGACCGGGCCCGCTACCAGGAGTGCATCGAAGGGCTGGCCCCGGGCGCGGAGGCGGAGGTGGAGCACCGCATCATCTGCGCCGACGGCCGCGTCCGCTGGGTGCGAAGCCGCGCCGCCGCTTCCGGCGTGGACGCGCAGGGCGCCGTGCACCTGGGCTGCGTCGTCACCGACGTCACCGACCGGCGTCTCGCGGACGACCTGCGCCAGCGCCTCCACGACAGCTTCCGCCGCTCCGCGACCGAGTGGCGCCGCACCTTCGACGCCGTGTCCTCGCCGCTGGCGGTGCTGAGCGCGGATGGCATCATCCAGCGCCTCAACGGCGCCGCGCGCGCCCTCTTCCACGAGGCGGATCCCACGGGCCAGCCCCTGTCCTCCACGGACGGAGCGCCCCCCTGGTCCAGCGCGGGGCCCCTGGTGGAGGAGCTGCGCCGGACGCATGGCAGCGCCCACCGGCAGGTGCATGACGCCTCGTCCGGGCGCACCTGGGAGCTGGGCGCCGCGTGGGCGGACGAGGCCGGCAGCGAGGACCCGCGCATCATCCTCGTGGGCACGGAGATCACCCGGCTGCTGGAATTGCAGGCGCACGTGCGCCGCAGCGAGACGATGGCCGCGATGGGCGCCATCGTCGCGGGCGTGGCCCACGAGGTGCGCAACCCGCTGTTCTCCATCTCCGCCGTGGTGGACGCGGTGGAGGCCACCTTCGGCACGCACCCCGAGCTGCAGCCCTACCTGGACGTGCTGCGCGGCGAGGTGCGCCGGCTCACCCACCTGACCCAGGAGCTGTTCGAGTACGGCCGCCCCACGCGGGGCGAGTGGACCGAGGGCGCCGTGGCCCCCGTGGTGGCCGAGGCCCTGTCGTCGTGCGAGCTGGCCGGGGACAAGGCGGCGGTGAAGCTCACGCGCGAGTGGGCGGACGGACTGCCTCCGGTGCGCATGGACTCGCGGCGGCTGTTCCATGTCTTCCGCAACGTGGTGGAGAACGCCGTGCAGCACTCCCCCGCGGGGGCGACGGTCCGCGTCACCACGGAGGCGGTGGAGGAAGCGGGCCGCACCTGGGTGCGCTGCACCGTCCACGATGGGGGGCCCGGGTTCCGGGGCGAGGATCTTCCCCATGTCTTCGAGCCGTTCTTCAGCAAGCGCCGGGGCGGCACCGGCCTGGGCCTGTCCATCGTCCAGCGCATCCTGGAGGAGCATCAGGGGCGCATCCGCCTGTCCAACCATCCCGACGGAGGCGCCGAGGTGACCATCCTGCTGCCCGCCCTTTCCCCGGCCGCCCTCCCCGGCCCTTCGCCGCAAACCCAGGTGTCATGACCCGCACCCGCATCCTGCTCGTGGACGACGAGCCCGGCGTCCGCCTGGGCATGAAGGGCTACCTGACCCAGCACGGGTTCGACGTGGACGAGGCCACCAGCGTGGCCGAGGCCCAGGAGGGCTTCCGCTCGCACCGCCCCGACGTGGCCGTCATCGACTACCGGCTGCCCGACGGCACCGCGATGGAGCTGCTCCCGCGGCTCAAGGAGATCGACGCGGCGGTGCCGCTGGTGGTGCTCACCGGCCATGGCTCCATCGAGCTCGCCGTCCAGGCGGTGAAGGAGGGCGCGGAGCAGTTCCTCACCAAGCCGGTGGAGCTGGCGGTGCTCAAGGTGGTGCTGGAGCGGCTGGTGGCCCAGCGCCGCGAGCGGCAGCGGCACGCGGCGGACCGCTCGCGCACGGAGCGCTCGCGGGTGGATCCCTTCCTGGGCACCAGCGCGGCCATCCAGGCCCTGCGCGACCAGGCGGAGCGCATCCGCGACAGCGACAGCCCGGTGCTCGTCACCGGGGAGACGGGCAGCGGCAAGAGCGTGCTCGCGCGCTGGCTGCACGAGGGCGGCGCGCGCAAGGAAGCGCCCTTCGTGGACCTCAACTGCGCCGCGCTGTCCAAGGACCTGCTGGACTCGGAGCTGTTCGGCCATGAGAAGGGCGCCTTCACCAGCGCGGTGGCCGCCAAGCAGGGCCTGCTGGAGGTGGCGGACCGGGGCACCCTGTTCCTGGATGAGATTGGCGACATGGACGTGGCCGTCCAGCCCAAGCTGCTCAAGGTGCTGGAGGAGCAGCGCTTCCGGCGCCTGGGCGACGTGAAGGACCGGCGCGTGGACGTGCGCCTCGTCGCCGCCACGCACCAGGACCTGTCGCTGGCCGCGCGGGAGAAGCGCTTCCGCAGCGACCTGTACTTCCGCATCAGCACCCTCATCCTCCACGTGCCCGCCCTGCGCGAGCGCGCCGAGGACGTGCCAGTGCTCGCGCGCCACTTCCTCGCGGAGATGGGCGGCGCGCGCGGACGGGGCCAGGTGGCGCTGGAGCCCGACGCGGAGAAGGCCCTGATGACCTATGGCTGGCCGGGCAACATCCGCGAGCTGCGCAACGTGCTGGAGCGCGCGGTGCTCCTGTCCGGTGCCAGGAGCCTGTCCCGGGGCGACCTGCGCTTCGAGGCCGTCTCCCAGGAGGAGCCCCCGGGCGATGACCTCACGCTGGAGGAGCTGGAGCGCCGCCACATCGAACGGGTGATGGCCCGCGAGGGCGGCCACGTGGAGCGCGCGGCGACGAAGCTGGGCATCTCCCGCAGCTCGCTCTACGCGAAGCTCAAGGGCTGGCAGCACCGCAGTTCCTGACAGATGCGTGGCGCCTGCTCGGAGGGCAGGCGCCATGTCCGGATTCTGGAGGTCGTTCCAGATGCTGGAATCCCGCGGGGTCCCCTGCCCGCCCCGGTCCCGCCAATCCCGCGCATTGACAGGGATTGGCGCACTCCGTCGTGCATGGCACACGCGCTGCAATGTCTTGCGGCATGCACGGGAAAATCCTCCTCCTCGATTCGAAGCCCCCGGTTCGTGGGGCGACGGCGCGTCACCTGACCGCCGCGGGCTTCACCGTCTTCACCGCCCGCACGGACGCGCAGGCGCGAAGCCTGCTGGACACGAACCTGTTCGACGCGGTCCTCGTTGATCATCCATTTGGCCGGGCCGGGATGGACGAGGGGCTGACGTTCGCCCGCGAGCTGCGCGTGCAGGACGCGCAGGTCCCCATCCTGCTGATGACGGCCCTGCCCCTGGAAGAGGTGCGACACCTGGCGTGGGCGAGCGGCGTCACCAAGCTGCTGCCCAAGCCGCAGTTGATGCCGGTGCTGCTGCTGCACCTGTCCGCGCTCATCCCCGGAGCGGCCCACGAGGATCAGCTCGAACCCGCCCTGATGCGGGAGTGACCCCTCCGCGGCAGGTGGTCCGGATTCTGGAAAATGGATCCGTAACCTGGACAAAACGCCTCCAGTCGCCGGGGCTCGCTCCGCAAGTCCCTGAAAGGATGCGACGTCCGTGGCGTCCGAAGGCTGGCCCTTGCTTTGCTCTAGTGGATTCCCGTGCCCCGGAACCTGCTGATCATCGATGACGAGACGGTCCTTTGCTGGGTCCTGGGCCGCTTCTTCTCGAGCGCGGGTTATTCGGTCGACTCCGCCACGGACCTGACCGAGGCGCTGGAGCGGGTGACACATGGTCGCTACGACCTGGTCATCAGCGACCTGCGCCTGAGCGGTACACAGTCCGAGGAAGGTCTCCTCATCGCCGAGCGCCTGCGTGCGGCCGCCCCCGCCACGCGCATGGTGCTGATGACGGCGTTCGCCACCCCGGAGCTGGGCCAGCGCGCCCGGGAGCTCGGGGTGGACCTGGTGCTAAGCAAGCCCCAGTCCCTGCCGGCCCTGGCCGAGCACGTCTCACAGTTGCTGTCGCCCGCTGAAACCCGCTGACGCCGTACCGAAGGTCCCCCATGTCCCGCACCTCCGACGACGCCCCCACCGCGACCTTCAGGGAAGCCCACCACTGCATGCGCGGCTGGGCGCTGTGGGCCGTGCCGTTCCTCGGTCGGCACCGCCGGGTCGTCACGGGCCGACGGCTCGCGATGGTGGCGGCGGTAGGCCTGGCGCTCGGGGCCGCATCGCGGGCGGAGGCCCAGGCCACGGTGTCGCAGGGTATCGACGTCCAGCAGTACAAGCCGGGGCCGGGCGCGTACGACGTGCTCGGGCTGAACAGCGCTCGCGTCGCGCCGCACCTGACGTGGAACCTGGGCGCGTCGCTCAACCACGCGCAGCACCCGCTCAACTTCTACGACCCGCGCGAGGACGCGTTCGTCTACCACATCGTGGATCGGCAGCTCTCGCTGGACCTGATGGGCGCGGTGTCCCTCTTCGACCGGCTGGAGGTGGGCGTGGTGCTGCCCGTGACGACCACCGGCTCGCAGCCCTCGGGCCCCGTGTCGGAGCAGTTCGTGAACGGCGTGGGCACAACGGGCGTGGGGGACCTGCGCGTGGTGCCGAAGCTCGCGCTCCTGTCGCGGGGCGCGCTGAAGCTCGCGGTGCTGGCCCCCTTCACCCTGCCCACGGCGGGCGGTGAGAACTTCGTGGGAGCGGGCGGGCCCACGTTCCAGCCGCGCGTGGCTGGTGAGTGGGCTACATCGTCGCTGCGACTCCTCGCCAACGTGGGCGTCAACCTGCGCAAGACCGAGCAGCTGCGCAACCTGCGCGTGGGCCACGAGCTGGCGTTCGGCGTGGGCGCGGAGGTGCCGCTCACGCAGGCGCTGTCCGCCCAGGCCACGCTCGCGGGCGCGGTGGGCCTGAAGGAGTCCAACGAGGAGGAGTTCCCCCTGGAGGTCCTGGGCGCGGTGAAGTACCGCTTCGCCAACGGGCTCGCCGCGCACGTGGGCGCGGGCCCGGGCCTGACGCTCGGCTACGGCACGCCCGCGTTCCGCATCCTCGCGGGCCTCCACTTCACGCCGGGAGGTCCGAAGCCCCAGGCGGCCCCCACCTGCGCGCAGGGCCCGGAGGACTTCGACGGCTTCCAGGATGAAGATGGCTGCCTCGACCCGGACGACGACCGCGACGGCCTGCCCGACGTGCAGGACACCTGCCCCACGGAGCCGGAGACGGTGAACGGCCACCGCGACGACGACGGCTGCCCGGACACGGCGCCGGAAGCGACGCCGGCCGGAGCCACGCCCGCGCCTGCCCTCACCCTGCCGCCCGCGCCCGAGGACCTGGACCACGATGGCCTCCCGGACACGGAGGACCGCTGCGCTACGTCGCCCGAGGACGCGGACGGCTTCGAGGACACGGACGGCTGCCCGGAGCCGGACAACGACCGGGACGGCATCGCGGACGCGGCGGACCAATGCCCGCTGGAGGCGGAGGTCATCAACGGCGTGAAGGACGACGACGGGTGCCCGGACAAGGGCGAGTCGAAGGTGCGCCTGGAAGGCTCGCGCATCGTCATCCTCGACAAGGTGTACTTCGCCACCGGCCGGGACGTCATCCTGCCGAAGTCCTTCGGGCTGTTGCAGCAGGTGGCCGCCATCCTGCGGACGCACCCGGAGCTGGAGCGGGTGCGCGTGGAGGGCCACACGGACAGCCAGGGAGTCGACGCGATGAACCTGGACCTGTCGCAGCGGCGCGCGAACAACGTGCGCGCCTGGCTGGTGAAGGACGGCATCGCGGACGCGCGCCTGGAGGCCGTGGGCTACGGTGAGACGCAGCCGGTGGACACCAACGCCACGTCGCGCGGTCGGGAGAACAACCGCCGCGTGGAGTTCAACATCCTGAAGACCGCCGGCTCGGCGGAAGGAGTGACGCCGTGAGGGGAAGCACCACCCCGCTGCTGCTGACCCTGACGCTGCTGACGTCGCCCATCGCGGGCTTCGCGGCGGAGGCCGACGGCCCCTGCGGCGGGCTGGCGTTCGACCACGGGCGGCTGACGACGGGCCTGCCCCTGGCCCCTGGCGGCCCCCGGACGGAGGCCTGCCTGCGCGAGGTGGCGGAGGCGGTGAAGGCCCGCCCCGCCATCCGGGGCCTCACCGTGGCCGCGAAGCTGCCGGACGCGGAGCGGCTGGAGGGCAAGGGGCTGGCGGTGGCGAAGGCGGCCGCGGAGGTGCTGGTGAGCGCCGGCATCCCCCGCACCCGGGTGTCCTTCGTGGCGCCCCCGGGCGAGCCCCAGACGCCGGGCCAGCTGCAGCTCGCCTACGTGGAGCGGCCCACCCAGCCGGCCGTGGCGCGGATCCGCACGGCCCACGGGCCGGTGTCCGTGGGACCCGACGAAGCGGCGCTGAAGCCCCGCGGGGTGGGCGACGCGCTGTACGCGGGCGACCTCGTGGTGACGGGCCGCGAGGGCCGGGCGGAGCTGTCGCTCGCGGATGGCAGCGGCGTGCACCTGTCGCCCGCGAGCGCGGTGAGACTGGGCACGCTGGAGCTGACGGCCGAGCGTCAGCGCAAGGTGCTGCTGGAGCTGGTGCGCGGCACGGTGGAGACGCAGGCGGCGCCCGGCGGCGCGGGCTCCGTGTTCGAGGTGCGCACGCGCGGCGCGGTGGCCGGGGTGCGGGGCACGCGCTTCCGCGTCGTGCAGCAGGAGGACGGCACGAGCCGCGTGGAGACGCTGGAGGGCAAGGTGGCCCTGGGCGTGGTGGAGCGTGGCTCGGTGGACGTGGGCGCGGGCCAGGGCTCGCGGGCGAAGCCGGCCCAGGCTCCGGAAGCCCCCCGCGCCCTGCTGGCGGCTCCGGTGCTGGAGCAGCCGCGCGGCGGCGTGTACCCGAAGGCGCCCGCCTTCGTCTGGAAGGCGGTGCCCGGGGCGAAGGCGTACCGGGTGGAGGTGGCGACCTCCGCGGACTTCGCGGGCGACGTGACGGTCCACGAGTCGGCCACGCCGGGACTTGACGGCGCGACGCCCGGCGCGGGCAAGTGGTTCTGGCGGGTGCTGGCGGTGGACGCGGATGGCTTCGTAGGCTTCCCGTCGAAGATCTTCAGCTTCGACGTTCCGGGATGAGATGACGCCGCCTGACCGTGGTCCCCTGCCCCTGCTGTCCTCCCCCGCCGTACCGCGGGGGCTGGGCGCTGGCGTGGGGTTGCTGCTCGCGGTGGTCACGGCCGTGACGGGCGGCGCGCCGGGCCCGGGCGAGCGCGCCCTGTACGACTTCACGGTGAGCCGGCTCCTGTCCCCGCTGCCCCAAACGGGGGACCTGGTGCTGGTGGAGGTGGACGACCGCGCGCTCGCGGCGCTGGGGGAGCGCTGGCCGCTGTCGCGCGCCACCTGGGCCCGGGCCTTCCACGCGCTGGAGGGGTACCACCCCTCCGCGGTGGTGGTGGACGTCCTCTTCGATCAACCGGAGTCCCGCGACGCGCTGGACCTGGGCGAGGACGTGCTCGAGCGGCTGCGCGCGTCGGGGCTCGCGGACACGGCCGAGGGCGCGAAGCTGGCCACGGAGTTGGAGGCGCGGCTGCACGCCGGGGACGGGGACGCGCGGCTCGCGGAGGCCTTCTCCGGACTGGGCAACGTCCTGCCAGGCAGCATGGCGCTGTCGGACCACGACGGCGCGCTCCCCGGCGACGGAGATTCGCTGGCCCCGGTGCCCCTGCCCGCGGAAGGGCTGCGCCTGAAGGCGAAGGGGCTGACCCTGAACCTGGCCCCGCTGCGGTTGACGGCCTGGGGCAGTGGGACGCTCAACGTGCTGGTGGACGCGGACGGCGTCATCCGCCGCTACCCCTACGCGGTGGAGGTGGGCGGGCGCGCGTGGCCCTCGCTCGCGCTGGCGACCGCGCTGCGCCTGTGGCCGGAGCAGTCGGAGGCGCTGCTGCGCGTGGCGGCCACCGACGACGGGGCGCCCCTGATGCGGCTGCCCTCGCCGGACTGGTTGCCGCACGTGAGCCTGGCGGACGTGCTGTCCGCGGGGCCGTCGTCCGTGGGGTTGGACCTGGCGCTGCGGGAGAAGATCGTCTTCGTGGGCGTCACCGCCACCGGGTTGCATGGCCAGAGCACCCTGCCCGGCCAGCTCGCGGTGCCGGGCGTGGAGATCCACGCGTTCGCGCTGGACAACCTGCGCTCCGGCCGGGTGCTGCGCTCCACGGGCCGGGCCGCGCTCACGGGCGTGCTGGAGACCGCGGTGCTGCTGGCCGTGCTGCTGTGGCGGCGGGGGCGTGCGAGGACGCTCGGCGCGGTGGTGGGCCAGGCCGCGCTGCTGCTCGTCGCGCACACCGCCTTCGTGGGCTGGCTGCTGGTGGAGCCCGGCTGGGTGGTGCCCTTCCTGCCCGGAGCCGTCGGGCTCGTGCTCGTGACGCTCGCGGAGTCCGTCGCGCGCACCGAGGACCTCCAGCGTCAGCGCGACGCCCTCAAGCGCCTGTTCGGACGCTTCCCTCGCGGGTGACCCGGGGGGCCTTGCGGTAGGAAGCCCCCCTCCTGCCGGCCCACTCTCGGGCGGGGCACCCCACAAGGGCGCGCCGCCGGTACACGGAGCGGGGAGAGGCATGGCACCATGGACCGCGAGCCATGCCACGCTACGCCCTCATCGCCGAGCCCGACCCCCACCGTGCCGCGAGCCTGCTCGCGCTCGCGACCCAGGAAGGCCTGGAGGGCACGGTGGCAAGGGACGGGGCGGAGGCCCAGGAGCAGGTGCGGCAGCGCGGGGCCCCGACGCTGCTGGTGATGGACCTGGCGCTGCCGAGGGTGGACGGGTTCGCGCTGCTCGCGTGGCTGCGGGGGCGCCCGGACGC
>NZ_RAWB01000790.1 GCF_003612055.1 Corallococcus llansteffanensis
CACGAAAGCCGTGCCTCGCGTGAGCGGGGCACGGCTTGGCGTGGGGAGGCGGAGGGGAGGGGAGGCTAGAAGGCGGCGTCGAAGACGACGTCGTTCGCGGCGCCCACGCCCACGCCCACCTGGTAGGACGACACGCGGCGCTCGAAGAAGTTGGTGAGCTCCTGCACGTCCTGCAGGTCCATGAAGTGCAGCGGGTTCTTGGTGTGGAAGATGGGGGACATGCCCAGCATCTGGAGGCGCTGGTCGGCCACGTACTCCAGGTAGCCGCGCATCTCCTGCACCGACAGGCCCATCACGCCGCCGCCCAGCACGTCCTGGGCGAACTGCGTCTCGCACTCCACCGCCTCGCGCAGCATCTGCACCACGTCGCGCTCCAGGCTCGCGTCGAAGAGGTCCGGCTCCTCCTTGCGCACCGTCTGGATGGCCTCGAAGGCGAACGCCATGTGGGCGCTCTCGTCGCGGAACACCCAGTTGGTGCCGGCGGCGAGGCCGTTGAGCAGGCCCTTGCTGCGCAGGAAGTACACGTACGCGAAGGCCGCGAAGAAGAAGAGGCCTTCGATGCAGCCCGCGAAGCAGATGAGGTTCAGCAGGAACTGGCGCCGGTCCCCGCGCGAGCGCGTCTGGTCCATGGACTGGATGCTGTCCATCCACTTCATGCAGAAGCGCGCCTTGCGCTGGATGGAGGGGATGTTGTCCACCGCCGCGAACGCCTTCGCGCGCTCGGCCGGGTCCGGCATGTAGCTGTCCAGCAGCGTCAGGTAGAACTGGACGTGCAGCGCCTCTTCGTAGAGCTGGCGCGACAGGTACATGCGCGCTTCAGGCGCGTTCAGGTGCTTGTAGAGGTTGAGCACCAGGTTGTTGCCGACGATGGAGTCGCCCGTGGCGAAGAAGGCCACCAGCCGGTGGATGAGGTGACGCTCCGCGTCCGTCATCTTCGAGCGCAGGTCCACCAGGTCCGTGGAGAAGTCGATCTCCTCCACCGTCCAGGTGTTCTTGATGGCGTTGCGGTACATCTCGAAGAAGACGGGATACGCCATGGGGCGCAGCGTCAGGTTCATTCCCGGATCGAGCAGCATTGCTTCAGCACTCCCTTACAAAAGACGGCACGGGACGGATGGGGCGAAGGGAACGACGCGGGCCCGCGACTACTGGCACGCCTCGCACGCCTCGGGGTTCTCCAGCGAGCACGCCACGGCTTCGGCTTCCGCGGTGACGACCTGGGACATCACCTGCGCGGGTGCGGGCGTGGGCGTGGCCGACACCGTGGGGCCGCCCTGGTTCACGGTCGTCTTCGCGATGCGGGTCGCCGGGCGCGAGCGCATGTAATACGTCGTCTTCAGCCCCTTCTGCCACGCGTAGAAGTACATCGAGGACAGCTTCCCGATGTTGGGCGTCTCCACGAAGAGGTTGAGCGACTGGCTCTGGTCGATGAAGGCGCCGCGGTCCGCGCCCATGTCCAGCAGCGAGCGCATGGGCACCTCCCACGCCGTGCGGTAGATGGCGCGCAGCTCCTCGGGCAGCTCCGTGAGGTCCTGCACGCTGCCTTCCGCCATCTTGATGCGGTTGCGCGTGGACTCGTTCCAGAGGCCCAGCTGCTGCAGGTCGCGCACCAGGTAGCGGTTCACCTGGAGGAAGTCGCCCGACAGCGTCTCGCGCTTGAAGAGGTTGGACACCTGCGGCTCGATGCACTCGTAGCAGCCGGCGATGGAGGCGATGGTGGCCGTGGGCGCGATGGCGATCATCAGCGAGTTGCGCAGGCCCACCTTCATGATGCGCGAGCGCAGCGCGTCCCAGCGCAGCGTGTCTTCCGGGACGATGCCCCAGCTGTCGAACTGGAGCTCGCCCTTGGCGGCGCGCGTCTCCGGGAAGGCCGGGTGGGCGCCGAACTGCTCCGCGAGGTCCGACGAGGTGACGAGCGCCGCGTAGTAGATCTCCTCGGAGATCTTCTTCGACAGGTTGCGCGCCTCCACGGAGTCGAAGGGCAGACGCAGCTGGAAGAAGACGTCCTGGAGGCCCATCAGGCCCAGGCCCACCGGGCGCCAGCGGCGGTTGGAGTCCGCGGCGGTGGTGATGGGGTAGTAGTTGAGGTCGATGACGCGGTCCAACTGCTTGAGCGCGAGCATCGCGTTGGCGCGCAGCTGGTCGAAGTCGAACTTCCCGTCCTTCACCATGCGGCTCAGGTTGAGCGAGCCCAGGTTGCACACCGCCGTCTCACCCTGGCTCGTGACCTCCAGGATTTCGGTGCACAGGTTGGACAGGTGGATGACGTTGCCCGGCTGGCCCGTCTGGTTGCTCTTGCGGTTGGCGATGTCCTTGAAGGTCATCCAGCCGTTGCCCGTCTGGGCGAGCACCTTCATCATCCGCGCGTACAGGTCGCGCGCCTTCACCTTGCGCACGGCGAGCCCCTGCGCCTCGGCCTCCGCGTAGGCCTTCTCGAAGGCGTCGCCGAACAGGTCGGTGAGGTGCGGGGTGGCCTTCGGGTCGAAGAGGCTCCACTCCTGGTCGGCCTCCACGCGGCGCATGAACAGGTCCGGCACCCAGTTGGCCAGGTTCAGGTTGTGCGCGCGGCGGGCCTCGTCACCGGTGTTGTCGCGCAGCTCGAGGAAGTCCTCGATGTCCGCGTGCCACGTCTCCAGGTACACGCAGCACGCGCCCTTGCGCTTGCCGCCCTGGTTCACCGCCGCCACGGACGCGTCCAGCGTCTTGAGCCACGGGACGATGCCGTTGGAGTGGCCGTTGGTGGACTTGATGAGCGACCCGCGCGCACGCACGCGGCTGTACGCCACGCCGATGCCGCCGGAGAACTTCGACAGCATCGCGATGTCCGAGTACTTCTTGTAGATGGCGTCCAGCTCGTCCGCGGGCGAGTCCAGCAGGAAGCAGCTGGAGAGCTGCTCGTGGCGCGTGCCGGAGTTGAACAGGGTGGGGGAGCTGGGCAGGTACTCCAGCGAGCTGAACAGGCGGTAGAGCTCGATGGCCTCGCGCGCGTTGTCGCCGGAGAGCGCGCACGCCACGCGCAGGAAGAAGTCCTGGGGCGTCTCAATCACTTCGCGCGTCTGCGGGTTCTTCAGCAGGTAGCGGTCGTAGACGGTGCGCAGGCCGAAGTACTCGAACAGGTCGTTGCGGACCGGGTCGATGGCGGCGTTGAGCTTGCGCGCGTTGGCCTGGACGAAGGTGAGCAGGCGCTCCGCGATGAGGCCGTGCTTGTGGCCCGCGGCGACGGACTGGCTGAAGGACTGGATGTCCTGGTTGCTGACCTCCTTCTGGATGAAGGTGGACAGCAGGCGCGCGGAGAGCCGCGCGTACTCGGGCTCCTCCACGATGAGGGCCGCGGCGGTCTGGATGGACAGCCCGTCCAATTCGCGCGTGGTGGCGCCGTCGTACAGGCCGCTGATGGTCTTCGTGGCCACGCGCATCACGTCCACGCGCGACAGGCCCACGCAGGACTTGCCCACCGCGCGGACGATCTTGTTGAGGTCCACGGGCTCCGCCGTCCCGTTTCGCTTCTTCACCCGCATCGTGGTGGCGAAGTCGCCGCCAGCCGACGGGGCCGGGGCGGCGGTGGCCGTGGGG
>NZ_RAWB01000791.1 GCF_003612055.1 Corallococcus llansteffanensis
CCTCAGGCCTCCACCTCGCGCGGACGGTGCGCGAGGCTTGCCCCCACCGCGGTGCCGATGACGACGAGGATGATGGCCACCGACAGGAGCGGCGGGATGTGCACCCACTCCTCCACGACCATCTTCACGCCCGCGAACGCCAGCACCCCCGCGAGGCCGTAGTGCAGGTAGCGCAGCTGCCCCACCGCCCCGGCGATGACGAGGTAGAGCGCGCGCAGCCCCAGGATGGCGAAGGCGTTGGAGCTGTAGAGGATGAACGTGTCGGTGGTGACGGAGAACGCCGCCGGCACCGAGTCCACCGCGAACAGGATGTCCGTCACCTCCAGGCCGATGAGCGCCAGCAAGAGCGGCGTGACGAGCCTGCGGCCCCCGTGCTTCACCACGAAGTGCGGCCCCTCCACCTGGTCGCTCACCGGCAGCCTGCGCGACAGCCACTGCACGACGCGGTTGTCCTGCTGCTTGGACGGGTCCTCGCGGAAGACGCGCCACGCGGTGATGAGCAGGATGGCGCCAAAGACGTACGACACCCAGCCCCAGCGTTGCAGCGCCGCCGCGCCCACGAAGATGAACAGGGCCCGGAACACCAGCGCGCCGAAGATGCCCAGGAAGAGCACCTCGTGCTGGTAGCGTGAGGGCACGTTCAGGCTGCGGAAGATGACGAGGAAGACGAAGACGTTGTCCAGGCTGAGGCTCTTCTCGATGAGCCACGCCGCCAGGTATTCGTGGCCGCGCTCGCTGCCCAACGTCACCCACACGAAGCCACAGAAGGCCAGCCCCAACCCCACCCACGCCAGGCTCCACAGGACGGCCGCGCGGCGCGACTGGCCCCGCCCGCCCCGGTGGGCCAGCAGGTCCACCACCAGCAGCGCCAGGAGCAGCGCCCAGAAGACGATCCAGGCCCAGGAGGGGGTGCTTTGCATGACCCCAGCAACCTAGGCATCCCGGTGCCATCCGCTCGCTGCGGTGACCCGCCCGGAGTCAGGTGCCACCCAGTCGTGCATTGTTGACGCGATGCGTTGTATGGTGTTGGGGGATGCGGGCGAGCGTTGTCTTCTCCCTCACTCAGGATGTGATACTTCCCTGGAAGGCTTGGACCTCATGATTCTCAACACTCCAAAGGCGGTGCGATGAACACGGTCATCTTCGCTTGTAAGCAGAGTGCGGGCAGCTCGCAGATCGCTGCGGCGTTCTTCAACCTGATGGCGGACCCCGCGAAGGCGCGTGCGATCGCCGCGGGAGCGCAGCCGGCCGAGCGGGTGCAGCCCGAAGTGCTCGCCACGATGAATGACATCACCGTGAGCATGACGGGTGCGAAGCCGGAGCAGTTGACGGCGGACCTGGCCAAGGGCGCGCAGGTGGTGGTGACGCTGGGCGGCTTCGCGGACGCGCCGGTGGTGCAGGGCCAGGAGCGCGTGGAGTGGCCCATGGTCGAGGACACGGCGGGCAAGTCCGCGGCGGACGTGGAGAAGATCCGCGACACGCTGGCGGCGCTGGTGTCGGGCTTCGTGGAGAGCCACGGTTGGGAGCGCCCTCCGGCGCCGTAGCAGGTCGCATGCGCAGGGATGACCCGCGGAGTGCTGCCCGCGGAACCTGGTGAAGCCAGCACACCTGCCGTGAACCGTGGGTGCCGGGGCCTGGGAACGGGCGGGCGGACGGTCGCGGACGAGGTCGGGACCTGCGACGACGGCGTTGCGGGAGGGGGGGCCTGCCCGGGCCGTGTCGTCGTGAAATGGCAGGTGGCTTGAAATGGGAGGGGAGCTTGCCGCACGCTGTGTCCCTTCGCGGACACGCGGTTCGCGCTTCCCACTCCCAGGCTCCCGCAGATGCTCTCCGTCCTTCTCGCCGCGTTGCTGACGCAGACGGCGCCGCCGGTTCAAGCTCGTCAGCAGGGCGTGCCCATTGGCAGGGGTGACAAGCTGCCCACCGTGCGTCTGAGCGCGCCGTCCGGAGGGTGGACGGTGGACCGGATGCTGCTCATCGAAGGCACGGTGAGCGACACCACGGTGGATCCGGTGGTCGTCTCCATCAACGGCGACCGCTACCTCATGCGCACCGTGGGCGGGCGCTTCAGCCGCAAGTTCCCGGCGGCGAGCGGCAAGAACATCGTCACGGTGATGGCCACCAACAAAGGGGGCACGGCGCGCGCGCAGGCGACGAGCTACGCGAAGGTGCCTCCGGTGCCGCTCAAGGCCATCCTCACGAGCGACACGGACGGCGTCTACACGGACCTGCACATCTACGAGCCCACCGACGCGAGCAGCGCGGGGGACTCGCTCGATGTGAAGGCGATGGCGCACGTGTACTGGGCGGACACGGACAGCCCGTCTGGCGGCACGTTCTTCCTCAACTCGCAGGGGGGAGACTTCGACCAGCCGGCGTATGGCCCGTACCTCTACATCCACCGCGCGCCGCCCACGGGCGTGTACCTCATCGCGACCAACTACTGGCCCAGCGGTGACAAGGCGCACACGGTGGCGACGCTCAACCTGGCGCTCTTCGAGGGCACGCCGGGCGAGGTCCGCCGCCGCGTGCGCATCCCGCTGGCGACGCCCGGCACCACGCGCGTGCTCGCGTGGGTGAACATCCTGGGCGACGGACAGGCGGAGGTCTACGTGCCGTCCGCCGACCCGAAGCCCAAGGGTGAAAGCTGGCCCGACAACCTGGACGAGGCGCTCAAGGAGCTCCAGGCGAGCGGCGACTCCGGCGAGGGCGAGGGCGGGTACTGAAGGAGCGCCTGACGCTCCCGGCCCGGCCCCTCCCATGCGCGTCCTGATGCTCTCCCTGCTGCTGCATGCCGCCCCGGTGGCGAAGGGCCCGTCCGTGCCCGAGCAGGCCGGGACGCGCGCGGCGCCGGGCAGCGAGGCCGTATCGTCTGTCGTCTCCGCGCCCCTCCTACCGGAGACGCGCGTGGCCTCCGGCCGTGAGGCCGCATCGTCTGTCGTCTCCGCACCCGTCCCACCGGAGACGCGCGTGGCCTCCGGCCGTGAGGTCGCATCGGCGATTTCCTCCGAGCCTGCCTCCCCGGAGACGCGCGCGCGGCTGCTGCGCCGCGAGGTGGCGCAGGTGGCGCTCGCGCAGGTGCGGGCTCCGGACACGGCGTGGCAGCCGGCGCAGCGCGACTGCGCGGGCCTGATCCGCTACGCGTACCGCACGGCCTACCGGCGCGTGGCATCCGAGCGGCTCGCGTCCCCGCTGTGGAAGGACGCGCGCGGTGAGCCCTCCGACTTCGCGGACGCGGAGACGCTGCTCGCGCGCAACTTCAGCGCGCTGGGGCGGGACGCGGCCACGCGCGAAGCGCTGCGCACCGGGGACGTGGTGGCCTTCCGCCAGGAGCACGACGCGGGGCCCGTCTTCCACCTGATGCTCGTGGTGCGCCCGGAGGACCGGGCCCATGCCCCCGCGCGCGTCGTCTACCACCCGGGTGAGCCGGGCGCGGCCGTGCGCACCGGTGTCCTGGACTCGCTCGCCACGCAGGCGCCGCTCGAGTGGCGCCCCGTGCCGGCCAACGCCGGCTTCCTCGGCTTCTTCCGTTTCAAGGAGTGGATGTCATGACGTCACCCG
>NZ_RAWB01000792.1 GCF_003612055.1 Corallococcus llansteffanensis
CTTCCAGGCCAGGAACCCGCGCCCCATGTCCGAGCCCTCCCATCCGCGCGACGGCGACTTCGAGCTCGTCACCCTCCGCAACGGCCACCGCGCCGTGCGCCACCTGGGCCACGGCGAGGTGATGCACCCGGCCGTCGGCCCGTGGCAGGAGGCCCTGCGCCTCTACGTGGATCAACCCGCCCTCGCGGATCGGCTGCGCAAGCCCGGCCCGCCGCTCGTCATCCACGACGTGGGCCTGGGCGCCGCCACCAACGCCGTCGCCGCGCTCACCCGCGCCCGCGAACTGGGCCCGGAGCGCGCCCGCGACCTGCACGTCGTCAGCTTCGAGGTGGACCTGGCCCCACTGCGCCTCGCGCTCGCGGATGCCGAGGGCTTCCCCTTCCTCCAGCCCTTCCGCGCTGCCGCGGAGGCCCTCATGCGCGACGGCGCCTGGGCAGAGCCCGGCATCCAGTGGACCCTCAAGCTCGGGGACGCCGTGCCGTACCTGGACAGCGCGCTGCCCATGGCCGACCTCGTCTTCTTCGACCCGTTCTCCCCGGCCTCGAACCCGGACATGTGGACCGAGGCCGTCCTCACCCGGGTGCGCCGACACTGCCGCGAGGACGGGGAGGGGGCCCTGCTGCTCACCTACAGCGCGGCCACGCCCACCCGCGTCACCCTGCTGCTCGCCGGCTTCTTCGTGGGCGCCGGCGTGTCCACCGGCGCCAAGGGGGAGACCACCGTGGCCTCGACCCGCTTCGAATCCCTGGTTTCCCCACTGGGAGCCCGGTGGTTGGAGCGCTGGGAGCGCTCGTCCTCCCGGGCCCCGCATGGGGCCACCCTCACGCCTGAGGTCGAGCGTCGCCTGCGGACCCATCCTCAGTGGCGCTGAGCGCCCCCTCGGACGGCGCCTCGCTCCAGCGCAGGTGGTACGTCGCCGAAGTGCCGTCGAACCCCTCCGGCAGCGCCACCACCCGCCAGCCGCCGCACAGCGCCACCGCGCGCGACAGCAGACCCGCCGCGAACGTCGGCTGATCCGCCAGCACGTCGTTCATCCACAGCTCCAGCGAAGTCGCGCTGCGCTCGACGATTTTGACCTCACTGAAGTTGTTACCGGCGCGAAAGCCCAGGTCCGCGCGCAGCAGCATCCGCCGGGGGCCCGCGAGCCGGCCCACGCCCAGGAGCGCGCGGCCAAAGAAGGTGCCGAAGTAGGCATCCATGAAGCGCTCGCCCAGCGAGTAGTACGCCGCTTCCGCGGGCACGCCGCCGTAGACGTGGCCGGCCGCGATGCGCAGGAACTCGCGCCACTGCTCCAGGGTGTAGGTGCGCTCCAGCTTCGCGTCGAGGTCCAGCCCCGCCCGCTTCAGGTGCTCCACGCACGCGGGCGTCAGGCGGTTCTCCAGCGCTCGGACGAAGAGGGCGTCGACGGTCTGGGCGAAGACAAGCTTCTCTGGATTCATGGGTCGCACCCTACACGATGCCCCCCATGCGATGCTCCCCCACCTGTGCACCGGCGTTCAGTATCGCGGCCCCCGAGTGTCAGGAAGCTGTCGTGCGCCGCACCCGACGTGAACTCCGGGTGTTTCGTGACACCGGATGCGCGGCCCCGACGGCGCGTGCGACCAGGCCGCGCAGCCACTGGTGGGCCGGGTCTCCGTCGAACCGTTCATGCCAGACCTGGATCATGTCGAAGGGGCGCACGGGCAGGGGCGGGGGGAAGACCTGGAGCGGATAGGCCTCGCTGAACGCGGCGATGAGGCGGCGCGGCGCGGTGAGGACGTGGTCGGAGCGCGTCACCACCAGCGGGGCGATGAGGAAGTACGGCACGCGCAGGGCGATGCGGCGCGGGGGCAGGCCTCGCTGGGCCAGCGCCACGTCCACCGCGCCCACGCCGTCGCCGCGCGGGCTGATGAGGACGTGGGACAGCTCCAGGTACGTGTCCAGGTCCATCCCGCGCCGCACCTTGGGGTGGCCCTTGCGCACCACGCAGACGAAGTCCTCGGTGAACAGCTTCTGCTGGCGCAGGCCGGGCCCCGACTCCACCGGCGGCGTGACGACGGTCAGGTCCACCTCGCCGCTCTCCAGCAGCGCGGGGTAGGTGCTGTTCTCCACGTGCAGCACGGACAGGTCCACGCCGGGCGCCTCGCGGCCCAGCAGCTCCAGCGCGGAGGGCAGCAGCACGGAGCCGAAGTAGTCGCGCGTGGCCACGGTGAAGCGGCGCGTCGCCGTGGCGGGCTCGAACGCGGGCTCGCTGCGCAGGGCACGCTGGAGCTCCACCAGACCCCGCCGGAGCGGCGCGGTGAGCTGCTCCGCGCGCGGTGTCAGCACCATGCCACCCCGGCCCCGGATGAGGAGCGCGTCGCCCAGCAGCTCCCGCAACTGGGCCAGCGCATGGCTCATCGCGGACTGGGTGAGGCCCACGCGGGCGGCGGCGCGGGTGACGTGCGCCTCCCGCAGCAGCGCGTCCAGCGCCACCAGCAGGTTGAGGTTGATGCCGGCGAGGTCCACCTCGTCAGGAACCGGCGTCCGGGTTTCATGAAGGCGGCGCATGGTCACATGCATAGCATGCAGTGGCTTCATGGCGGTCGTGGGGGCACTGTTGCGCCATCTCGCTGTCGCTGGAGGCAGTCCATGTCCATCGTCATCAACACCCCGAATGGCAACATCGGTCGTCCCCTCGTCCAGAAGCTCCTGCACTCGGGCCGCAAGGTCACGATCATCTCCCGCAACCCGGAGAAGGTGTCGGACCTGGTGAAGCAGGGGGCGAAGCTGGTGCAGGGCTCCATCGAGGACAAGGCCACGATGGACGCGGCCCTCCAGGGCGCGGAGGCGCTGTTCTGGCTGTCGCCTCCGCCGGCCCGCCCGGACTTCCTCGACTGGTCAGCGAAGGTGGCGCAGCAGACGGCGGCGTTGGTGAAGGCGCACGGCGTGCAGCGCGTGGTGGTGCTCTCCAGCGTGGGCGCGCAGAACGGCCCCGGCAGCGGGCCGGTGTCCGCGCTCAAGCCGGTGGAGGAGGCCTTCAAGGCGGTGTCGCCGAACGTCACCGCCCTGCGCGCGGGCTTCTTCATGGAGAACTTCCTGCGCGACGTGCAGGCGCTCGCCAAGGCGGGCCACATCTACAACGTCGCGGGGCCGGAGAAGAAGTTCCAGATGGTGGCCGTGGCGGACATCGCCACCAAGGCGGCGGAGGTGCTGACCGACGCGTCGTGGACGGGTCACCGCAACCTGGGCGTGCACGGGCCCCAGGACCTCACCTACCCGGAGGCGGCGGCCATCCTGACGCAGGCACTGGGGCGGCCCGTGAAGTACATGCAGGTGGGGGTGGAGGACATGCGCGGCAGCCTGAAGGGCATGGGCCTGCCGGCGTGGATGGCGGATGCGTTCACGGAGATGTACGGCGCCATCAAGGACGGCCGCATGGACGCCGCCGAGCCTCGCTCGAAGGAGACCACCACGCCCACCACGCTGGCCGAGTTCGCGGCCACCGTGCTCAAGCCGGTGGTGGATCAGATTCGGGCGTCGTAGTCCCGCGCGGTCGAGGAGGGGACGGAGGGGGCGGGCGGTTCGCCGTCCTCCTC
>NZ_RAWB01000793.1 GCF_003612055.1 Corallococcus llansteffanensis
CAACCTACTCTGTCTCTCAAGAGAGGGAATGGGTGTCTGGCTGCCAGCGATTGCCGTCTGAGCCCCACCCGATCAATGCCGGGGTCGCGGGATGCGCGGGAGAGAGCCTCGCGCTCCACTGTCATTAGCGCTCTCGGCTTGCCCCGTTCCGGTCGGTCTTCGCCTGCTCCGTCAGGTCCAGTTCCCTGGCTGTCTGAGCGGAGGTGGCCCTTGCCGAGGTGCTCTCGAAGCCTCCGCGGCGCTTTCCGAGACGTCAGGCGAGGGAGAGGAAGGTGGGCCCTCCTGGATTCGAACCAGGGACCAATCGGTTATGAGCCGACAGCTCTAACCGCTGAGCTAAGGGCCCCCTCGGATTTGCAACGCCAGACGCGACGGACATCCTCGCGCGGCGCGGGCTGACTATCTCCCCGTGCGCGCGCCCCTGGCAAGGCCCCGTCGTCAGCTGTCCTCGCGGTCCTTCAGCGCCACGCGGAACACCTGCCCACGCTCCGCCACGGTGACGCCCTCCAGGCGCAGCCGGCGCGCCTGCTCGTGCGCCACCGGGGGCGCCAGCGTCCCGTCCGAACGGATGACGCGCCACCAGGGCACTTGCGTGGCCGTGCCCGGCAGCAGCTTCAACTCCCGCCCCACCCCGCGCGCCGCGCCGGGTCGTCCCGCGTAGAGCGCCACCTGCGCGTACGAGCGCACCTCGCCCCGGGGGATGGAGCGCACCTGGCGGATCACGTTCTCGTGGAAGGACAGGGGAGCGGCGGGCTTCTTCGGAGGCACGCGGGGACCTCGGAGCGAAAACGAGAAGACCCCCGGTCCACGAAGCGGGAGCGGGGGCCTTCAGGACAACCTGGTTCAGCGGTCTAGCTCTCGACGAACGAGCGCAGGCGCTTGGAGCGGCTGGGGTGACGCAGCTTGCGCAGCGCCTTGGCTTCAATCTGACGGATGCGCTCGCGCGTCACCTCGAAGTCCTGACCCACCTCTTCCAGCGTGTGGTCGCTCTTCTCGCCGATGCCGAAGCGCATGCGCAGGACCTTCTCCTCGCGCGGCGTGAGCGTGGCGAGCACCTTCCGCGTCTGCTCGGCCAGGTTCATGTTGATGACCGCGTCCGCCGGAGACACGAGGCTCTTGTCCTCGATGAAGTCGCCCAGGTGGCTGTCCTCTTCCTCGCCAATGGGCGTCTCCAGGGAGATGGGCTCCTTGGCGATCTTCAGGACCTTGCGCACCTTGTCGAGCGGCAGCTCCATCTTCTCCGCGATCTCTTCGGGCGTCGGCTCGCGGCCAATCTCCTGCACGAGGTAGCGGCTCGTGCGGATGAGCTTGTTGATGGTCTCGATCATGTGCACCGGGATGCGGATGGTGCGGGCCTGATCCGCGATGGCGCGGGTGATGGCCTGACGGATCCACCAGGTGGCGTACGTCGAGAACTTGTAGCCGCGCTTGTACTCGAACTTGTCCACCGCCTTCATCAGGCCGATGTTGCCCTCCTGGATGAGGTCCAGGAACTGCAGGCCGCGGTTCGTGTACTTCTTCGCGATGGAGACCACGAGGCGCAGGTTCGCCTCCACCAGCTCGCTCTTCGCGCGCTCCGCCCGCTTCTCACCCAGCCGGATGGCGTCGTAGTTGCGGCGCAGCGCGTCCACCGGGAGGTTCGCCTCCTCCTCCACGCGCTTGATCTTCCGCACCGCGGTACGCACGTCGCGGTCCAGGATCTCCAGCTGCTCCGGGGTGAAGTTGAGCTGCTTCTGGAGCTTCTTGGCGATGTTCGGGTTCTCGCGCGACTCCTTGAGCTGAGGGCGCAGGTCCTTCATGGAGACGCCGTAGCGACGCTCCAGGTCGCCCAGCTCCTCCTCCGCCTTCTCCACGCGCTCGATGAGGCCCTTGAGGTTCACGACGATGCGGTCCACCTGCTTCTTGTTCAGCCGCATCTCCTCCAGGACCTCCATCATCTTGGTCCGAAGGTCCTTCACCTCCTGCTTCAGCTCCTTCTTGCGCACCTCCGTGAGCTTCTTCTTCCCGGAGAGCTCCTCCTCCAGGACTTCGCAGTCCTTGGCGAACTTGCGGAAGCGCTCGATCTGCTTGGAGATCTGCTCGATCTTGTTCAGCTCGCTCTGCGCGAGCTGCGCGGGAGCCTCGGCCTCGGAGACCTCCTCGACGGCCTCTTCAGCGTTCTCCGACTGGGCCTCTTCGGGCGCGTCCTTGATGACGTCGCGCACGCGCAGCTTGCCCGTCTTCAGGCGGTTGCTGATGTCCAGGATGTCCGCCACCGCGACGCGGCAGGCGAGCAGGGCGCGCAGGACTTCCTTCTCACCCTCCTCGATGCGCTTGGCGATCTCCACCTCGCCCTCGCGGGTGAGGAGGCTGACGCTGCCCATCTTGCGCAGGTAGAGGCGGACGGGGTCGTTGGACTTGCCACCCGGCTCGTCGTCCTCGTCCTTCTCGTCCTCGTCCTGGTCTTCCTTCTCTTCCTCGACCGCGACGGTGGGCTTGATCTCGTTGGACTGCGCGGCCTTCTGCGCGTCGACGATCTCGATGTCGTTGTCGCCGAACATGCTCATCACGTCGTCGATCTGATCGGACGACACGATGTCGGCGGGCAGGGCGTCATTCACCTCGTCGTAGGTGAGGAAGCCCTTCTCGCGGCCGGCGGCGAGCAGGTCCTTGACTTCCTTGCGCTCGGCGACCGGGTCCTCCTCCACGTCGTCCTCGACGGCGTCGGGGTCGACCTGGACGGCGGCGGCGGCCTCTTCAGCGGCCTCCTCGGGGTCCACGTCGTCGGCGAGGGCGGCCACACCCTTCTTCTTCTTGATCTTCTCGGTTGCCTCGGCGGGGGCTTCCTTCGCCACCAGCTCCTTGTCCTCGGCATCCGCAGCCTTCGTCACCTTCGCCACAGGGCTGTCCGGTGCCTTCTTCTTGCGGATCACCGGATCCACCTTCTTCTTGGTGGGCTTCACGGATGCCTTGGAGGGCTTCTGCGTCGGCATTCGGGTACTTCTCCTTAAGAAAATCAGGTGCTTTGGCCTGGGCGAGCCGGCCGATCTACCGCAAAGTCGAGCTTTCTTACAAACGCGAACTCAAACCGGTTGCATTGGTGCCTTTGTTCCCGTTCCCGAGGAAGCGGGCTTCAGCTCGTCCAGGACGCGCTTGCGGAGCGCCAGAAGCTCCTTGCGCTCGGACAGGAGCTGCCGCGTCTCTTCTGTCAAATCAAAAGCCCCCGGCGTCTGTTCCGTCGCCCGCTTTATATAAACGAGCCGCTCGTCGATGCGCCGTACCATGATGTCCCGGCACACCTGGACGAACTCCCCCTCCAGCTCGGAGCCCCCGGCGGAAAGCCGCCGGCCGGCCTCCAGCAGTGCCCGCTTGACGACCTCCGTCGCCTCGAAGAGCGCTTCCTCCAGCCCCTGCCCGGACGTCGCCTGCGCCAGCACCATCCGCAGGCCCATGTGGGACAGCTCATCACATACCCGGAACGTGTCCCGGGCGAGCAGCCGGGGCTCCCGGAGGATGGCGGCCACGTAGAGGCACTCCGACTCCGGGGGAGGGCGCTCCGGCTGGGGCTTGGGCACGGG
>NZ_RAWB01000794.1 GCF_003612055.1 Corallococcus llansteffanensis
GGGTACTGGGGGCGGACGGCGGGCTGTCCGGCCCGTGGCAGGCCCAGCGGGAGCTGTGGGGCGAGCCTGGCTGGCGCCGCTGGGTGATGGCCAGCTCGTTCGCGCGGCTCGGCGGGACGATGGCGCCCTTCGCGCTGCTGCTGGCCGGCGAGCAGGCCACGGGCGCGTTCTCGCAGGGCGCGTGGATGGCCAGCGGCTACGCCCTGGGCATGGCCGCGGCGGCGCCGTTCCGGGGCCGGACGTTGGACCGTCGGCGTCTGCCGGGCGGCCTGCGCGGTCCGCTGCTCGCCCAGGCCGCGGTCTTCCTCGCGCTCGCGCTCGCGTGCTTCTTCCAGGCCTCGCTGTGGGTCCTGCTGCCGCTGTCGGTGGTGGGCGGCGTGGTGCCCGCGGGGGTGGTCGCGGCCTACCGCGCGCTCCTCCCCGCGCTGGTGCCGAAGGCGCGGCTGGAGGCGGCGTTCGCCATCGACGCGGTGCTGATGGAGGTGCAGTGGATCCTCGGCCCGTCGCTGGTGGGCGTGCTCGCGCTGGCCCACGCCACCCTGGGCGTGGCGGCCATCGCGCTGACCGGGCTCTCGGCGCTGGTGCTCAACTTCTTCCTGCCGGACCGCGAGCCCCCGTCCGGGCCTCCGGTGGCCGCGACGCTGGCGTCGCTCGCGCCCTTCTTCCAGGGGCTGCCCCGGCTGCTGTACCTGTCATCGCTGGCGGTCGGGGTGAGCTGGGGCGTGGTGGACGCCGCGCTGCCGCCCCGGCTCGTCCAGGTGGGCTCGCGCCCCGAGGCCTGGGGTGGCCTCACCGCGCTCCTGTCCGCCGCGAGCGCCGTGGGAGGACTGCTGTACACCAGCACGCTGAAGGGTCGCGTCACCGGGGACGGCGTCATCCTGCGCCGGTGCATGCTGTTCCTCGCGCTGTGGGGCGTGCTGCTCGTGCCGCTGGCGCGGGTGACGGACCTCTGGGCGCTGGGCGGCGCGCTGGCGGCGGCGGGCATCTTCCTGGCGCCCCAGGCGGCGATGCAGGCGACGCTGCTGCAGCGCCAGCTCCCGGAGAGCCGTCAGGCGGAGGGCTTCGCGCTCTCCAACGCCTGCTTCGCGCTGGGCCTCAGCCTGGGCAGCGGCCTCGTCGCCGCGATGCTGGAGACGGCCGGGCCGCACGGCGCGCTGCTCACTGCCGGGGTGCTGCCCGTGCTGGTGGCCGCCGTGGGCGCGCTCGTCTGGCGCTCCCGGGCCTGATCACTCGCGGCCCTCCAGCGGTGAGTGACGCGGCAGGTGCACGAGGAACGTGGTGCCATCCTGCTCGGTGGAGCGCACGCGCAGGCGGCCCCCGTGCGCGTCCACGATGTGCTTCACGATGAACAGCCCCAGCCCCAGCCCGTGCGCCAGGCGGTTGCCCTCGCTGACCTCCGCGCGCTTGAGGGGTTCGAACAGGTGCGGCAGCAGGGCGTGCGGAATGGGGCGCCCCTGGTTGTTCACCGTGAGCGTCACCCCTTCCGGCTGGCCGCGCAGCCTCACGCGCACCGGGCAGACGGCATCCCCATACGCGAGCGCGTTGTTCACCAGGTTGGTGATGACCTGCGCCAGCCGGTCCGGGTCGCACGTCAGGTGGGCGTCTCCCCGGTGGTCCACCTCCAGCCGGCGGTCGGGGTGGGCCTGCTGCACCTCGTCCATCACCTGGCGCACCAGCTCCATCAGGTCCACCCCGAGGGGGGTCATGGGGATGCCGCCGCCCAGCCGGGCCTGGGTGAAGTCCAGCACGTCGCGCAGCATGCGGCGGGCCCGCTCGGCGCTGGCGAGGATGCGGGCGACGGCCTTCTGGTCGCGCGGATCCGCGTCCTCGCGCCGGGCCAGGACCGTGGCCGCCATGGTGATGGCGGAGATGGGGTTGCGCAGGTCGTGCCCGACGATGCCGATGAGCAGCTGCTCGAACTCCGCGCGCCGCTTCGCCTCCATCTCCGCCTCGTGCCGGCCGGTGACGTCCTGCATGGCGCCCACCATGCGCACCGGCTGGCCGCGCAGGTCCTTCACCACGCGGCCCCGGTCCTCGATGAAGGCCCAGGTGCCGTCGCCCCGTCGCAGCCGGTACGCCGCCTGCCAGTGGCCCTCCGGGCTGCGGATGGCCTCCTCGATTCCCCGGCTGACGCGCTCGCGGTCCTCGGGGTGCAGGCTGTTCGTCCACCAGTCGATGTTCATGCGAGGCAGGCCCCGGGACGTGTCCAGCCTCAGGATGTGCGCGGACAGCTCGCTCCAGCTGATTTCATTCGTGACCAGGTCCCAGTCCCAGATGAGGTCGCGGGTGGCCAGCGTGGCCAGCCGGTAGCGCGTCTCCGAGGTGCGCAGCTCCTGCTCCGCCCGACGGCGCTCGGTGATGTCCAGCGACACGCCCGACACGCTCACCACGCGCCCGCCCGGGCCGAACACCGGCAGGAAGCGGACCTCGAACCAGACGCCGAAGAGGAACAGCTCCGCCGACAGACGCTCCCCGGCGAGCGCGCGGTGGATGAGCTCCACCACGTCCCGCCGTTCCCGGAACAGCTCGAACACGGAGCTCCCGCGCCGCCCCAGGATGGGCGCCTGCCCGGTCGTCACGCCCGTGCCCTCGAAGAGGGTGATCATGCCCTGCGCATCGAAGGCCCACAGGACGACGGGGAGCTGGGTGAGCACGCGCTGGAGCTGCTCGCGGACCTCGTCCAGCTCCTGGCGCAGCACGCGCGTGGCGGTGATGTCCATGGACACGCCGCACACGGCCCACGCATCCTCGCCCGCGACGGTGGGCAGGGGGAACTTCAGCGTGTGGTAGATGTGGAGCCCGTCGGACTGGGGCACCAGTTCGTCGAACACCAGCGACTTGCGCGCCGCCAGCACCTGCCGGTCGTTGTCCAGGAAGCGCTCCGCCGTCTCCCGGGGGAACAGCTCCAGGTCCGAGCGCCCCAGCACGGCCTGTCGCTCATGACCGGAGATGACCTCGAAGGGGTGATTGATGAAGAGGTACCGTCCCTGCGCGTCCTTCGCGTAGATGGCCGCCGGGGCATGGTCGAGGATGGTCTGCAGCCGCTGCTCCCGCGCCCGCAGCGCCTGTTCGTGCTCGCGGATGTAGTGGACCACCGCCTCCGTCAGCGAGCCGTCCAGCGCGCGCCAGAGCGCCCGCATCGCTTTCGGCTCCAGCGGGCGGTGGGAGGTCTCCAGTGCCTCCAGGAGGACCTCGCGCAGCAGGCCGTACTCCTCCACCAGCGTCTCCACCCGACCTCCGGACTGGAAGCGCTTGCGGCCAAGCTCCCGGCCTTCCGCCCGGGCGGGCTCCAGGGCCCAGTCATCCTCCACGCTCTGGCGCAGGAGGAGGACCAGCGCGTCCACCAGCCGGTGCAGCCCCTGCAGCCGTTCGTGGAAGGCGGAGGGTGCATCCCCGAAGGACGCCCCCACCCGCGCCACCCAGCGCCGGGTGATGTCGTCGCGCAGTCCCTCCACGAGGTCCGCGAGCGAATCCGTCGGCGAGGCGAAGGGGTTCATGGCGGGGCCCCGCTCCCGCGCGAGCGTGCGGGCCTGCCCAGGCCCGTCC
>NZ_RAWB01000795.1 GCF_003612055.1 Corallococcus llansteffanensis
GGACGGAGGGCGTCGCGGTGAGATGGGTTATCTGCTGCGAGTCGATGAGGGCGCGCAGTGGAGCGTCGGGAAGCAGTTGCTCGCGCGGGGCGAGCACGAGGCATGCGCCGGAGACGAGCGCCTGGAAAGTTTCCCAGACGGAGATGTCGAAGCCCGGAGCGGAGTACTGGAGGACGCGCGAGGAGGGGCCCACGCCCAGGGAGCGGATGCAGGCGAGGGCGGTGTTGCACAGGCCTCGGTGCGCGATGAGGGTGCCCTTGGGGCGGCCCGTCGAGCCGGAGGTGTAGATGATGTAGGCCAGCGAGTCCGGTCCTGCCAGGGGCGGTGGCGGCAGCGACGGGAAGGCGGCGACGCGGGCCTGGGTGGAGTCGGAGTCCAGGTCGACGGTGTGCGGGACGGAGTGCTCGAGTTCCGAGGACAGGGACGCGGAGAGCGAGGCGAGGGAGTGCTGGGTGAGGAGGACACGAGGCGCGGCGTCCTCGACCATGAAGGCCAGGCGCTCCGGCGGATAGGTCGGATCCAACGGCACGTAGGCGCCGCCCGCCTTGAGTGTGGCGAGGAGGGAGATGATGGAGTGCGGTGAGCGCTCGAAGAGGAGCGCGACGCGCACCTCCGGGCCGACGCCCAGTGAGCGCAGGTAGCCGGCCAGCTGGTTGGCGCGCTCTTCCAACTGACGGTACGTCAGCTGGAAGTCCTGGAAGCGGAGGGCCGGAGCATCTGGCGTCTGGCGCGCCTGGGCGGAGATGAGGTCGTGGATGCAGACGTCGCGCGGGAAGTCGGCGCGCACGTCGTTGAAGTCCACGAGCACCTGACGACGCTCGTCCTCGGTGAGAATTGGAAGGGACGCGAGCGCGCGCTGGGGCTGCTGGGCCAGGGCCTGGAGGAGCACCTGGAAGTGGCCGATGAAGCGCAGGATGGTGGCTTCGTCGAAGAGGTCGGAGTTGTACTCAAGGATGCCGGAGAAGCCCTCGGGCGTCTCCGCCAGGCCCATGGAGAGCTCGACGCGCGAGGCGCTGCCGCTGATGGTGAGCGGCTGGACGGCGAGGTCACCCAGTCGAGGCACGGTGCCGCCGGAGTCCTGATTCTGCAGGGCGAACATGGCCTGGAAGAGCGGCGGGCGGCTCAGGTCGCGCTGAGGCTGCAGCTCCTCGACGAGCTTCTCGAAGGGCAGGTGCTGGTGCTCGTAGGCGCCCAGGGTGGTGGCCTTCACCTGCTGGAGCAGTTGGAGGAAGGACTCGCGGGAGTCGATGCGAGCGCGCAGGACGAGCGTGTTGACGAAGAAGCCGATGAGGCTCTCGGTCTCCGCGTGAGTGCGGCCGGCAATGGGGGAGCCGACGAGGATGTCGTCCTGGCCCGTGTAGCGGTGCAGCAGGAGCTGGAAGGCCGCCAGCAGCAGCATGAAGGGCGTGGCCCCTTCGCGGCGAGCCAGGGCCTTGAGCTGCTCGGAGAGGTGGAGCGGAAGGCGAACGGGGACGTGGGTGCCGCGGAAGGTCTGGACCGGAGGGCGGGGCCTGTCGGTGGGCAGATCCAGGGCCGTGGGGGCTCCCGCGAGCAGCCCCTTCCACCACTCCAGTTGCTGGCGCAGCACGTCGCCTTGCAGCCAGCCGCGCTGCCAGACCGCGTAGTCCGCGTACTGGATGGGAAGCGGAGTCAGGGAGGGCGCTTGCCCCGAGGCCACCGCGCTATAGACGGCGGAAACCTCGCGAACCAGCACGCCGACGGACCATCCATCCGAGATGGCGTGGTGCGTGTTGATCAGCAGGACGTGCTCGTCGCCCGCGAGCCGCAGCAGGCGCGTCCGGAAGAGTGGGCCGGCTTCCAGGTGGAAGGGGCGGCGTGCTTCCTGGATCGCAAGGCGTACGGCCTCGTCCTCGCGCTGATCGGGCGCCAGGGCCGTCAGGTCGTCCACTTCCAGCTTCCAGGCCGCGGGCGGATGGATGAGCTGGATGGGCTCACCCTGGGCCAGGGCGAAGGTAGTGCGCAGCGACTCGTGGCGGTGCACGAGGAGCTCGAAGGTGCGACGCAGGGCCTCCGCTTCCAACTGGCCGGAGAGCCGCAGGGCCCAGGGCAGGTTGTAGGCGACGTTGTCGGGCTCCAACTGGTGCAGGAACCACAGCCGCTGCTGCGAGAAGGACAGCGGCTGCGGCCCGTTCTTCTCCGTGGGCACCAGCGGAGGAAGCGTCGTGGTGGCCGAGGACTGGAGCGCGGCCTGCAGGCGTGCGGCGAAGGCCTCCAGCGAAGTGGCTTCGAAGAGGGCGCGCAGGGGCAGCTCCACCGAGAAGGTGGAGCGGATGCGGGAGACGAGCTGGGTGGCCAGCAGCGAGTGGCCGCCCAGGGCGAAGAAGTCGTCGTGCAGGCCCACGCGGGGAACGCGCAGCACCTCGCACCAGATGGAGGCGAGCTTCTGCTCCACGTCATTGCGAGGCGCGACGTAGGCCGTCGTGAGGGAGGCGTCCGGCGCTGGCAGGGCCTTGCGGTCCACCTTGCCGTTGGGCGTGAGGGGGAAGTCCTCCAGCGGGACGAAGGCCGAAGGCACCATGTAGTCGGGCAGGTGCTGCTTGAGGGCAGCCCTCATGCTGGCCGCATCCAGCGTGAGGCCCGGCTGGGCCGTCAGGTAGGCCACCAGCACGGGCCCCACCGGCGAGTCCTCGCGCACCAGGGCCAGGGCTTGACGCACTCCGGGCAGCCGCCGCAGCGCCGCCTCCACCTCGCCCAACTCCAGCCGGAAGCCGCGCAGCTTCACCTGGAAGTCGATGCGGCCGAGGGACTCCAGCGTCCCGTCCGCCCTCCAGCGCGCCTTGTCGCCGGTGCGGTAGAGGCGCTGGCCGGGCATGGGGGAGAAGGCGTTCGGAATGAAGCGCTCCGCGGTGAGCTCGGGGCGGTGCAGGTAGCCGCGTGCCAGGCCCTCGCCGCCGATGAAGAGCTCTCCGGGCACGCCCACCGGCAGCGGGCGCAGGTGCGCGTCCAGCACGTAGGTGGACACGTTGGGCAGTGGCGGCCCCAGGGTGGGCGAGGCGTCCGCCCGTACCTGGAAGACGGTGGTGTCCACGGTGCACTCGGTGGGGCCGTAGACGTTGAAGAAGCCGGTGGCGGGCGCCTGGGCGAGCTGGGCCCACAGCCGCTCGTCAATCGCCTCACCGCCCACCAGCACCAGCCGGAGCGCGGGCCTCTGCTCCAGCAGCCCCGCCTCCAGCAGCGGCCGCAGCAGCGACGGCGTGCAGTCGAGCACCTGCACCTCATTCTGGTGCAGCCACTTCAGCAACTCCGGGGGCTGTAGTCGCAACGCCTCGGGCACCGGGTAGAGGCAGTGGCTATGGGCCACCTGCAGCAGCTGCTTGACGGAGGCGTCGAAGGAGAAGGACGCGTTGACGGTGACTCGCAGCCCCTGGGGCTGGCTGGCGTAGACGGTGCGTTGCAGTGCGTGCGCGAGGTTGAGCACCGAGCGGTGCTGAATCATCACGCCCTTGGGCTGTCCGGTGGAGCCGGAGGTGTAGATGACGTAGGCCAGGTGGGCGGGGGAGGCG
>NZ_RAWB01000796.1 GCF_003612055.1 Corallococcus llansteffanensis
CGACAGCACGATGCCGCGCTCCACCTTCATCACCACGCCCGTCGCGTCCGAGCCCAGCGCGAAGCGGCCCTCGCGGCCCACCTCCACCGTCCGTCCGCCCGGGAAGCGCACCACCGCGGAGCCCTGGTCGCCCGTCTCCACCGCGTCGCCCGCGAGCAACGGCCCCGCCACGGCCGGCCCCACCTTGCCCGCGCGCTCCAGGCGCACGTCGCCGGACAGGCCCTCCAACTGCGCGAGCGGCGCCGGGGCCCCCGCGTCCACCTCGGCCACGGGCGCGGGCTTCGGCGCCTCTTCGCGCTCACACCCCGAGCAGCCAGCGACGAGGACGAGCAGCGACAGCGCCAGGATGCGGACAGGACTCACTGAGACCTCGGCGGCGGACGGGGGGCGCGGGCGGACGGCCTCGCGACTCACCGGCCCCTCGGGAACAAATCGACGTTGAAGATGGCCTGCTCGCCCACGCGCACGGTGACGGTCTTGGTCTGCGACACGTGTCCGGGCGCGGAGAGCGTGATGCGGTACGTGCCGCCACGGACGCGCGCGGTGAAGCCGCCGGACTTGTCCGTGCGCGTGCGCACCTTCGCCTGCGGGATGGACACCGTCGCCACCAGGGGCCGTCCGCTCCGGGCGCTGCGCACCTGGCCCAGCAGCGTGGCCAGCTCGGCCTTCGCTCGCACCGGGGACAGCACCACCCGCAGCTCGGAGGCCTGCCCCACCACCACCACCGCGGCCTCCTCCGCCGGGCGGAAGCCCGGGGCCTGCACGGAGACGGCCACCGGCCCGGGCTCGAGCCCCTCCAGCAGCGCCTCGCCCCGCATGTCCGTGCGCAGCGCGGCGGTGCCCGCGGTGACGCGCACGTCCGGCAGGGGCACGCCGGCCTTGCCCTGCACCACCGCCACCTTCAGGGCCCCCGTGGTCGGCACCGGCGCCTTCTTGCGCAGGCGGACCTGGACGGGGGCGTTCTCCTCCGAGTCGCTGACGGTGGCGCTCTCCGTCACCTCCTCATAGCCCTCCACGCTCACCCGCGCGGACTGCGCGCCCGACGGCAGCAGCGCCCGCACCTCGCCCTGCGCGTCCGTCACCAGCTCCTCGCTCGTGCCAGGGCTCCTCAAGGAAGGCACCAGCACCCGGGCCCCGGCCAGCGGCGCGCCCGTCTCCGCGTCCACCACCCGCATCGGGACGAAGCCCTGACGCGGGCCTTCGACGAGCGGCGACGCCCGCGCGTCGTCCCGCCACGCCAGCTCCAGCGCCAGCCCCAGGCGCCGCAGCCGCTGCTCGGAGCGGAGGCCCGAAGCCTCCAGCGTCATCGTGTCGCGCGCCTGCTGCGCATCCAGCATCAGCGTCCCGGTCCACCGCACCCGGCGCACCACCGGGAGCAGCAACGCCGCCCCGACGACGTAGCCCGTGGAGGACGCCTTCAGGTCCCCCGCGGCGTGCGCGGAGAGCGTCAGCGGCACCTCGCCCCGCGCCTCCAGCCGGAAACCCGCCGGCAGCGCCACCAGCACCCGGCCCGACACCAGCGCCGCGTGCCGCACGCCCCGCTGCAACACCGGCGCGGCAGCGAACCCGCCGAACAGCGGCAGCTGCGCGAAGCCGTAGCCCGCGCCCAGCTCCAGCCGCACCGGCCCCAGGAACAGGCGCCCGCGCGGCCCCACCGAGCCGCGCGCGAGACTGCCGCCCGTCACCCGCACTGCCGCGGCATCCCTGAGGTCGAACGCCTCGCGCTGGAGATCCACCTGGCCGCCCAGCCACGTCCCCAGCCGGCCCGCCGTCCAGCCCGTCAACGTCAGCGCGCCATCGTTCGGCGTCAGCCCGGCGTAGGTGAGCCCGGGCCCTACATCCACCTGCTGACCTTCGCGTTGCGCCAGGCCGTAGCGCAGGCGCAGCGAGGCGCGCTCCGGTTCGAGCGGCTCGGCCCCGATGGCCCTGGAGCAGACGAGCGCCAGGAGGAGGACGAGCAGGCGCGGAAGCATGTCGGTGAGGGGGATCGGGCGGCGCAAGGCCCGGCGGAGTATAGAGAAGGAGGGCAGGTGGCCCAACCCGCGAAACCGTCATTCGAGCAAGAAGCGGCGCGGATCACGGCTGGCTTCTTGCTGGAGTGGAACTGCTTTGCTAAGCATGACGACGGTCGGTAGCGCCTCGTCTAACCTCCGGGATTCACTCCAGAAACATCGGAGCGCCGCCGTGAGCGGGGCGAGCGAACGCTGAGGAGCGCATACGCCCATGGGCACGCAACTGGTGATGTACGAAGAGGAGTTCACAAAGATCAACGCCGTTTGCGACCGGCTCACGAAGGACGCGAACGCGAAGGTGGTCTTCCTCGTCGACAAGAACGGCCAGCTCATCTCCTCGGCGGGCCAGACGCAGAACATCGACACGACGTCGCTCGCGTCGCTGACGGCCGGCAACGTGGCCGCCATGGGCGGACTGGCGAAGCTGATCGGGGAGAACGAATTCCCCAACCAGTTCCATGAAGGGGCGAAGGACAGCCTCTACATGACCATCGTCGGCAGCCGGGTGGTGCTGGTCGTCATCTTCGACAACCGCACGAGCCTGGGTCTGGTGCGCCTGCGCATCAAGAAGGCCAGCGACGAGCTGACGAAGATCTTCGAAAGCCTCGTGAAGAAGACCGACAGCCCCGGAGCCGGTTCGCCGTTCGCCGAGATCTCCGACGACGATATCGACAACCTCTTCAGCGAGTAACCCGGGAAGCCATGTCCTTCATCAATTACTCATCCCGCGAAATCAACTGCAAGATTGTCTATTACGGGCCGGGGCTCTGCGGGAAGACCACGAACCTCCAGTACATCTACAACAAGACGGCGGCGGACACGAAGGGCAAGCTCATCTCGCTCTCCACGGAGACGGACCGCACGCTCTTCTTCGACTTCCTGCCGCTGTCACTCGGTGAGATCCGCGGCTTCAAGACGCGCTTCCACCTCTACACGGTGCCCGGCCAGGTGTTCTACGACGCCAGCCGCAAGCTCATCCTCAAGGGCGTGGACGGCGTGGTGTTCGTCGCCGACAGCCAGATCGAGCGCATGGAGGCGAACATGGAATCGTTCGAGAACCTGCGCATCAACCTGGCCGAGCAGGGCTACGACCTGAACAAGATTCCGGCCGTCATGCAGTACAACAAGCGCGACCTGCCCAACGCGGTGACGACCGAAGAGATGCACAAGACGCTCAACCCCCGGAACATGCCGGAGTACCAGGCCGTGGCCCCCACCGGTGTGGGCGTGTTCGACACGCTCAAGGCCGTGGCCAAGCTGGTCCTCACGGAGCTGCGCAAGGGCGGCTGATCGCCGCCTGCTTCCCTGCCGGGTTGGCTTGCCCCCTAACGGGCAGCCCCCGGCAAAGGATGGTATGACCTCGTGCCGTCGGGCAGAGCCGCCTTCCGAGGTCGTACCGTGCGCGTCGCATCCGCCACCTTCCGTCTCCTCGCGCTCCTGAGCGCTGGCCTTCCCGGGCCGGTGTTCGCGCAAGGTGCATCCCCCTCCCCCACCCC
>NZ_RAWB01000797.1 GCF_003612055.1 Corallococcus llansteffanensis
GGGCGGGGCGTCGTTCTGGGTGATGGCGGTGCTGCGGGACGGGACGCTGCTGGCGCAGATGAGCCGTGATGGCAGCTACCACCTGGAGCGCTCCACGGACGGGGGGCAGACGTGGAAGGACGTGGTGGCGCTGGGGAATTACCGAGCGGCATCCCCGGCGAGCTTCGCGGAGCTGGGGAGCACGGTGTTCTTCCTGGAGTACCAGACGTTCACGTCCGCGAGCACGCCGCTGAGGCTGTGGGCGAGCACGGATGGCGGGGCGACGTGGGCGGTGCGCTTCACCTTCCAGGAGCACCGGCACGGCCTGGCGTTGTACGCGGACCCGACGCGAAGCGTGCTGTGGGCCACGTTCGGCAGCAACGCGACGCAGGCGGCGGTGCAGCGCTCCACGGACGGAGGACGCACCTGGACGAAGGTGATGGGCGGCTACGCGTCCAACGCGGTGACGGGGACGGTGTTGCCCGGCGGTGAGCTGTTGTTGGGACAGGCCACGCTGTACGAGCCGGAGCACCCGAAGCTGCTGCGGGTCTACGCCAGCGGGCGGGTGGATGCGCTGCTGACGCTGCCCGGGCCGGCGTATTCGCTGGAGGACCTGCCCGGAGGCGGCTGGGCGCTGGGCACGGCGAGGGCGAACGTGGGGGACGTGCAGCCCGCGTCGGACGTGTACGCGAGGCTCTTCACCAGCACGGACGGCACGACGTGGACGGAGGCCCTGCGCTACGAGCAGGCCGGGAGCACGGCCATGGCCCGCGCGGACGTGTGGGGCGTGCTGGCCTCCGGCGATCTGGTGGTGCGGGCAGAGAACCTGAAGGGCTTCGGAACGGGAGGGAAGGGGTTCCAGGTCCTGCGGGTGAAGCGCTGAAACACAACGTCACGGTGGAGCGCAGGGGCTCCACCGTGACGTGGGGACTTCCGGGGGGAAGAGCAGTCCTGCCCGGAGGTGCGGCTGTCAGGGGGACAGCGGCGGCGTCACTGGGCCCGACGTGAAATGGCTCACGCGACCAAAAAGGCCAACAGCCCAGATGTCCCCAGGATTGTTGCCCTCAATGTCATACAGTCCAGCTCCCGTGGATGCGATGGTCCAGGTGGCTCCATCGTATTGGTAGATCTTGCCAAGATCCGTCGTAATGTAGATGGAGTTCGCCCCGAAGGAGAGCACGCCTGTGAAGTTCTCCGTGCTACCAGGGCCTGCTTCCAACTTCCATTCGGTGCCGTTCCACTTGAGCAATGTTCCTGTGTTGCCGACGGCATAGGCCAATTTGGCGTGGACGACCTTGACGGCGTTCAGTGTTCCTCCCGCAGGAATGCCTGATTGAGTCGTCCAGGTGTTGCTACCCGGTACGTGAAGGAGGATGTTGGAAGTTCCGTCGCTCTTTCCGCCTACAGCGAATGTGAGATCCAGCGATGTGCCATGCGCATCAAAAAGCGGTGCGCCAGTGTGTGTTGTTTGCCCAGTAGGGTTGTTGGCCACGCCGTTCCAGCGGAAGGTTCCACCATTCGTGCCGTTCGCGAGGCTGGCGGTTCCCAGAATCTGCAACTCGTTGTTCTCAACGAATCCAATGAGCCCCGTGGTCGTGTCCGTTGCCTGGGAATTGAAAGGCTTGCAGTCGGGCGAATTGGCTTTCTGTGCGCGAATCACGCCGAATTGGCCGCCGATGTAGGCGGTGTCTGAATTGGTGTCCACCCAGACGCTGTAGATATCGGAGCGGCTTCCATCTGAGAGACATTTGCCTGGGATTAGGGTGAAACTACTGCTCCCCGGTGCCTTGACTGCTCGGGTTGAATCATGTCCCACGACCCAGACGCCACCCGCCCCGTAGAGAGCGACGCTACGGAGTGCGGCACCGCCAGTATTCACATCCTGGGCTGTCCAGCTGGGAGGCCCATTGGGACATGCGGGTGACTCATCAGTTGAGCCATTGCAGTTGTTGTCCTGGGTGTCGCAGAGCTCGGTAGCATCCGGATTCGTGAAGGAGTTGCCGTCGTTGCAGTCGCCGTTCTTGGACACATAGCCGACTTTGGGCGCGCAGGAGATCACGCCACCAGCGGTGCGGCCAAAGGTGTCCACGTCCTCGTCAGGATAGAGGCTGGGAGAACCCGGGTTGGGCTTGCAATAGGCCGTGCCCAGAGCCACGTTGCACGCATTGGTGCCGGCGCAGCTTGAGCTGGAATCGGTGCAGCCTCCTCCAAGATTGAACCCCTCGTCCGGGCCGCCGGTGCAGTTATCATCAATGTCGTTGCAGACCTCCGTGGCCCCGGGCTTGACGGCGGCGTTGCTGTCGTCGCAGTCATCGTGGGGCGCGGACTGAGGCAACCGGTCCACCGGGAGGATGGCGGTGCAGACCACCACCTGACCCTGCTTCGCATCTCCACGCCCGTCCCTGTCCATGTCCAGCCACGCCAGCTGGGCGTCCGGGGTGAAGCAGGTGTTCTGCTGGGGGTTGGTGGGGTTGCACCGGAAGGTGCCGGTGCACTGATCCGGGCTGGTGCACGTGGCTCCCAGATTGAACCCCTCGTCCTTGCCATCAACGCAGTTGTCATCCACGTCGTTGCACAGCTCGGTGGCCCCCGGGTTGATTCCTTCTCCCTGCCCCTTGTTATCGTTGCAGTCCGAGCCACCCTTGGCGGAACTGACATACCCGTCGCCATCCACATCGGTGGCGGCCAGATCCAGGGTGACCTCCTGGGGCTTGTCGTCCTTCGCGGCGCCGGGGGTGACGGCGACCTGCTGGCTCGGCGTGGCGTCGGGGTGGTTGATGCGGTCCCCCTCACACGCCTTGCCTTCCTCGACGGCTTCTTCGAACGCCTCGGCCTTGATCGTGATCTGCTTGCCCCACTTCTCGGGCAGGACGATGCCGACCACGACTCTGCTCTTGCCGGGCAGGCTCGTGGACAACGTCTCCTTGCTGGCGTCGTCCTCCGCGGTCACCTTGATGCAGCGGGGCGTGAAGCCGGTCGATTGGACGATGACCCTCACCCCATCCTGAGGGTCCTTACAGCCCGCGAGGGCGAACAGTGGCAGCAGCAGAAGAAGGCGTCGCATGACGCCCATCCTACCGGCCTCTTCCCGCGACTGTGAGTGCTTGCTCCCCTCTTGATGCCTCAGAGGGTGAGGGCCCCGCCTTGGCGCGCCTCCGGGAAGTCCGAGTACACCACCTCCAGGCGGGCGTCGGCCGCCAGGCTCGCGGGCGTCACCAGCTCCAGGTCCACCGGAATCGGGCCCCGGTAGCGCTCCGAAATCTCCCGCTTCAGGCCCGCCACATCCAGCGTCCCCAGCTTCTCCAGCTTCCCGTACTCCACCCCCGCGCCCGCCGCGTACGCCTTGCGCACCAGCTCCGAGCAGTACATCGCCTCGTCCCCCCACCCGAAGAGCGCGTCGTAGGGCTTGCCCAGGTGCCGCTTCGCCTCCGCCACCACCCGCTGCTTCGCCGCGTCCTCCACCCCCGTGGGCCGCAACACCAGCAGCCGCCCCTTCACCCCGCGCGCCTTCCACTGCGC
>NZ_RAWB01000798.1 GCF_003612055.1 Corallococcus llansteffanensis
GTGCTGGAGGAGCTTGGGGCCTACATCCAGGCGCTCGTGGCGCGCGCGGATGACGAGAGCGAGCGCGGCGCGCAGCTGCTCCACATCGAGGAGGCGCTGGAGGACATCGAGCCGCCCCTCAACCGCTTCGTGCACCTGTGGCACGGCTTCGTGGCCTACGGCATCGTGCCGCTGTTCGCGCTGGCCAACTCCGGCGTGGACGTGTCCGGCATGGGCCTGTCGGACCTCTTGAAGCCCCTGCCCCTGGGCATCATCGTCGGCCTCTTCGTGGGCAAGCAGGTGGGCATCTTCGTCTTCACCTGGGCCGCGGTGAAGGCGGGCGTGTCACCCCTGCCCGGCGGGGCGAGCCTCGCGCAGCTCCACGGCGTGGCGGTGGTGGCGGGCATCGGCTTCACGGTGGCCCTCTTCGTGGGCGGGCTGGCCTTCGCCGGACAGCCGGCACTGTTGGCGGAAGCCAAGCTGGGCATCCTCACGGGTTCGCTGCTCTCCGCGGTGGTGGGGTACGTGCTATTGCGCTACGTGGCCCGGCCCGCGCCCTCCTCCCCATGAACCTCCAGGACCTCAACCGCATCCGGCAGATCACCGTCATCGCCGCCCGCCATGGCTTTGGCGAGGTGGCGGAGCGCGCGGGCGTGTGGCGCATGCTCGGCCGCAAGGAGAAGGTGGAGGTCTCCCAGGAGTCCCAGCGCACCTCCACCGCGCACCGCTTCCGCCTCTTCCTCGCGGAGCTGGGGCCCACGTTCATCAAGCTGGGCCAGGTGCTCTCCACCCGCGCGGACCTGCTCCCCGCGGAGTTCGTGGAGGAGCTGGCCACGCTCCAGGACAACGTGGAGGCCATCCCCCTGGAGCAGATCCACGCGCAGATCCGCGAAGCGCTGGGCAAGGAGGTGCACGAGCTGTTCGCGCACGTGGACCCGGAGCCGCTCGCCGCCGCGTCCATCGCCCAGGTGCACCGCGCGGTGACGCTGGAGGGCGAGGAGGTCGTCATCAAGGTGCAGCGGCCGGACATCGCCCAGCGCATCGACGCGGACCTGGGCGTGCTGCGCTCGCTGGCGCGGCTGCTGGAGGCCGTGGTGGAGGAGACGGGCATCTACACGCCCTCCGGCATCGTGGACGAGTTCGACCGGGCCATCCACGAGGAGCTGGACTTCATCAACGAGGCCACCAACATCCGAGCGTTCCTGGAGAACCACAAGGACCGCCCGTACCTCAAGATTCCGCGCGTCCACGCGGAGCTCTCCAGCCGCACCGTGCTCACGCTGGAGTTCATCCGCGGCGAGAAGATCAACCCCTCCGTCCTGTCCGAAGCGGATCGCAAGCAGGTGGCGCAGAACCTGCTGGAGGCGAGCTTCCGCCAGCTCTTCGACGACGGCCTCTTCCACGGCGACCCGCACCCGGGAAACCTCCTGCTCATGGAGGGCAACCGGCTGGCGCTGCTGGACTTCGGCGTGGTGGGCCGGCTCACGCGCCCCATGCAGGAGACGCTGGTGATGCTGTGCCTCGCGGTGGCGCTCAAGGACAGCGACTCCGTGGCGCGCATCCTCTACCGCGTGGGCGTGCCCGACGCGCGCGCCAACCTGATGGGCTTCCGCAACGACATCGAGTCCATCCTCGGCCAGCACCTGCCCACCACCCTGGGCCAGGTGGACGCGCGCACGCTCTTGCGCGACCTGTTGGACCTGGCGGTGAAGTACCGCATCCGCATCCCCAAGGAGTACGCGCTGCTGTCGCGCGCCTCCATCTCCACCGAGGGCATGCTCCGAAGCCTCTACCCGGAGATGAACATCCTGGAGGTCGCGCTGCCGTACGCGAAGGAGCTGATGGCCGGGCGCTATGATCCGAGCCAGCTCCAGGGCGGCCTCATGCGCACGCTCTTGCGCTTCCAGTCCATGGCGCAGGACCTGCCCACGCAGCTGTCGCAGATCCTCATGGACCTGGAGACCGGCAAGTTCAGCGTCACGGTGCGCGCCGAGCAGTTCGACAAGCTCAACGAGAACCTGCGCAGCGTGGCCGTCATCGCGTTCCTGGGCCTGTGCGCGTGCGGCTTCATCGTGGGTGCGTTCATCGCCTTCGCGCCCCGGCCGCCCATGTATGGGAACGTGCCGGTGATGGGCATCGTGGGCATCGCGGTGGCGGCGGCGCTCTTTGGCGCGGTGCTCACCTGGTACCTGTTCGGTGGCCGCTTCGGGAAGGTGAGCGTCAGCCGCTTCCTGAAGAAGAAGCGGTAGCCGGGACCGCGGAGCTCCTGGGCCCGGGCCCCTCGGTGGGACGCGGGTGTGACACCGGCCCACCCGCCCCGGGCAGGCAGCCCGGGGAGCGCGTGTCACAGCGGTGAGAACGGATCCGTTGAGGGGTGCACAGTCAGGCGCTGCCCGGGTTAGGCTGCGGCCCGTGTCGTCCCCCCCTCCTGCCCACGTGGTCGTCTTGTTCGCGAACCCTTCCGCCGCCCGTCGTCCGTACCGCGCCCCGCTGGCCTCGCTGTTCGCGGCCGCGCTCCTCGCCACCACCGTCGGCTGTGCTGGCGGGCTTGATGACCCCGAGCGCTTCACCGGAGGCACCACCGGCTCCTGCGCGCCCGGCACCACCGCCTCCAGCGTCCTCCAGGCGCAGTGCTTCGCGTGCCACTCCACCGACAGCAAGAGCATCGGCGCGGGCCTGGACCTGCAGGCCGCCGGGCTGCCGGGCCGGCTCTACACCACCACCGCGGCGTGCTCGCCCATGCCCATCGCGGACAGCGCCAACCCGTCCGAGTCGTTCTTCCTGAAGAAGCTGACGGACTCGCCCGGCTGCGGCGTGAAGATGCCGCAGGGCGGTTCGCTGAGCACGGCGGACACCGCGTGCCTCACGGAGTGGCTGGTCGCCGGAAAGCCGAGCACCCCGTGAAGACGCGCTCCCGCTCCTCCTCTGTCGCCGCCCTCCTGGGCGCGGCCCTGCTCCTGGGCCCCGTGGCGCACGCCGCGCCGAAGAAGCCGGCGAAGACGACGCAGTCCGCGAAGAAGGCGAAGGCCTCCGCCAAGAGCAAGGTGGAGGTGCGCCGGGTCGCGGTGCTCGCCTCCGGTCCGCACGCGGACGCCGCGCGCGACGCGCTGGAGGCGGAGCTCTCCCGCCGGCCGGCCCGCTACGAAGTCGTTCCCGAGTCCGCGGTGCGCTCCGCCGCCTCGCGCCTGGGCATGGATCCCACGACGCCCGCCGGTGCCACGGCCGTGGCGAGCGAGCTGGGCCTGAGCGCGGTGCTGGTGGCGGACACGTCCACCGTGGGCAAGAAGCCGCAGGTGCGCGTCACCGTGCGCAACGGCAGGGACGGCAAGGCCCTGGCCTCGCCCGCCGCGGCACGCCCCGCGACGGCGAAGCTGCTGCCCGTGGCCGTGAAGCGGCAGTGGACGCCGCTGGAGAAGGGCCTCCAGAAGAGCCGCGACGCCATCAAGAACTTCTCCGTGCTGGACGGAGCGTTCGTCATCCGCGAGGACGGCGTGGTGCTGTCCGCCGGCCGCTACC
>NZ_RAWB01000799.1 GCF_003612055.1 Corallococcus llansteffanensis
GGCCTGGACGCCGCGGTGATGGACCCGTCCGCGAACCCCTGTGACAACTTCTACACCTACGCCTGTGGCGGCTGGCTGAAGACCACGGAGATCCCCGCCGAGCGCGCGCGCTGGAGCCGCGGCTTCGAGACCGTGGCCGAGCGCAACCAGACGGTGCTGCGCGACATCCTCACCCGCGTCGCGCAAGGGCAGGGCGGGGGCACGCCGGAGGAGAAGCTGCTGGGCGACTACTACGGCGCCTGCATGGACGAGGCGAAGCTGGAGCAGTCGCTGCCCGTCCTGCGCACGTACCTGACGAAGCTCACCGCGCTCAAGAGCCCGCAGGACGTGGCGAAGGCGGTGGCGTGGCTGCACGCGCGCGACGTGGACGCCCTCTTCAAGGTGTACTCGGATCAGGACCAGAAGGACTCCACGCAGGTCATCCCGGTGGTCAGCACGGGCGAGCTGGGCCTGCCGGACCGCGACTACTACCTGAAGCCCGACGTGAAGATGCGCGAGGCCCGCGCCGCCTACCAGGCGCACGTGCAGAAGGTCTTCGAGCTGTTGGGCGACGCGCCCTTCGTCGCCAGCCGCAAGGCCACGGGCATCCTCGCCATCGAGACGCGGCTGGCCAGCGCGGCGCTCCCCAAGGAGGAGACGCGCGAGCCGGAGAAGGTCTACCACCGGCTGGAGCGTCAGGGCCTCAAGCAGCTGGCGCCCGCCTTCCAGTGGGACACGTACTTCGCGGAGGTGGGTCTGCCCCCGGGCGACGCGCTCAACGTGACGCAGCCGAAGTTCTTCGCGGAGGTGTCCGCGCTGGTGCGCCAGCAACGGCCCTCCGACATGGGCCCGTACCTCTCCTACCTCCTGGTGAAGGAGGTGCAGACGACGCTGCCCAAGGCGGTGCGGGACGAGTTCTTCCGCTTCGACTCCGCCGTCCTCACCGGCGCGAAGGTGGACCTGGCGCGCTGGAAGAAGTGCGTGGAGGTCACCGACGAGGCGCTGCCGCACGCGCTCGCCAAGCCCTTCATCGCGAGCACCTTCGGCGAGGAGGGCAAGGCCACCACGCTGGCCATGGTCCAGCAGATCGAGCAGTCCTTCGAGCGCAACCTGGACACGCTGTCGTGGATGGACGCGGACACCAAGGCGCAGGCCCTGGTGAAGGTGCGGAAGATCACCAACAAGATTGGCTACCCGGACCAGTGGCGCCGCTATGACGGCCTCACGCTGAAGCGCGACTCGTTCCTGGACAGCTACCTGGCGGCGGACGCGTTCGAACAGGCGCGCCAGCTGCGCAAGGTGGGCAAGCCCGTGGACCCCACCGAGTGGCTGATGTCGCCGCCCACGGTGAACGCCTACTACAACGCGGCCACCAACGAGATCGTCTTCCCCGCGGGCATCCTCCAGCCGCCCTTCTTCGGGCGGGACGCGGCCGCGCCGGTGAACTTCGGCGCCATGGGCATGGTGGTGGGCCATGAAATCACCCACGGCTTCGACGACGAGGGCCGCCAGTTCGACGCGGACGGCAACCTGCGCACGTGGTGGACCCCGGCGTCGGACAAGGCCTTCCGCGAGCGCGTGGCGTGCGTGCGCAACCAGTACGACGGCTACACGGCGGTGGACGAGGTGAAGGTGAACGGCCGGCTCACGCTGGGTGAGAACGTGGCGGACCTGGGCGGCCTCAAGCTGGCGTACGCGGCGATGGAGGCGTACCTGGCGAAGCACCCGGACCAGGCGGCCCAGGCGAACGCCTACCGCTTCACCCCCGGCCAGCAGTTCTTCCTCGCGCACGCGCAATCGTGGTGCTCGAAGATTCGTAATGAAGCGGCGAGGCAGCGGGCGCTGACGGACTCACATGCGCCCGCCTTCCTGCGCGTGAACGGTCCGGTGACGAACCTGCCGCAGTTCCAGCAGGCGTTTTCCTGTCAGCAGGGGACGAAGATGGTCGCTCCCGCTGTGAATCGCTGTGAGGTCTGGTAAGGCTCCGGCCTTATTCGAGGGAGGACGGCATGGGAATCTGCTCGTGGCTGGTGTTGGGTGGTATCGCGGGCTGGCTGGCCAGCATCATCAAGGGCACCAATGCCCGGATGGGGATGCTCGCCAACATCATCGCCGGCATCGTCGGTGCGATGCTGGGCGGCTGGGTGTTCAGCTTCTTCGGTGGTCGGGGCGTGACGGGCTTCAACCTGTACTCGCTGCTGGTGGCCACGGTGGGCGCCGTCATCCTGCTGTCCATCCTGCAAGCCATCCGGAAATAGCCGGGAGGGCCCCGCGCCCCGCTCCCGCCTAGAAGAGCGAGAGCTGGGGCGAGGTGGACGCCCGCGTCGGACGCCGGAAGGTGTCCGGCGCGGCCTCCGTGATGGACGAGGCGCGCATGCCCACCTTGCGCGCCGCGGTCGCGAAGAGCTGGTGGATGGTCTGCGCGTACAGCCCCTCGCCGCGCATGCGGTGCTTGAAGCGGCTGTCGGAGAGCTCCCCGCCACGCGTCTCGCGGATGCGGTGCAGCACCCGGTCCGCGCGCAGGGGCAGCTTCGCGCGCAGGCGCTCCTCGAAGACGTCCTTCACCGGCCCGGGCAGTCGCAGCAGCGTGTAGTGCGCGCGCGTGGCGCCGGCCTCCCGTGCGGAGGCGAGCACCCGCGCGATGTCCTCGTCGTTGAGCCCGGGGATGATGGGGGCCACGGACACGGCCACGTCGATTCCGGCCTCCGCGAGCTTCCGGACGGTGCCCAGCCGCCGCTTCGGCGTGGCGACGAGCGGCTCCATGGCGCGCGCCAGCTCCTCGTTGTGGAAGGGCAGGCTGATGCTCACGGACAGCCGGGCCTCGCCCGCGAGCCGCTGGAGCACGTCCAGGTCGCGTTCAATCAGCACGCCCTTGGTGATGATGCCCACGGGGTTGCGGTACTCGGCGCAGACCTCCAGGCACTGGCGGGTGAGGCGCAGCGAGGCCTCCAGGGGCTGGTAGCAGTCGGTGACGCCGCTGAAGACGACGGTCTCCCCCTTCCAGGACGGGCGCTCGAAGGTTTCGCGCAGCAGCTCCGGGGCCTGGGGTTTGAAGACGAGGCGCGTCTCGAAGTCGGTGCCCGCGCCGAAGTCCAGGTACTGGTGCGTGGGCCGCGCGTAGCAGTAGGCGCAGGCGTGGAGGCAGCCGCGGTACGGGTTGACGCTCCAGGAGAAGCACACGTCGGGGCTGTCGTTCTTCGCCACCACCGAGCGGCTGTGGTCCTCGTAGATCTCCAGCCGGGCCGGCGGGATTTCATCCAGGTACTCCACCGCGGTGCTCGCCCAGGGGTTGGGCGGATTGTCGACGGGACGGGGTTTCACCGGCCCACGGTGTGGCTGAATGCCCGTTCAGTCAAGGCGTTCTGATTTGAAATTCCTGGGACGGCTCCCCGCCTCGACCGCTCTCCCTATTGAAGGTCACTCACACACGAGGAGAACGCCATGCCGGGAATCGCCAACAACATCCACCTCCCCACGTCGGGAGGTACCCCCCAGCCACCGAAGACGGACAGGCC
>NZ_RAWB01000079.1 GCF_003612055.1 Corallococcus llansteffanensis
ACCCAGGTCTGCCGTCGCGTCGCCATCCGGACCCTCCCCTCGCACGCCACGGGTCCTCAATGGCAACGGAAGCGGGGAAGTCCACCCGGCCCCGGAGGCTGGCGTCGCCTTCCGGTCACTCACCTGCCCGCCTGTCTCCAGGCGGGCCCGCGCGACGGCTACTTCTGCGGCAGCGGGACGGTGCGCACGTGCAGCTCGCGCAGCTGCTTCTCGTCCACGTCGCCGGGGGCGCCCGTCATCGTGTCCGTGCCCGTCTTCGTCTTGGGGAACGGGATGACGTCGCGCAGGGACTCGGCGCCGGTCAGCAGCATCACCAGGCGGTCCATGCCCAGCGCGATCCCGCCGTGCGGGGGCGCGCCGAACTTGAGCGCGTCCAGCAGGAAGCCGAACTTGGTGCGCGCCTCCTCCTCCTGGATGCCCAGCGCCTGGAACACCTCCGACTGCACCTTCGGATCATGCAGGCGGATGGAGCCGCCGCCGATCTCGAAGCCGTTGAGCACCACGTCGTAGCGGTGGCACTTCACGCGGCCCGGATCCGACAGCAGGTACTGCACGTCCTCGTCGTGCGGACGCGTGAAGGCGTGGTGCGCCGCCGCCCACGTGTTGGACTCCTCGTCGAACTCGAACAGGGGCGGGTTCACCACCCAGAGGAACTTCCACTGGCCGCCGCTGCCGTACTCCGGGATGAGGCCCAGCTTCTTCGCCACGTGCACGCGCAGGTTCGCCATCACCGTGTGCACCAGCGACTCCTTGCCGAACTGGAACAGCAAGAGGTCGCCCGGCTTCGCGTTGCACGCCTGGTTGATGGCCAGCCGCAGCGCGGGGGTGATGGTCTTCGACAGCGGGGACTGGGTCCACTCACCGCCCTCGCCCACCTTCGCGCGCGCCAGGCCCCGGGCCCCCGCCTGCTTCGCGAAGTCCTCCAGCTTGTCGCTCTCCGCGCGGGACAGCGCCTTCTCCGCGGGGACGACCATCGCCTTGACGATGCCCTTCTCCTGCACCGCGTCCCACATCATGGGCACGCCGCCCGCGGCGCCGTGCTCACGGATGAGGTCGGTGAGCACGATGTGCTCCAGCCCGAAGCGCAGGTCCGGCTTGTCGTTGCCGTACTTCGCCATGGACTCGTAGAAGTCCATCCGCTGGAACGGCGTGGGGATGTCCAGGCCCAGCACCTCGCCCCACAGCTTCTTCAAGAGCCCTTCGATGATGGTGAAGATGTCGTCCTGGGTGACGAAGCTCATCTCCACGTCGATCTGCGTGAACTCCGGCTGCCGGTCCAGGCGCAGGTCCTCGTCGCGGAAGCACTTGACGATCTGGAAGTACCGGTCGAAGCCCGCGACCATGAACAGCTGCTTGTACAGCTGCGGGCTCTCCGCCAGCGCGTAGAACTTGCCCGGGTTCAGCCGGCTGGGCACCAGGAAGTTGCGCGCCCCGCCCGGCGTGTACTTGCCCATGAAGGGCGTCTCCAGCTCCAGGAAGTTGTTGCCGTGCATGTACGCACGCGTGAGCGCGTTCATCTTCGAGCGCGTCATCAGCGTGCGCTGCAGGGGCCCCCGGCGCAGGTCCAGATAGCGGTGCGCCAGCCGCTTCTCCTCGGACGTGTCCACGTTGTCTTCAATGAGGAACGGCGTGGCCTCCGAGCGGTTGAAGATGGTCAGGTCCGAGGCCTTCACCTCGATCTCCCCCGTCTTCATCTTCGGGTTCACGTTCTTGCCGCGCGACAGCACCTTGCCCTTGATGCCGACGCAGAACTCCAGGCGCAGGCTGCCGGCGATCTCATGGGCCTCCTTCGCGTCCGGCTCGAACACCACCTGGGTCAACCCGTCGCGGTCCCGCAGGTCGATGAACACCGCGCCGCCGTGGTCACGGCGGTTGTGCACCCAGCCGAAGAGGACGACCTCTTCGCCGACGTTCGCGGCCGTGAGCTGACCGCAGGTATGGGTACGCTTGACCTCGGAGATGAATGGGACCGCCATGGAGACCGCCTGCGTTTTGTTCGGGAAGGAAGGCCGGGCACCATACCGGATCGTGGAAACAGCGCGTCAAGGAATCCGTGACTCCCGGCTGCCCCCTCCTCCCTCGGAAGACGGGCGTCGGAGCGGCCAGATTGGCGCCTCCCCGCAACCCGGAATCCAACCCGGGGTTGGAGGGAACATGAGCATGCGTGTCGGCGTGGTGCTGGCCCTGCTCGTCGCCAGCGCGGCCCGGGCGGAGGACGCGGAGAGCTCCCTCACCCTCGAGGCGAGCGCGGGCCACGGCTACGGGCTCTGGAGCCTGCTGGGCGACGTGGGCGTGGGCGAGACGACCTTCCTCACGCTCGGCTACACCGGCGCGCGTCCGGAGGCCGGCACCGCCGCCACCCACCAGCTCTCCGTGGGGGTGGACCATCTGGCGGGGGCGCACTGGCTCCTGTCCGGCGCCGTCAGCCTGGGGCTGTCCAAGGGCTCCGACACGCAGCTGACCCCGGAGTTCCCCCGGAGGAACCTGCCCGGCCTCACCGCCCGGACGGGCTACGGCAGCCAGGGCCTGCAGCTCGCGGCGGGCTACGACTCGGCGGGCTTCGACGCGGTGGAGTACGGCGTGGACGCGAGCCTGGGCCTCAGCCGCTACCCGCTGCGCCGCCAGCTGCTCACCGTCTCCGACGGCGCCACGAGCGTGCGGTACGCGCGGGAGGACCTCCTCTGGGTGGCCCGTCCCACGCTGGGCGCGCGGCTCATCTGGGACGGCCGCTGGGAGCTGGGCCTGCGCGGGGGGCTCTCCCTCTACAGCGAGGACCCGCTCACCGCGGGCCAGTTCACCGACGCGGAATGGACGGCCCTGGAGGCCCAGCTCGAGGACCGGCTCGCCGCCCGGAAGCTGCTCGCGGGCCTGCGCCAGCGGCAGCTGCGCGACCTGGGCGCCGCCGTGACGCGTCGCATGGCGGACGTCAACGCCGGCACGGGCTTCCCCTCCGCCCCAGCCCGGTTCGACCTGAAGCCCTCCCTGTCCTGGCGGCTGAATGCCCGGGTCCGGGCCCAGCTCTCCTACGCCTTCACCCGGTACGTGCCCACCCAGGGCGTGGCCCACGTGCTGGCCACCCGCTGGACGGTCCGCCTGGGGGACCCCGTGCGCCTCTGGGCCTCCGTGGCCCTCCAGCGGGACGTCCCGGAGGACCTGCCGGGGGAGGCCTCCGGCCTGCTCACACTGGGAGGGGAATACACGTTCTGAGCGGTCCGGAGTAAAACGGCGTCATGCTCCGAACAGTCATCACCGCCGCCGTCGGGCTGGGACTGGCCGCAGGCTGCGCGCCGGACAGCGAGGCGCCCGTCAAGGTCTCCGTCCTCTCCCGCTCCAGCAATGGCCAGTACGTCCCCACCCCAGTCGAACTCACCACCATCACGGACGTCGTCGGCCTCAAGGGCACCGTCGGCGACCTCCAGGGCGGTGCGCGCATCGTCATCGACGTGAACGATCCCGCGCTCGGCAACGCGACCGAGGACACCATCGCCGACGTGCTGGTCAAGAAGTCCGGCCACGACGTGAAGGCCAGCTACATCACCCAGAAGGACGAGAAGACGGGCGAGGACGTCCTCTGGCCCGCAGACTTCCACTCCTGGAACATGGTGACCTCTTATTACAACCTCGAGCGCGCCAACGAGTACTTCCGCACCGTCGGCAACGTGAAGACGGCGGACTTCGAGCCGGTCCCCACGCTCTACTACTTCCCGGAATTCATCCTGGCGCAGACGAGCAAGGATCCGGCGCGCGACAACGCCATCTTCTACCCGGTGCTCCAGTCCTTCATGGTGCTGCCGTTCGATCAGATCCAACGCGCACCCCTGCCGCTCAACGCGGCGGTGATGGCGCACGAGTACGGGCACCTCGTCTTCAACCGGCTGGCCTACGCCACCCAGTCGCTGCCGGTGGCGCTGTCCACCTGGGCGCAGGAGTCCCCCAGCCCGGGCGCCAACATCCTCAAGGCCATCGACGAGGGGCTCGCGGACTACCACGCCTACGGCGCCACCTGCCGCAGCACCAGCGGGTGTGATCCGCGCTTCCTCGCCACCTCCTTCGACGGCGGCCCCTTCTCCGCCGTGACGGACGAGCGGGACCTGTCGCGCGGCGACCGCTGCATGACGGCGCTGCTCTACACCAACATGTACAACCAGGACCTGGGCAGCTGGTCGGGCGCCGGCAACGAGTACAAGGTCGGCACGCTGCTGGCGACCGCGCTCTACCAGGCGGGCCGCTCGTCGGGGCAGGAGGCCGTCCTCCAGCGCGCCGTCGTCGCCTCGTACTACGACACCAACGGCGCCACGCCCGGCATCTTCCAGCTCACCCAGCTCTTCCTGGGGGACCAGTCCCAGTTCTCCCTGGCGGTGCCCGCGAGCGCCATCATCTCGCACATCAGCGACCTGGAGCTGCGCAAGGCCGTCTGCAACGAGTTCATGGACCACCTGCAGATTCCGCGCGAGCTGCTCATCGGACCCAACCTCTGCCCTGCCAGCGCGGCGGGCGGCTCCACCTGCCCCAACATCTTTCAATGAGGCCCGCTCCCTTGAACACCTGGCTCAAGGCCTGCCTCGCCGGCAGCCTGCTCCTCGCCGCCCCCGCGCTCGCGCAAGCCGACGAGGATGATCCGTACGCCTATCCGGACGACGAGGCCGCCCGCGCCTCGGACAAGGCCGCGAAGGAAGACGACGACGCCTACGAGCGCCGCCGCAAGCTGGTGGACGAAACCGACGAGTTCCGCGAAGCCGCCGAGCGTGAGACGGACGACGGCTTCGACAAGCTCTCCCGCCTGGACGACCCCAACCTGGGCGTCGCGGTGGAGCTGGGCGGCGGCCTGCTGCTGGTGGACAGCGCCCGCGGCGACTTCTCCGACAACCGGCCCGGCCTGGGCGTGCGCGCCACCTGGGAGTTCGGTCGCTCACTCGACAGCGAGCTGCTCCGCGAGGCCCTCTTCGCGGATCTGCGGTGGCTCTTCGCCAGCCTCAGTGACGGCACGGATTTCATCAAGGGGGACACGCGGCTTCACTACTTCACCCTCGCGCCCGCGTACCTGTTCCGCTTCGGTCAGTCCGACTTCGGCTTCTACGTGCAGGCCGGCGGAGGCCTCGCCTACCAGAACACCGGCATCACCGTGGGTGACAGTGAGACGAAGGTGAACGGCCTCAAGCCCGTCGTCCAGTACGGCGTCGGCCTGCGCGGGCGCCCCGCCCTCTCCCGCACCCTGCACCTCACCTTCCGCCTGGAAGCCATGGGGCTGCGGCGCGGCTACGCCAACGACATCTTCTTCGGCGGCAGCGCGGGCATCGGCTTCTGAACGACTCGCGCCGGGGGCTGAACTTTCTTCCCGTCCCCCGCCCCCGGCGCACCGGCCACCGCCTGCCATTCCAGGCGGTTGGGCCACTGGCATGCACCCTGCTTACATCCGCGCCGGGTGGGGGAGTCAGGGGCGCTGGCCGGAGGTGGAAGATGAAGGGCGTTCAGGAGCAGGGACACGCACAGGCACCGGGCAAGCACTGGGACCCGGTCTGCGGCAGGCATCTGGAGGCGCCGGACGAGCATCCCTCGTCGGAGTACAAGAGGCGCCGGTACTTCTTCTGCTCGGAGGGCTGCCGCACCGCCTTCGAGCGGCAGGCGGAGCGCTTCCGCCTCAACGAGCTGGCACGGGCCGGCGCGCTGATGTCGCCGGGCCGGGTGCGCTGGGGGCTCGCCTAGCTTCTCCCAGGCGGCCCGAAGGCCCTACGCCGCCTGACGCATGTCCTTGAGGCGCAGGGACAGCTTGCGCTGGCCCCGGAAGGTGTCGAAGCCGGCCTGGAACGCCAGGTCCACCGGCCCCTCCACCAGCGACACGCGGTCCGCCATGCCGAAGCCGATGGCATCCAGCTCCGGCGCGTCCAGCAGCGCGAGCTTGAGGTGCCCCGCGCCGCTGACGCCGGACTTCGCGGGCAGCACGCGCGGGCGGGCCGTCTGTCCCCGCAGCACCAGCACCGGCTCCGGGTTGCCCTGACCGAAGGGCCCCAGCCGCTGCAGCGACTCCACCGCCAACGCGTCCAGGTCGCTGGGGTTCACCACCGCGTCCACGCGGCAGCGCGGGATGAGGTCCTCGGGCGTCAGCCGCTGGAAGGCGATCTTCTCGAAGGCCTCGCGGAAGGCGGGCAGGCGGTCCGCCTCCACGGTGAGGCCCGCGGCGTGCTTGTGGCCCCCGTAGCGCGTGAGCAGGTCCGAGCAGCCCGTGAGCGCGTCGTACAGGTGGAACGCCTCGATGCTGCGCGCCGAGCCCTTCCCCACCCCGTCCTTCACACCCACCATCACCGTGGGCCGGTGGTAGCGCTCCACCACGCGCGACGCGACGATGCCGATGACGCCCGGGTGCCAGCCCTCGTCGTAGAGCACCAGGCCGCGCGCGTCCCGGTGCTCCTCCGCCTGTGCCAGCGCCTGCGTGAGGATGCTGCTCTCAATGCCTTGCCGCTCCGCGTTCGCGCGGTCCAACACCTGCGCCAGCGAGCGCGCGGACTCCACGGACTCCGCGCACAGCAACTGGAGGCCCAGCGACGCGTCGTGCAGGCGCCCGGCGGCGTTGATGCGGGGCCCCAGGCGGAAGCCCACCTGCCCCGCGGTGACGGCGGCGTCCGGCTCCATCCCGGCCACCTCCTTCAGCGCGCGGATGCCGGGGCGGCGGCCCTGGGACAGCTCCTGGAGGCCGTGCGCCACGAGGATGCGGTTGGCGCCGGTGAGCGGCACCACATCCGCCACGGTGGCCAGCGCCACCAGGTCCATCAGCGCCTTGAGGTTGGGCTCCTTGCGCGTGGCGAAGAAGCCGTCGTCGCGCAGGCGCTTGCGCAGCCCCATGCAGAGGTTGAAGGCCACGCCCGCGGCGCACAGCACCTTCGTGGGGTACTCGCAGCCGGGCTGGTGCGGGTTGAGCACCGCCACCGCGGGCGGCAGCGTGGGCGGCACCGTGTGGTGGTCCACCACGACGACGTCCAGGCCCATCTCGCGCGCCCGGGCAATCTCCGCCACGGACGTGATGCCGCAGTCCAGCGTCACCAGCAGGCGCGTGCCGTCCTGGGCAATCTTCTCCACCGCGCCCAGGTTGAGGCCGTAGCCCTCATCCAGCCGGTGGGGGATGTACGTGGCCGGGGGCGCGCCCAGCTCCTTCAGGAACAGGTACATCAGCGACGTGGAGCTGACGCCGTCCACGTCGTAGTCCCCGTAGAGCGTCACCTTCTCCTTCTGCCGCAGCGCGCGGAGGATGCGCTCCACCGCGCCCGTCATGCCCTTCATCCGGAACGGGTCCGGCAGGTCCGCCAGCCGGTCCGACAGGAAGGCCGCGGCGGCCTCCGGCGTGCGGTAGCCGCGATGCAGCAACACCCTGGCCGCCAACGGGTGCAGCGAGAGCTCTCCCGCCAGCAAACCCACTTCCTGCTCAACGACGTCTGGAAGCAACCACCGCATGGGAAAGACAGTACCTCAGACGTCCGACCATGGCAGGCCAACCCGTCCTCCCACCTCTCCCTCCTGTACGGTTGTTCAGACGTGCGCTCGGTCGCCTTCCTGCTTCCAACCTGCACGGCGGGTACGCGGTGCCCAGCTTGGAAGCACATCCTCGGACGGGGAGGTCCACATGCTTCGCAGGTCCATCCAGGGCGGTGCGCTGCTCATCGGAGTGCTGTGCGCGGGGACGGCCTTCGCGCAGAAGAAACAAGGCGACGTGAACGTGTTCCTGCGCGGCGGCGTGGGGGACTACACGGGTGACCTGGGCGACCTGTCCAGCACGGGTCCGATGTGGGGCCTGACGCTCAACCTGCAACCCACCACCTTCCTCGGCTTCGAGGTCGGCTACGAGGGCTCGCACAATCAGGTGAGCGACAGCCGCCTCTTCGACGGGCCCTCGCTGGTGCGCAACGGCGGCAGCGCGCTCGTGAAGGTGTCGCCGCCCTTCCTCACCACGGTGCGCCCCTTCGCGGGCGTGGGCCTGGGCATGTCCTACGTGGACGTGCGCGGCGCGGGCGCGGGCCTCTACGACTCGGACCTGATGGAGGAGGTGCCGCTCGCGGTGGGCCTGGAGTTCAACACCGGAGGCCTCACCGCCGGCGTGCGCGGCACCTACCGCGTCCTCATCGACCAGGACTTCGCGGATATCACCGCGACGGACAACGGCGGCGGCGGGCTGATGGACGCCTCCCTCACGCTGGGCGCGCGCTTCTGAAAAGCGAAGGGCCCTCGCTCCCACAGGGGGAGGAGGGCCCTCGTCACTTCAGGAGCGACGGACGGCTCAGGCCGTCTTCGGCTGCTGCTTGGCGCCGTGGTGCGCATCGCGGGCCGCGGCGCGCTCGTCCAGCCAGATGACCACCGGGCTGGCGATGTACACGGACGAGTACGTCCCCACGAGGATGCCCACCAGCATCGCCATGGCGAAGTCGAAGATCTCACCAACGCCGAAGATGAGCAGACCGATGAGCGACAGCGCCGTCACGCCGGAGGTGAGGATGGTGCGGCCCAGCGTGTCGTTGACGGCGATGTTGATGATCTCCGCCAGCGGCTTGCCCTTGTACTTCACCATGTCCTCGCGGATGCGGTCGTAGATGACGATGGTGTCGTTCACCGAGTAGCCCACGATGGTGAGCAGCGCGGCGATGGACGTGAGGTTGAACTCGCGCTGGGACACCAGGTAGTAGCCCGCGACCATGATGACGTCGTGGAGCATGGCGAGCAGCGCGCCCGGGCCGAACTTGAAGTCGAACCGGAACGCCACGTAGATGAGGATGGCGACCATGGAGTACAGCAGCGCCATGACGCCGCGGTTGCGCAGCTGCTTGCCCACCTGCGGGCCCACGTAGTCCACGCGGCGCTGCTCGAAGTTGGGCTTGTCCATGCCGGCGCCCAGCGCGGCGAACACCTTGTCCGCCATGCCGCTCGCGACGACCTGGTAGTCGTAGCCCGTGCCGCCGCTGTTGGCGCCCAGGTCACGCACCTCCTGCACGCCAATGCCCGCGCCCTCCACGGCCTTCTTCACCGCTTCGACGGCCATGGGCTGCGCGGAGCGGAAGTTGACGATGCCGTTCGCCATGTCGGCGTAGACGCTGCGCGTCTCACCCAGGCCCTGGATGGCCGTCTTGGCGCGCTCGGCGTTCTCCTCGGTGAGCTGCGTGACGCCGCCCATGCGCAGCAGGAAGGAGTTCTCCTCCGCCGCGCCCACGCCCTGCACGCTGACGTCGTGCAGACCGCCGGCCTGCGCGCGCTCGCGCACCTGCTCCGCGGTGGTGGGCTCGTTGTACTTCAGCTCCACCACCGTGCCGCCGGCGAAGTCCACGCCGAAGTTGAACCCCACCGTGGCGATGCCCACGATGATGGCCAGGTTGATGAGGCTGGAGATGAAGATGGCCGGCTTGCGCTTGCCGATGAAGTCGAAGTTCGTCTTGTGCTTGAGAATCTGCATGGCGGGTTCCCGTGGCGCCTGCGTCGGTTAGACCGACACCGACTGCGCATTGCGGCCGTGGACGAAGTAGGTCGTGATGACACGCGTCACGACGATGGACGTGAACAGCGACGCCAGCAGGCCCACGATGAGCGTGGTGGCGAAGCCGCGGACCGGGCCCGTTCCGGTGAAGAACAGGATGAAGCCCGCGATGAGCGTCGTCACGTGCGCGTCGAAGATAGTCCAGAAGGCGCGGTCGTAGCCCTGGTCCACCGCCGCGCGCGCCGTCTTGCCGTGGCTCAACTCCTCACGGATGCGCTCGTTGATGAGCACGTTCGCGTCCACCGCGATGCCCAGCGTCAGCACGAAGCCCGCGATGCCCGGCAGGGTCAGCGTGGCGTTGAAGAAGGCCAGGCCCGCCAGGATGAGCAGGCCGTTGAGCAGCAGCGCCACGTCCGCGATGAGGCCGGACTTGCGGTAGTAGATGGCCATGAAGACGACGACGAGCGCCAGGCCCACCAGCGCGGCCAGGCTGCCCTTCTTGATGAGCTCGTCGCCCAGCGTCGCGCCCACCTGACGGATTTCGCCCACCGTCACCGGCGCGGGCAGCGCGCCTGCCTTCAGCACCAGCGCCAGCGTCTGCGCCTCGCCCAGCCACTCCTCGAAGCTGCGGGCGCCCGCGCGGCCCATGGTGATGCGCGCGCGGCCTCCGCCAATCTTCTCGTTGATGTTCGGGGCGGTGTGAACGTTGTCGTCCAGCACGATGGCCATGCGCTTGCCCACGCTGGCCTCGGTGAGCTTCTCGAACTCGCGAGCGCCCGCCGGGTCGAAGGCGATGTTCACCTCCGGCTCGTTCATCTGGCTGACCGACGCGTCCGCGCCCGCCAGGCTCTCGCCCGTGAGCGGCACGGCCTTGTCCACGAGGTAGCTGCGGTACGCGATGCAGTCGTTCTTCTTCACCGGGTTGGCCACGCACTGGGTGAGCACGTCACGGCCTTCCGGCGCCTTGTCCTTCGCGTACGCCAGCAGCGCCTCGCGGTTGGGCGACGACAGCTGCGGGAAGCCCTCGTCCTGGGTCAGGGTGATCTTGCTCTCCGGCGGGGGCGGGTTCTGCGCGAACATCTGCGCGAACACCTGGGGGTTGGTGTCGTCCACCATCCGGAACTCCAGCTGCGCGGTGGTGCCCACCAGTTCCTTGGCCTGCTCCGGATTGCTGCGGCCCGGCAGGGAGATCTGGATGGAGTCGGTGCCCAGCTTGCGCACGTCCACTTCCGCCACGCCCCACTTGTCGATGCGGCGGCGGATGACCAGCATCGCCTGGTCCACGGCCTCGTCACGGAAGCGGTTCACCTGGCCCTCGTCCGGCTTGAGCACCAGCGTGGCGCCCTCGCGCGACTCCAGGGAGAAGTCGGTGAAGGTGGCCAGGACCTCCTTCTGGATGGCGTCCATCGTCGCCGGATCCTTGGCGGTCAGCTTCAGCTCCAGCCGCTCCGGATCCGTGTCAGCCGTCACCTCGCCCAGCTTCTTGTCGTTGACGTAGGTGGCAATCTGCTGCCCGCGGCGCTCGGTGCGCTTCTGCAGGGCCGTCTTGGTGTCCACGCGCATGACCATGTGGATGCCGCCCTGCAGGTCCAGCCCCAGGTTGAGGCGGTACTTCGCGGGGGGCGCCCACGCGGGCAGCCGCTGCTCCAGCACGGCGATGTTGTTGCGCTCGGCGCGATCCAACACCACCAGCGAGTAGTACGTCGGGACGAGGAACCAGATCGTTCCCAGCGTCACCGCGACAATCATTCCGAACTTCCACCACCAGCCGCGGTCCATTACTTCTCCTCCTTCTTCTCGGTGGAGGTCGCCGTCGGGGCCCCAGCCACCGGAACGGTTCCCTTCGCACTGACAGCCGTCTTGAGCACGCGCACGCGCACGCCGCTGGCGATTTCCACGGTCACCGTGCCCTCGTCGACCTGGTGGATGCGTCCGAGGATGCCGCCCGACGTCACGACGTCATCCCCCTTCTTCAGCCCCGCGATGAGGTTGCGGTGCTCCTTGAGCTGCTTCTGCTGGGGGCGGATCATCACGAAGTACATGATGGCCACCAGCACGGCGAGGAAGCCGAAGGTCCCCAGGGGAGAGCCTGCCCCGGCCTGCGCGAGAATCAGGAAACTGTCAGCCACTCACTGCCTCGTGGTTTGGAAGGGAGATTTCGGAAAAAAAGCGGGTTGCCCCGCCCCCGGCGTACGGGTGGGGGCAAAACATCCGAAAGGGTGGCCTCTTAGCAAGGGCGCCCCATGTGAGCAAGTGAACGCCGGAAGCACGGTAAACCGTTGGTCGCTCACCGGCCGCGGGTCCGCTCGGCCTCCTGGGCGAGCGAGCGCGCCCGGAAGTCCCGGGCGAACGCGGCGAACCTGTCCTCGGCGATGGCTCGGCGCACCTCGGCCATCAGGGTGAGGAAGTAGTGCAGGTTGTGCAGCGTGTTGAGGCGCATGGCGAGGATCTCCCCCGCCGCGAACAGGTGGCGCAGGTAGGCCCGGCTGAAGGTGCGGCAGGTGTAGCAGGAGCACGCCGGGTCCACCGGCCGGGGGTCCTTGGCGTAGGCCGCGTTGCGGATGACGAGCTTGCCCTCCGAGGTGAAGAGCAGGCCGTTGCGGGCGCACCGTGTAGGCAGGACGCAGTCGAACATGTCCACGCCCTGCTCCACGCACGTCACCAGGTCCAGCGGGGTGCCCACGCCCATCAGGTAGCGCGGGCGGTCCCGGGGCAGGAGCGGCGCCGAGTAGGCCACCCCCGCGTGCATCGCCTCCGGGGCCTCGCCCACGGAGTAGCCGCCCAGCGCGTAGCCGGGCAGGTCCACCGCGCAGATCTCCTCGGCGTGGCGCTTGCGCAGATCCTCGTGCAGGCCACCCTGGACGATACCGAACAGCGACGAGCGCTCGCGGCTCCAGGCCTTCACGCACCGGTGCAGCCAGCGCGTGGTGCGGGCCAGGGACTTCTCCAGGTAGGGCCGGTCCTCGGTGGACGGGGGGCACTCGTCGAACGCCATGATGACGTCCGCGCCCAGCGTCTCCTGGATGGCGATGGAGCGCTCCGGGGACAGCGAGTGCCGCGAGCCGTCCAGGTGCGACTGGAACGCGGCGCCTTCTTCCGTGATCTTTCGCTTCTCCGACAGGCTGAACACCTGGAAGCCGCCGCTGTCGGTGAGCATGGGGCGGTCCCAGGAGATGAAGCGGTGCAGGCCGCCCATCTCGCTGATGAGCGGCTCTCCGGGTCGGAGCATCAGGTGGTAGGTGTTGCCCAGGATGATCTGCGCGTCCAGGTTGAACAGGTCGTCGGGGCCCACGCCCTTGACGCTGCCCACGGTGCCCACGGGCATGAAGATGGGCGTCTCGATGGGGCCATGGGGCGTGTGCAGCCGGCCGCGGCGCGCCTTGGTGCCGGTGTCCTCGTGCAACAGCTCGAAGCGCACCAGCCCCGGGGGCACGCGGGTATCGCCCTTCTCCTTGCGCTGCTCATCGCGTTGCTCGTCCACCACGGCACTCACTCCTTCACCAACATGGCATCGCCGTAACTGAAGAACCGGTAGCCCGCGCGCACGGCCTCCTGGTACGCGGCGAGCGTGCGCTCACGGCCCAGGAGCGCGCTCACCAGCATCACCAGCGTGGAGCGCGGGAGGTGGAAGTTCGTGAGGAGCACGTCCACCTGGCGGAAGACATAGCCGGGGCGGATGAACATCGCCGTCTCGCCGGGGCCGGGGCGCAGCCGGCCTGACTGGGGGGCGGTGGCGGACTCCAGCGTGCGCACCACGGTGGTGCCCACGGCGACCACGCGGCGCCCTTCGGCCTTCGCGGCGTTCACGGCGGCGGCGGTCGCCTCCGGCACGGTGAAGCGCTCCGGGTGCATGTGGTGCTTGTCCAGCACCTCCTCGCGCACGGGGAGGAAGGTGCCGGGCCCCACGTCGAGCGTCACCTCCGCACGGGAGATGCCCCGCGCCGCGAGGCTCGCGAACACCGCGTCGGTGAAGTGCAGCCCGGCGGTGGGCGCGGCCACGGCGCCGGACGCGCGGGCGTACACGGTCTGGTAGCGCTCGGCGTCCGCGGCGGCGGGCTCGCGGGTGATGTAGGGCGGCAGCGGGAGCCGCCCGGCCGCGTCCAGGAGCGAGGCGAGCGAGGCGCCCGGGGCCGCGTGGAAGCGCACCCGGTACTCGCCTCCGCCCAGGGCCTCCAGCACCTCGGCGGACAGGCTGCCGGCGAAGGTGACGGACTGGCCGGGCTTGAGGCCCTTGGACGCCTGCCCCAGGCAGATCCACTCGAGCGACTCCGGCGCGCCACCCAGCGCGGCGGACGTCAGCGTGGAGGTGGCGGCGGGCCGGACCACCAGCAACTCGACGCGGCCGCCGGTGCCGGCCTTCTGGCCCAGCAGGCGCGCGGGGATGACGCGCGCATCGTTGAGGACGAGCAGGTCGCCCTCGCGCAGCAGGTCCGCCAGGTCGGTGAAGCGCTGGTGGCTCCAGGCGCCGGTGGCCCGGCTGACGACCATCAGGCGCGACGCATCCCGGTCGGGCAGCGGGGCCTGGGCGATCTGCGCCTCGGGGAGCTCGAAATCGTAGTCGGAGAGAAGGGACGACACGGGGGCAGCGCTTGTAGCAGTCCCCGCGCCCACGCGGAACCATCCGGGGCGGGAGGCCGGGTGTCAGTAGAGCTGCTGGAACTCGGCGCCCGGGTAGTAGTGGGAGAGGATCTCCCGGTACGTCTTGCCCTGGTCGGCGAAGGCCTTGGCGCCCCACTGGCACAGCCCGGCGCCGTGGCCGAAGCCGCGCCCGGTGAACACGTAGCCCTTGCTGGAGGCCGTCACGTCGAAGTCCAGGCTCTTGAGCCGCGTGTAGCCCAGCTTGCGCCGGAACTGCACCCCGTCCACCAGGGTGCCATCGGAGAGCGTCACGCGGGTGACCCGGTGCGTGGAGGTGCGGCCGGTGACGCGCATGCCGTCCGGGGAGGACTTCAAGGCCTTGCGCAGCTCGCTCTCGGAGAGGGTCGCGGACCAGCGGCTCGCGGGCAGCTTGCCGCAGGGGCAGGCCACCGGCTGGAGGTACGGCAGGTTCCGCTGGAGGGCATCCTGGCCGGACTCGGTGTGGCCGCCACAGGAGGCATGGAAGTAGGCCTCGATGGGGGCCAGGTCGTACGTCAGCACCTCGCCGCGAGTGGCCTCGACGGCGGCGCGCGTCTTGGCGTCCTCGCGGTTGACGCCGCCGTACACCTGATGGAGCACGCTGCTGCCCATGTGGAAGGCGGCGCCGTAGGAGTCCAGCTTCTTCTGCAAGGCGTAGGTCCGGGCGGCGACGGCCTGGGCCTTGAGGGCCTCCAGCGGGAAGGACACCGGCATCTCGCTGCCGAGCACCGCGGCGAGGTAGTCCTCCAGGGGGATGACGTTGATGAGCTGGAGGCTGTCGCGGTAGAGCCGGACGACGACGTCCCCGCGCACCTGCGAGCTGCCGGCCTTGAGGGGCTCGTTGCCGGGTCCGCCCGCGTCGGAGGCCTCCAGCCCGCCACGAAAGCGCACGGCATCTCCGACCGCCGGAGCCCCGTTGATCTCCAGCCGTCCGCCCCGGCGGCGCACGGTGGCCTGTCCCGCGCCAATGGCAACGAAGGTCCCGTCCTCGGCATCCGGTCCGAAGCCCAGGCCGCGCCCGCTCACGCGGACCTCGTCCCCGGGGTCGTCCATGGCAATGCGCATCGTCTCCACGGCGAACGCCCGCGACGACGCGAGCAGGAGCAGCAGCAGTGCCACACGTTGCAACATGGTCGAACAGTGTAGGGGCGTGGCGGTTCGCCTCAAGAAATCGACCGGAGGCCCGGACCTCCCCCACGAGGGCCTGCGTCCACTGCGTCCCGAGGACCGAGCAACAGCTGCCCGGAGCCCTGACCGTCTGTCGGCGAACGCCCTCCCCCCTCCGTCATCGCCCGCCATGGACCGCGAAAACCTCCGGCGGATGCCGCAGAATGAGCTCCGCGTGACCGCCTCTGTTCCCGATGCATCCCGCCTGTCCACCGAGGCCCTCGGCACAGCCCTTCGCGCGCTGGAGCCGCGCATGGCCGCCGTGCTGATCCGCCGGCTCGTGGAGCGCCGCCCGCTCGCGGAGTGCGCGACCTGGTACGGAATCACCACCGACGCCTTCTCGGTACTCCTGCTGCGCTCCGCCGTGGCGCTGACCCGGCACGTGGGACAGCCCGCGAGGGCGCCCGAGGGAGCGGAGGAGGCCACCGCCTGGGAGCGCATGCTGGCCATGGCCGTGGAGAAGGCCACCGCACCCGTGCCGGTGGCGCTCGCCCCCGTGGCCCAGGTGTGTCGGCGGTTGCAGGAGCTGGGACCCCAAATGGAGACCGCGCTGGCGCAGGCCGCGCAGGCGGACGCGGACTCCCCCAGGCGGGCCCACGAAGAGTGGCTGCGTCGCCTGGCCGTGGCCGCGCTCCTGGCACTGACGGCCTGGCTGTACTGGACGCGGCCGCCCGAACCGGACCCCAGGCCCGAGCGCCGCATGCGCTCCCCGGAGCGCCGCTAGACGGCGCAGGGCCGAAACCGCCCCCCTCCCCGTCCCCCAGGGCCCAGGAAGCGTTCGCGGGCCCTTTGCGTGCGTCAGGGTGACTGGACGGAGCCCGGAGCGGACGCGATATGGGTAGGGCATGCGGGCAACCAGGTCAGGATGGGCCATTCTCGTCGTGGGAATCGGGCTGACGGGCTGTGCGAAGCACGTGGACGCCAGGGTGGCCGGGGACGACGACGCGGCCATCGACGGCGCCGCGGCGCGACTCGAGGAGCTCCGGGCCCGCGAACAGGAAGACGACCTGGACTGCGCGGAACAGTGCGACGTCTCCGCGAAGACCTGCGCCACGGCGGAGCAGCTCTGCGGCCTCGTGGACCGGAACACGGACCGCGACGACCTGCCGCCGCGCTGCGCAAGCGCGAGGGAGCAGTGCGCGGGCGCGGGGGACGGCTGCGCGCGGTGTCAGGGCGGCTGACCTGGAAGACGGAAGCAGAAGCACCCGCCACGAGACGCTCGCCCATGCGTCCCCTCTGGCTCCATGCCTATGATGGGTGCGACTTGAGGAGCCTCCCCATGACCACCCGCCTCCCGCTGTTCCTCGCTGCCGCGTCGCTCGTCCTGGCGCCCCCCGTCCTCGCGGAAGAGGAAGGTCTGTCGCCGGAGAAGGTGGCGGCCATCCGCCGTGACGAATCCGCGGCCCAGGCGAAGGTGGACGCGGCGTACGGCAACCGGAAGCCGTCGGAGATGAGCAACGCGGAGCGCGGCCAGGCCATCCGGGACCAGCAGCAGGAGGCGGCCAAGATCATGGAGAAGCACGGCGTCTCCGCGAAGGAGTACGCCGTCTACACGGCGAGGATGACGCCGGACGACAACTCGCGCGCCGCCAACGAAGCCAAGCGGCTCGAGGACAAGGCCAAGGCCGACAAGGCCGCCGAGGACAAGAAGCGCGCCGCCGGCGACGGAGAGGTCCACATCCAGCAGGGCTTCAGCGACGCGGAGCCGGTGGAACTGGAAGCCGAGGAGGGAGCGGAGGTCTCGGTCGACGTCGACTCGAACCTGGAGTCCGCGCCCGCCGTGGACATCGCGACGATGGGGAACGACGCCCCGGCCCCCACCGCGCCCAGCCGGAAGGCGTCGAAGTCGGGCTCCCGTCGCGGTCGCTAGGCCCCGGCCCCGTGCATCACCCGCCGCACGGGAGCGTCAACGGCCCGCAGCGCGAAGCTCCCGCGAACGCGCCTGCCACACCTCGTCGTAGGGGCAGGAGCAGTCGGTCTCTTCGGGCTCGGGATAGGCGTACGTTTCGCCCTTGTAGTTGCGGAACAGGGTCTCCCGCTCGCCGCGCTCGATGACGTAGTCGGGCTGCAGGGTGACCTTCCCGCCCCCGCCCGGCAGGTCCACCGCGAGGTGCGGCACGGCGAGCCCCGTGGTGTGCCCGCGAAGCTGCTGGAGGATCTCCAGCCCCTTGGCGATGGGCGTGCGCAGGTGCTCGCATCCCTCCGCCACGTCCATCTGGTGCAGGTAGTACGGGCGCACGCGGCTGCGCAGGAGCACGTGCGACAGCTCCTTGATGATCCGGGCATCCGAGTTGAGCTGCCGCATCAGCACCGCCTGGTTCTCGACGGGCACGCCATGGTCCACCAGCCGCTCGCAAGCCTCCCGCGCCTCGGGCGTCACTTCCTTCGGGTGGTTGAAGTGGGTGATGACGTAGACGGGCGCGTACCGGCGCAGCACACGCGCGAGTCCATCCGTGACGCGCATGGGCAGGCACACGGGCACCCGCGTCCCGATGCGGATCATCTCCACGTGGGGAATCTCGCTCAGCGGCGCGAGCAGCGACTCCAGCCGCTCCTCACTCAGCAGGAACGGGTCGCCCCCGGAGATGAGCACATCGCGCACCTCGGGGTGGTTGCGCACGTAGTCGATGCCCCGGCGCATCTGGTCCTTGGTGAGCTCCGCCTCCCCGCCCTTGGTGATGCGGCGGCGCGTGCAGTGGCGGCAGTAGACCGAGCACGTATCGATGGCCAGGAACAGCACCCGGTCCGGATACTTGTGGACGATGCACTCCTCCGGGCGCGTCTTATCCTCGCCGAGCGGATCCTCCAGCTCGCCGGGACGCACGCGGGCCTCGGCGCGCACCGGGATGGACTGCATGCGCACCGGGCACGAAGCGTGGTCGGGATCGATGAGCGACAGGTAATAGGGGCTGATGCCCACCCGGAACAGCGAGGACGTCTCCTGCACCCCGGCGCGCTCATCGGGAGTCAGGCGCACGTAGCGCTCGAGCTGTTCCAGGTTGCGCACCGCGTGCCGCTGCTGCCAGCGCCAGTCCGTCCACTCCGCGTCGGTCGCGGAGGGGAACAGCCGGGCCCGCCCCTCGGCACTGACCGAGGGGCGCGCGAGCACGGGCGCGGACGCGCCTGCGGAGGAATCCATCACGCCGCCTTGGGCTGCTCCCGCCACCACGCCTGCCCGGACTCCGGCAGCGTGTCGATGGGATCGAAATACTCGTACTTGCGCTCGAGGGCATCGGGGTCGTTCGCCTCGACGCTCGTGCGGTAGTTCTTGGTCCAGTAGGAGATGCCGCGCTCGCGGTCGTACTCCGCCACCTGATGGATCCACCGCTTGCCCACGAACGGCACGTCACAGACGATGCGCGGCGTGGCGAAGCCCGGCATGTAGCCCATGATGTCGTGCTGGAGCTTCTGCGCCTGCGCCACCGACAGCCGCCAGTGCTCGCTGTTGGGGATCATGTCGCACATGTAGAAGTAGTACGGCAGGATCTTCGCGTGATCGAGCAGCGTGAAGCACAGGTCCAACAGGGCCTTGGGGCTGTCGTTCACGCCGCGCAGCAGCACGCCCTGGTTGCGCACGTCGCGGAAGCCCATGTCGAGCAGCTTGCGCACCGCCTTGCCCACCAGCGGCGTGAGCTGCTCCGCGTGGTTCACGTGGGTGTGCAGCGCCAGGTCCACGCCGCGCTCGACAGCCTTCTTCGCCAGCCGGTCCAGCCCCTGCAGGACGCTGTCCTGGAGGAAGTGCTGCGGCAGGGCCATCAGCCCCTTGCTGGCCAGGCGGATGTCCCGGATGTTCGGGATGTCCATCAGCGCGCTGACGAACGGCTCCAGCGCCTGGATGGGAAGGTTCGCGATGTCGCCGCCAGACACCACCACGTCGCGCACGGTGGGCGTGCGGCGCAGGTAGTCCAGCATCTGCTCGTAGCGCTCCTTCTGCCCCGTCGCGAACTTGTGCTTGGACACCTGGGGCACGTCATTGCCCACCAGGTCCATGCGGGTGCAGTGGCCGCAGTACTGCGGACAGGTGGGCAGCATCTCCGCCAGCACCTTGGTGGGATAGCGGTGCGTCAGCCCCTCGACGACCCACATGTCCGCCTCGTGGAGGCTGTCACGGCTGGCGCGCGGGTGGTTGGCCCAGTCGGTGCGGCGGTCCGCGAAGGCCGGCAGCATGTACCGGCGGACGGGGTCCTGCCACAGGTCCTCCACCGTCATGGTGTTGAGCATCTGGGGAGGGACGAGGATGGACATCGTCGCCCGCTCCTTCTGGTCCAGCTCCATGCTCATCGCCAGGTCGTCAGGCAGCAGCGCCCCGAGCGTGGCCTTCAGCTCGCGCAGGTTCTTGACGGTGTGCTTGCGCTGCCAGAGCGCGCTCTCCCACTCCGCCTGCGTGACGTCCTTGTACCCCGGGATGCGCCGCCAGTCGGGCTCCACGAACTCCTTGCGGAGCGGGTAGGTGAAGGGCTGCTGCGCGGGGCCAGCGTCGTGCTTGCCTCGAGTGGACGTCGTGTTCATGAACGCATCACCTCAACAAATGGAGCGTCTTCGGCGAGGCGTCATAGCCCGCCCCCCAACATCCCTGCTCAACAATCGCAGAGGGCACAAGATGCCCTCCGGCACATCCGTCAGTTCACCGGGACGTTGATCAGCTTCGCCACACCGTCCGCTTCGATGACCACCACCTGGGGCTTGGTCGACTTGCCGTTGAGCTTGAAGACGACCTTGCGCTTGCCCACGGGGAGCTCCAGCGGGTTGCCCAGCGGGACCGGACTGACCCGGTTCGTGTTCTTCCCATCCACCCAGATTTGAGCGCCCGCCGGAGAGGTGCTGCAGGCGAACTTCCCCTTCGCGCTCGCGGGAGGAGGCTTCGGGGGCGTGGGCTTCGGCGTCGGCTCCACGACGACAGGAGGCCGGGGCTTCGGAGTCGGAGGCGTGGGCTTCGGGGGGGTAGGCTTCGGAGGCGGCTCGCTGACGGGTTCGGCCTCCAGGGTGACGGCGACCTTCACCTCGGCATCGCCGGTGGACGTGAACTCACCCTGGAAGGGCTTGAACCCGGCGCGCTTCGCCGTGAAGCGGTAGGTCTTGCCCACCTCGAGGTCAGGCAGCCGGGCTCCAGGCACCTTCCCCACGGGCTTGCCGTCGACGGAGACCTCCGCGCCCTCCTGGCCTTCGAACACGGCGGCGAAGGTCTTCGGAGCCGCGGGTTCAACAGGCTTTTCCGGAGGCTTCTCGGGCGTGGGTGGCGGCGTCGTGGGCGGAGGAGGCTCCTTGACGGCCACGGGAGGCGGAGGCGGGGCGTTGGGCTTCAGCGCCAGGGGGACCACGGCCGCTTCCTGGCCCGAGATGACCTCGATCTGCTGCATCGCGGGCTGGTGGTCCGGAGCGGTGGCCTTGACCTGGTGCACGCCCGCGGAGAGCTCCACGACCTCGTTGGCCCGTACGGCCTCTCCGTCCACGAGGACCTTGGCGCCCATGGGGGTCACGACGAAGTTGACGTACCCCGTGGACGAGCCGCGGACCGCGAAGACCACGCCAAGGATGAGCAGGAGGGCCACGCCCGCGGCCGCGCCGATGATGGCGGGCTTGGGAATCGGCTTCTTGTCGCCCGCCGGCTTGGACTTGGACTTGGGCTTGGCCACGACCTTGGCGGGCGGAGCCGCCTTGGCCATCTTGGAGGCCTTCTGCGGGATGGTCGCCGGGCCATCGGGCTCGTCGTCGTAGCGCTGCTCGTCGGAGTCCTGCGCCTCGTTGTCGTAGCCGTCCTGGCCGTCGCGACCGAAGTCGTCCGCCGGATCGTCGTACTCCCCGGCGTCATCACCATCAGCGTCGGCGGCCTGCGCCTGGGGCCGCAGCCCGTTGTGGCGGGAGCCCACCGGCAGGGTGATGTTGCCCGTGGTCTCCTCTTCCTCCGGGTCCAGCACCGGAGCGGCCGAGCCACCACGACCCCGCGCAGGCGGCGCCGTCGGAGCCGGTCCAATCATCGTGGCGCCGGAATAGGCCTCGGCGCCCTCGTCCCCGATGATGACCTGGGACTTGGGGCCGCTCTTGTTCTTGCCGCGAGGGGCTTCATCACGCGCGAAGGGCGAGGCGCTGGTGTGATTCCCGGCCCGGTCAATGGGGTTCTCCGACCGACCCGTGATGCTGTCATCCACCACGACGCTGCTGTCGGCGATCCGGGTTTCGGGCGCGCGGAAGGTGTGCGTCGAGTCGACGATCTGCGTCTTGTCCGCGGCGCCATCCATCTCCGCCAGCTCCTCGGCGGTAGGCGGCGGGATGTAGCCAGGCGCAGGCTGCGCGGGCGCCGTGGAGGCGCGCCCCACGGGAGAGCCCGACGAGGAAGGCGCGGGCGACTTCTTCTGGGAGGTCGGGCGGGTCGTCGGAGGCGGAACCGTCACCCCCGAGTGCTCGATCTGGTCCGGGCGCTCGACGGAGGCATAGCGCTCCATCTTCTCCGCCTCACGGAGCATGTCCTCCGCGAAGGCTTCCTTCATGAAGCTGGACAGGTGCTTCGACGAATAGATGGCATCCCCCGCGAGGAGGAAGCGCATCAGGTCCTCCTGCAGGTCCGACGCCCACTGGTAGCGGTCCTCGGGCTCGCGCGCGAGCGCCTTGAGGACGACCTTCTCCAGGCCCGCGGAGATGTTCGGATTGAACTCGCGAGGAAGCGGGATGTCCGCGTTGCGCACCTTCTCCAGGGTGGAGAAGTCCGACTCGCCCACGAAGAGCTTCTCGCCCGTGAGCATTTCGTAGAGCAGCACGCCGACGGCGAAGATGTCGCTGCGCCGGTCGATGGGCATGCCCCGGACCTGCTCCGGGCTCATGTAGCCGAACTTCCCCTTGAGGATGCCGGCCTGTGTCTTCTGCGAACGATTCGCGGCCTTGGCGATGCCAAAGTCGATGATCTTCGTCTCTCCCTCGTAGGACACGAGGATGTTCTGCGGAGAGACGTCGCGGTGGATGATGCCCAGGTCCTGGCCGCGCGCGTCCTTCTTGCGGTGCGCGTAGTCGAGGCCTTCACACATCTTCGAGACGATGAACACTGCCTGGGCGGTGGGCATGATCTCCTTGCGACGGCGGTAGCGCTCCAGGAGCGTGCGCACATCGCGCCCCGCGACGTACTCCATGGCGATGAAGTACGTGTCCTCGTGCTTTCCGAGCTCGTGGATGTGCACGATGTTCGCGTGGTTCAGCTGAACGCTGATCCGCGCTTCATCGATGAACATCGTGATGAACTCGTCATCCTCGGCCATCGTCGGGAGGATCTTCTTGATGGCCAGGATGCGCTCGAAGCCCTCGACGCCAAAGGCCTTCGCGATGAAGACCTCGGCCATACCGCCGACGTTGATGCGCTCGAGGAGCAGGTACTTCCCAAAGAAGGTCGGCTTCTTCATCTCGCGGGGCTGCCCTGCGCCGGCGAGTACGGACCGCGGCAGGCGGTGCGCAGACCGGGGGGAAAAGAGACTCTAGATCCTGCGGCAACGGCGGTCAAACATCCACGATGACGCGATTCCCCAAGGAATCCGAGAACTTGGCGCCCAAGCGCGCCCGTACTGACCCACCCCGCGTCCCAGGCGCTCCACAGCGCCGCAGAACCAGCGCCGGAGGGCGTCAGATCGGCCTCCCTGAACGAAGCCAGACACGCCGTTCCAAGCGGGCTTCCACGCGAGCCACCGCAGCAGCAAAGGGCTGAGATGGAGCTCAGCGCCGAGGACCGATCACCTGGACCGGTTGGAACGGCGCTCACGACGTTCGCCGCAGGGCCAGGTTCCGCGAAGCCCCTCACGCAGCAGGCCACCGCAGAGCAGAAGCCAGCGGACGCGTGGGCGGGCCTTGGTGCACACCGGAGCCGCCGAAGGCGTCACGGACAAATGAGCGATATCAAAGCCAACCACGAACTTGGCCCGCAAAGGCAAAAGCCCCTGGCGCCTTGCGGCACCAGGGGCTTTGCTCAAAAAGAATCCGGCAGCGACCTACTCTCCCACGCGGTTTCCCGCGGAGTACCATCGGCTCTGGAGGGCTTAACTTC
>NZ_RAWB01000007.1 GCF_003612055.1 Corallococcus llansteffanensis
GGGGCTCAGGCGCGGTGAGGAGGGCGGCGAGGTGCGAAGGCACCACCTTCATGCAGTCGATGGGGTGACGCGCGAAGTAGTCGGCGAAGGCGGCGGGGCTGGAGGCGCACTCCTGGGAGAGGACGTGGAGCAGGCCGCCGGTGGTGAGGGCGGGGAAGAGGACGGTGTTGCCCAGGTCCGCGACGAAGGTGGAGACAAGGGCAAAGCTTGAGCAGGCCTCCAGCCCAAGCCGCTGCGTCACCGAGGCGACGTAGGAGGACAACTGCGAGTGGGCGACGGCGACGCCCTTGGGCCTGCCGGTGGAGCCGGAGGTGAAGAGGACGTAAGCGAGGGAGTCCGCCAATGCCTCACCCGGAGGCGCGTCGGTGCGCAGGCGCGGAAGCAGTGAGGCGTCCTCATCCAGGCGAACGATGTGCGCGCAGGAAGAGGCAAACGCGGAAGCGTGGCGCGCCACCGTGACGACGACAGGCGCAGCGACTTCCTGCACGAGGGACTGCAAGCGCAGGGCGGGCTGGTTCGGGTCGAGCGGTACGTAGGCGCCGCCTGCCTTCCAGACGCCGAGCAGGGCGACGACGGTTTCAACGGAGCGCTCCAAGCAGAGGGCGACGCACGAGTCGGTGCCGACGCCGAGCGAGCGCAGGTGCCAGGCCAACTGATTGGCACGTGCATCGAGTTCCCCGTAGGTGAGCACCTGACCGTCGCAAGCCACGGCGGGCGAGTGAGGATTCAGAGCCGCCCGCTGCTCAAAGAGGGAGTGCACGGCGAGAGGCTGGCGACGCGGCGCCTCCGTGGAGACGAAGTCCTCGAGCAGCAGCTTCCGCTCGGCGTTCGTCAGCAGCGGCAACTCACTGACAAGCCTCTCCGGCGAAGCGAGCGCGGCCTCCAGGAGGATGCGCAGGTGCTCGACCATGCGAGCGACGGTGGACTGCTCGAAGAGGTCGGTGCGGTAGCCCAGGGCTCCCGTGAGGCCCTCAGGTGTCTGCGTCAGCGAGAGCCGCAGATCGAACTTGGTCGACTCGAAGTCCTGATCCAGGGGCCGGAAGGACAGGCCGGAGAGGCTCAGCTCCGTGGCAGGCATGTTCTGCAGCACGAGCATGACCTGGAAGAGGGGCGAGTGGCTCAGGCTGCGCTGGGGCTGCAGTTCCTCGACGAGCTTCTCGAAGGGCAGGTGCTGGTGCTCGTACGCGGCGAGGGTGGTGTCGCGCACCTGCTGGAGCAACTGGCGGAACGAAGCCCTGGGTTGCACGTTCGAGCGCAGCACGAGGGTGTTGACGAAGAAGCCGATGAGGCCCTCGGTCTCCGCGCGAGTGCGGCCGGCGATGGGAGAACCGACGCTGACATCCTCCTGGCCGGAGTAGCGGGAGAGGAGCACCTGGAAGGCGGCCAACAGGGCCATGAAGGGGGTGACGCCTTCGCGGCGGCAGAAGTCGGTCAGCGCCGCGGAGAGCGCTGGCGGAAGCTGGACGGGCAGGGAAGCACCGCGCTGCGATTGCACGGCGGGGCGAGGCTTGTCGGTGGGCAGCTCCAGCAGGGCGGGAGCGCCGGAGAGCTGCTGCTTCCAGTAGCCCAGCTGCGCTTCGAGCGCCTCGCCTTGCAGCCACGCGCGCTGCCAGACGGCGTAGTCGGCATACTGCAGGGGCAGCTCGGCAAGCGGTGAAGGCCTGTCCTGGACGAAGGCTGAATAGAGGGTGGCCACCTCGCGCACGAGCACGCCGCGAGACCATCCGTCGGAGACGATGTGGTGCAGCGTCACGAGCAGCACGTGCTGATGCTCGGTGAGCTTCAGGAGCGAGGCGCGCAGCAGCGGGCCACGGGTGAGGTCGAAGGGATGTAGCGCTTCAGCGGCGGCGAGCCGCTGCGCCTCGACCTGACGTGCGTCCTCGGTGAGGTGCCCCAGGTCCACCCTGTTCAGGAAGAAGTCCACGGTGGAGTGGAGGCGCTGGACGGGCTCGCCTGCGCGCGCATGGAAGGTGGTGCGCAGGGACTCGTGACGGCGGATCAGCTCGCGGAAGGCGTGCTCCAGAGCGGAGACGTCGGCCGCGCCCTCCAGGCGCAGGGCGTACGGCATGTTGTACGTGGCCGACCCGGGCTGGAGCTGATCCAGGAACCACAGCCGCTGCTGAGCGAACGACAGCGGCAGCTCCCCCGTGCGCGGAATCGCGACAAGGGGCGGAGCCTGAAGCCCGGACGCCCGCGCCCTGGCGTCATCGATGCGTCGCGCGAGGCCCGTCAGGCTCGGCGCTTCGAAGACGGAGCGCAGGGGCAGCTCCACGTCGAAGGTCGCGCGCACGCGAGCCACGAGCTGCGTGGCCAGCAGCGAGTGGCCGCCCAGCTCGAAGAAGTGGTCGGTGGCGCCCACGCGGGGAAGGCGCAGCACCTCGGCCCAGAGGGAGGCGAGCAGCTCCTCGGTGGGAGTGCTCGGGGCGACGTATCCGGTGGAGGAGGAGGTGGCGTCGGGAACGGGCAGGGCCTTGCGGTCGACCTTGCCGTTGGGGGTGAGGGGCAGGGCCTCCAACACGACGAAGGCGGAGGGCGCCATGTACTCGGGCAGCCGCTGCTGGAGCGAGGCGCGCAGGGCTGGAAGGTCCAGCTTCGCCTGTCCATTCGCAGCGACGACGTAGGCGACAAGGCGGGCATCGCCGGGGGAGTCCTGGCGCGCGACGACAACGGCCTCGTGCACGAAGGGAAGCGAACGCAGCACGGTGGCGACTTCACCGGGCTCGACGCGGAAGCCACGCACCTTCACCTGGAAGTCGGTGCGGCCGAGGAACTCCATGCGGCCGTCGGGCAGCCAGCGCACGCGGTCGCCCGTGCGGTACATGCGAGCGCCGGGAGCGGGGCTGTAGAGGTCGGGCACGTAGCGCTCGGCCGTCAAGTCAGGGCGGGCGAGGTAGCCGCGAGTCACCTGGGCGCCACCGACGAAGAGCTCGCCCGGGACGCCCAGGGGCGTGGGCCGCAGTGAAGCGTCCAGGACGTAGAGTCGGGAGTGGGCCAGGGGCCAGCCCAGGGGCACGGAAGTCGAAGCGGAGTGCGAGGCGGGCAGTTGCACGCGGCCGGCGAGCACTCCGACAGTGGTTTCGGTGGGGCCGTAGTGGTTGTGCACCTCGCAGTCCGGAGCGAGAGCGTGCACGGTTTGCAGCAGGGCCCAGGTGGAGGACTCACCGCCGAGCACCAATCGCTTACGAGGCAGGACGTGGCGGGGCTCAGGCGCGGTGAGCAATGCGGCGAGGTGCGAAGGCACCACCTTCATGCAGTCGATGGGGTGACGCGCGAAGTAGTCAGCGAGGGCCGCGGGGCTGGAAGCGCACTCCTGGGAGAGGACGTGAAGCAGGCCGCCGGTGGTGAGGGCAGGGAAGAGGACGGTGTTGCCCAGGTCCGCGACGAAGGTGGAGACGAGGGCGAAGCTTGAGCAGGCCTCCAGCCCAAGCCGCTGCGTCACCGAGGCGACGTAGGAGGAGAGCTGCGAGTGGGCGACGGCGACGCCCTTGGGCCTGCCGGTGGAGCCGGAGGTGAAGAGGACGTAGGCGAGGGAGTCCGCGAGTGCCTCACCCGGAGGCGCGTCGGTGCGCAGGCGGGAAAGCAGTGAGGCGTCCACATCCAAACGAACGACGTGCGCGCTGGAAGAGGCAAACGCGGAAGCGTGGCGCGCCACCGTGACGACGACGGGAGCGGCGACTTCCTGCACGAGGGACTGCAAGCGCAGGGCGGGCTGGTTCGGGTCGAGCGGCACGTAGGCGCCGCCGGCCTTCCAGACGCCGAGCAGGGAGACGACGGTTTCAACGGAACGCTCCAGGCAGAGGGCGACGCACGAGTCGGTGCCGACGCCGAGCGAGCGCAGGTGCCAGGCCAGTTGGTTGGCGCGAGCGTCCAGCTCCCCGTAGGTGAGCACCTGTCCGTCGCAGGCCACTGCGGGGGCATCCGGATGGAAGGCGACCCGCTGCTCGAAGAGGGAGTGCACGCTGCGAGGCTGGGGAAGGGGCGAATCAGTAGAGACGAAGTCTTCGAGCAGCAGCTTCCGCTCGGCGTTCGTCAGCAACGGCAACTCACTGACAAGCCTCTCCGGCGAAGCGAGCGCGGCCTCCAGGAGGATGCCCAGGTGCTCGACCATGCGGGCGACGGTGGACGGCTCGAAGAGGTCGGTGCGGTAGCCCAGCGTGCCGGTGAGGCCCTCAGGCGTCTGCGTCAAGGAAAGGGTGAGGTCGGACTTGGTCGACTCGGAGTCCTGCTCCAGGGGCTGGAAGGAGAGACCCTGCAGACTCAACGCCGCAGCCGGCGCGTTCTGCAGCACGAGCATGACCTGGAAGAGGGGCGAGTGACTCAGGCTGCGCTGGGGTTGCAGCTCCTCGACGAGCTTCTCGAAGGGCAGGTGCTGGTGCTCGTAGGCGGCGAGGGTGGTGTCGCGCACCTGCTGGAGCAGCTGACGGAATGATGCGTCGGGCGCGACATGGGAGCGCAGCACGAGGGTGTTGATGAACAGGCCGATGAGGCCTTCGGTCTCTCCCCGGATGCGGCCGGCAATGGGGGATCCTACCGAGACATCCTCCTGGCCAGAGTAGCGGGAGAGGAGCACCTGAAAGGCGGCCAACAGGGCCATGAAGGGCGTGACGCCCTCGCGCTGGCAGAAGTCAGACAGCGCCTCGGAGAGCGCAGGCGGCAGGTGGACGGGCAGGGAAGCACCGCGCTGGGACTGCACGGCGGGACGCGGCTTGTCGGTGGGCAGCTCCAGCAGGGCGGGAGCGCCGGAGAGCTGCTGCTTCCAGTAACCCAGTTGCGCTTCGAGCACCTCCCCCTGCAACCATGAGCGCTGCCAGGCGGCGTAGTCGGCGTACTGGACAGGCAGGGGGGCCTCATGGGGCGACCGACCCTCGCGGAGCGCCTCGTAGGAGGCGACGAGCTCGCGCACGAGCACGCCCATGGACCAGCCGTCGGAGACGATGTGGTGCATCGTCAGCAGGAGCACGTGCTCGGTGGGCGCGAGCCTCAGCAACTGCACGCGCAGCAGCGGTCCGCGTTCGAGGTCGAAGGGGCACAGGGCCTCGGCGGACGCCAGGCGCCGCGCCTCCTCCGGGGCTGCTTCCCCCCGAGCGCTCAGGTCCACCACGGGCAGGGAGAAGTCGACGGTGGCGTGGATGACCTGGACGGGCTCGGGCTGCCGTGGGGCGAAGGTGGTGCGAAGGGGTTCGTGCCGCTCGATGAGGGCGCGGAACGCCTGCTCCAGGGCGGCGACGTCCACGGCACCCTGCATCCGCAAGGCGGTGGGGATGTTGTAGGCGAGGCTTCCGGGGTCCAGCTGATCAATCAGCCACAGCCGCTGCTGCGCGAAGGACAGCGGCAGATCCTCCGTGCGAGGAACTGGCGTCAACGGAGGCCCCTCCGGCAGGGAAGCCCGGGGCCCGGCCTCGTCAATGCGCCGGGCGAGCGCCGCCAGGGTCGGCGCCTCGAAGACAGAGCGCAGCGGAAGCTCCACGCCGAAGGCCGCGAGCACGCGCGAGACGAGCTGGGTGGCCAGCAGCGAGTGGCCCCCCACCTCGAAGAAGTCGTCCTCCGCGCCGATCCGCTGAACGCGGAGCACCTCGGTCCAGAGGGCCGCGAGCTTCTGCTCGGTGGGCGTCGTCGGGGGCACGTACCGTCCCCGCTCCAGCGTGGCCGTGGTGGGGACGGGCAGGGCCTCCCTGTCCACCTTGCCGTTGGGCGTGAGGGGCAGGGCCTCCAGCACGACGAAGGCGGACGGCACCATGTGCCCAGGCAACTGCTGCTGGAGGTGCGTTCGCAGCTCCGCGGCGTCCAGCGTCGGTCCACCGGATCCGGAAGGGAGCGCGACGTAGGCGACGAGGCGTTTGTCGCCGGGCACGTCCTCGCGCAGGAGTACGCGGGCCTCGGAGACGCCGGAGAGCCGGAGCAGGGCGGACTCGATTTCGCCGGGCTCGATGCGGAAGCCACGCAGCTTCACCTGGAAGTCGGTGCGGCCCAGGAATTCCAACGTGCCGTCCGCGCGCCAGCGGGCCTTGTCGCCGGTGCGGTAGAGGCGCTCACCGGGCGTGGAGGAGAAGGCGCTCGGAACGAAGCGCTCGGCGGTGAGGTCGGGGCGGCGCAGGTAGCCCCAGGCGAGGCCCGCGCCACCGACGAAGAGCTCTCCGGCCACGCCGACGGGCACGGGCCGCAGGGCCGCGTCCAGTACGTAGACGGTGGACTGCCCGATGGGCTTGCCGATGGGTACCGCATGCCCGACGGAAGCCGCCGGGTGCATGACGTGGGTGGTGGAGACGGTGGTGTTCTCGGTGGGACCGTAGCCGTTGATGAGCACCGAGCCGGGAGCCAGCCTGGCCAGGTGCTGACGGGCACGTTCGGCGGGCATCGCGTCGCCACCGACAATGAGCTGGGACACCTGCGCCAGGGTCTCACCCTGGTGGAGCGCCATCTGCTCGAAGAGCGCCGTGGTGAGACTGACGCTGGTGGGGGCGTGGCGGCGGAAGAAGGCCGCGAGCTCCTCGAGCGAGAGGGAATGCGGCGGCGCGAGCACCAACTGGGCCCCGTGCAGCAGCGCGCCCCAAATCTCAATCGTGGAGCCGTCGAAGGCAGTGGGAGCGAGCTGGAGGTAGCGGTGCTCCGGGCCGAAGCGGAAGTAGGACGCGCCGCACACGAGGCGCACGATGCCGCGGTGGGGCACCATGACGCCCTTGGGCCGGCCGGTGGAGCCGGAGGTGAACATGACGTAGGCGAGGCTGTCCGCCGACGAGGGCACTGCGGGCGCATGCGTGGGCTTGCGCGCGAGGAGAGGGGCCTCGTCGTCCAGCAGCAGGGTGGCGCCGAAGAACGACGGGAGGCTCGACTCCCAGTCGGAGCGGGTCACCAGCACGGGAGCGCCGGAGTCCTCCAGCAGCAGGGCGAGGCGCTCGTGGGGGTAGCTCATCTCCAGCGGGACGTAGGCGGCGCCGGCCTTGAGGACACCCAGGATGGCCACGATGAGGTCGAGCGAGCGCCCCAGGCCCAGGGCCACGGGAGTGCCCGGACGCACGCCCAGGCCGATGAGGGCATGGGCGAGCTGGTTGGCGCGCTCATCCAGCTGCCGGTACGTGAGGCTGTCGTCACCGAAAACCACGGCCACCGCATCCGGCGTCTCGCGCGCCTGGTCCGCGAAGCGCTGGTGGATGGAGGTCTCGGCGGGGAAGGGCGACCGCGTGTCGTTCCAGTCGAGGAGCACCTGGCGCTGCTCGGCCTCGTCCATCAGGGGCAGCGCGGACAGGGGCTGCCGCACATCCCGGACGACCGCCTGGAGCAGGCAGCGCAGATGGCCGAGCATGCGCGCGATGGTGGACTCGTCGAAGAGGGCGGTGCGGTACTCGGCGGTGAGGCGCAGGCCGCGAGCCTCCTCGGACGCCACCAGCGTCAGGTCGAAGCGGGCCACGCCGCCGTCCAACGGCAACGTGTCCATGCGCAGGCCGGGCAGCGGCACGAGCGACAGGGGCGCGTTCTGCAGGACGAACATCACCTGGAACAGCGGTGAGACGTTCAGCCAGCGCGAGGGCTGGAGCACCTCCACCAGCTTCTCGAAGGGCACGTCCTGGTGGGCAAAGGCGCTCAGGGCGGAGTCATGCACCTGGCCCAGCAGCTGGCGGAAGGACGGATCACCAGACAGGTCCGAGCGCAGGACGAGCGTGTTGACGAAGAGGCCGATGAGGCCCTCGAGCTCGGAGCGGGAGCGCCCCGCGATGGGGGTGCCGACGGCGAGGTCATCCTGGCCGGAGTAGCGCTGGAGCAGGACGTTGAAGGCCGCCAGCAGCACGGAGAACAGCGTGCGGCCCTCGCGCAGGGACATGAGCTTGAGGCGCTGGACGAGCGGAAGGGGCAACAGCAACTCGTAGCGAGCCCCCCGTCCGTCGGGCATCGCCTGGCGCGGCCGGTCCGAGGGCAGCTCCAGCACGGCGTGCGGATCCAACCGCTGGCGCCAGTACGACAGCTGCGCTTCGAGCGCGTCCCCCTGCGACCCCTGCCGCTGCCAGGCGGCATAGTCCGCGTACTGCAAGGGCAGTGGCGCCAGGGACGACGGCCGGCCAGACGCGAAGGCCTGGTACAGCTCCGCCACTTCGCGGACCAGCACGCCCAGGGACCAGCCGTCGGACACGATGTGGTGGACCGTCAGGAGCAGCACGTGCTCCTGCTCCTCCAGCACCAGGAGGGCCGCGCGCAGCAGGGGGCCGGTGGTGAGCGCGAAGGGGCGAAGGGCTTCGGCGGTGGCGCGGCGGCGTGACTCGGCCTGGCGCTCCTCCGGGGGGAGGGCGCGCAGGTCGGTGAGGTCCAGCGTCAGGACGGACGGCGGCGCGATGACCTGGACGGGGCCCTCGGGAGCGTCGCGGAACGTGGTGCGCAGGGCCTCGTGTCGGTGCACCAGCGCCTCGAGCCCCCGGCGCAGGGACTCGACGTCCAGCGCCCCGGACAGCCGCAGGGCGACGGGCATGTTGTAGGTGGCCGTCCCGGGCTCCAGTTGATCGATCAGCCACAGTCGCTGCTGGGCGAAGGACAGCGGCGGGGCGTCCAGGCGCGGCACCGGCACCAGGGGCGGCAACGCGGGCGCCGGCTCCACCGTGCTGGCCGCGTCGAGGTGCCGGGCGAGGCCCTCCAGCGTCGGGGCCTCGAAGATGGTGCGCAGGGCCAGCTCCACGCCGAAGGCCGCACGCACGCGCGAGACCAACTGCGTGGCCAGGAGCGAGTGTCCGCCCAGCTCGAAGAAGTGGTCGGTGGCGCCCACGCGGGGCACGTGCAGCACCTGGGCCCAGAGGGCCGCGAGCTTCTCCTCGGTGGGCGTGCTCGGGATGACGTACCCGGCGGTGGAGGCTTGAGCCTCTGGTGCGGGCAGGGCCTTCCTGTCCACCTTGCCACTGGGCGTCAGCGGCAGGACGTCCAGCAGCACGAAGGCGGAGGGCACCATGTACTCCGGCAGCTTCTCGTGCAGGCGCGAGCGCAGCGCGCGGACGTCCACCGCCTCCGCGCCGCCGCGGCATGCCACGTAGGCCACCAGCCGCTTGTCGCCCGCCGCGTCCTCGCGGGCCACCACCACCGCCTGTTGCACGGCGGGGTGCTGCTCCAGCGTGGCTTCAATCTCTCCCAGCTCGATGCGCAGGCCGCGCACCTTCACCTGGAAGTCGGCGCGGCCCAGGTACTCGATGACGCCGTCCGGCAGCCAGCGGGCCACGTCGCCCGTGCGGTACAGCCGCGCGCCCGGCGTGTCGCTGAAGCCATCCGGGATGAAGCGCTCGGCCGTCAGCTCCGCGCGGCCCAGGTAGCCGCGCCCCACCTGCACGCCGCCGATGAACAGCTCCCCCGGCACGCCCACCGGCACGGGCCGCAGGTGCGCGTCCAACAGGCGGATCCGCGTGTTGGCCACGGGCCGGCCAATGGGCACCGAGCGCCGCGACTCGCCGCGCACGCATTCATACCCGGTGACGTCGACCGCGGCCTCCGTGGGGCCGTAGAGGTTGTGCAGCCGGGCCCCTGGCAGCAGTCGCAGGCAGCGCTCGGCGAGCTCCAGCGGCAGGGCCTCGCCGCTGCACACCACCCGGCGCAGCGACGTGCATGCCTCCAGCCCCGGCTCCTCCAGGAAGACCTGGAGCATGGAGGGCACGAAGTGCAGCGTGGTGATGCCCGCGTCGGAGATGAGCCGCGCCAGGTACGCCGGGTCCTGGTGTCCCCCGGGCCGCGCGAGCACGAGCCGCGCGCCCGTCATGAGGGGCCAGAAGAACTCCCACACGGACACGTCGAAGCTGAAGGGCGTCTTCTGCAGGACCGCATCCTGGGGCCTCAGGTCGTAGGCCTGCTGCATCCACAGCAGCCGGTTCACCACCGCGCCATGGGCATTCATCGCGCCCTTGGGGCGGCCCGTGCTGCCCGAGGTGAAGATGACGTAGGCCAGGCTGTCGTGCGTGGCGCGCGGTGGCGGCGCGTGCCGGGGTTGGAGCGCGACGTCCTCCCATTGCGTGTCCAGGCACAGCACCGGGGCCTCCTGCGCGGGCAGGCGCGACAGCAGGTGCTCCTGGGCCAGCAGCACCGCGGGGCGCGCGTCCTCCAACATCCAGGTGAGGCGCTGCGCGGGATAGGCGGGGTCGAAGGGGACGTAGGCGCCGCCCGCCTTCAGCGTGGCGAGCAGGGCCACGACGAGCTCCAGGGAGCGCTCCAGCAGGAGGCCGACGCGGACCTCCGGCCCCACGCCCCGCGCGATGAGCGCGTGGGCGAGCTGATTGGCCCGCGCGTCCAGCTCCCGGTAGGTGAGCGTGCGGTCCTCGAAGACCAGCGCGACCGCGTCGGGGGTGCGCTCCACCTGCGCCTGGAGCAGCTCCGGCAGCGTGGCCTCGCGAGGGAAATCCGCGTGCGTGTCGTTCCAGTCGAGGAGCACCTGGCGCTGCTCGGCCTCGCCCATCAGGGGCAGCGCGGACACACGCTGTCCGGCGTCCAGGACGACGGCCTGGAGCAGCGAACGCAGGTGTCCCAGCATGCGCGCGATGGTGGACTCGTCGAAGAGGGCGGTGCGGTACTCGGCGGTGAGGCGCAGGCCGCGGGCCTCCTCGGACGCCACCAGCGTCAGGTCGAAGCGGGCCGCGCCCACGTCCACCGGCTGCGTGTCCATGCGCAGGCCGGGAAGGGGAGTGAGGGACAGGGGCGCGTTCTGCAGGACGAACATCACCTGGAACAGCGGTGAGACGTTCAGCCGGCGCGAGGGCTGGAGCACCTCCACCAGCTTCTCGAAGGGCACGTCCTGGTGGGCGAAGGCGCCCAGGGCGGAGTCATGCACCTGGGCCAGCAGCTGGCGGAAGGACGGATCACCAGACAGGTCCGAGCGCAGCACGAGCGTGTTGACGAACAGGCCGATGAGGCCCTCGAGCTCGGAGCGGGAGCGCCCCGCGACGGGGGTGCCGACGGCGAGGTCGTCCTGGCCGGAGTAGCGCTGGAGCAGGACGTTGAAGGCCGCCAGCAGCACGGAGAACAGCGTGCGGCCCTCGCGCAGGCCCAGCTCCTTGAGCGCCTGGGTGAGCGCCGGGGGCAGGACGATGGAGTGGCGCGCGCCCTGGACGTCCAGGTGCGCGGGGCGCGTCCGGTCCGAGGGCAGCTCCAGCACGGCGTGTGGATCCAACCGCTGGCGCCAGTACGACAGCTGCGCTTCGAGCGCGTCCCCCTGCGACCCCTGCCGCTGCCAGGCGGCATAGTCCGCGTACTGCAAGGGCAGTGGCGCCAGGGACGACGGCCGGCCAGACGCGAAGGCCTGGTACAGCTCCGCCACCTCGCGGACCAGCACCCCCATGGACCAGCCGTCGGACACGATGTGGTGGACGGTCACGAACAGCAGGTGCTCGTCCTCGGAGAGCCGGTAGCGCACCGCGCGGAGCAGGGGGCCCCGCTCCAGGTCGAACGGAACGCGGACGTCTTCCCGCAGTCGGCGCCAGGCCTCGGGTTCACGCTGGGGCTCAGGCAGGCTCCCCAGGTTCACTTCCGGTACGGACAGCTCGAGGTCCGAAGCGATCTGCTGGAGCGGCCGGCCCTCCGCTTCCGGGAAGGTGGTGCGCAGGGCGTCGTGGCGGTCCACGACGGCCTGGAAGGCCCGGGAGAGCGCCACGGGGTCGAGCTGCCCGGAGAGGCGCACCGCGACGGCCATGTGGAGCGCGGCGTTGCCGGGCGACAGCCGCTCCTGGAGCCACATCCGTTCCTGCCCGGAGGATGCGGCCACGCGTGGAGACGGACGGGTCTTCCCACGCAGCAGTTCGGCCAGCCGCGAGCGCTTCTCATCAAAGGGGAGGGTCATGTTGGCGCCAGCTCTTTCGTGTCGCGCGGACGGGGCCGACTCCTCCTGCGGAGCGGCGTCTTCCTGAAGTGCGCGACGACGTGAACTGGAGTCAGCTATGTCATCGAATTGATACCTTGTCCAAACCGTGAGCCCTCGCCAGGGGCTCAAGGGAGAGCCAGGAGCGCCCTTGTGCGGGGAGAACGGGTGTGTTCACGGGCCGGGCGGTCCGTCCTGCCCCACCCGCTGACGCCCCGGGGCTGGCAATGATTGCTTCACGCGGTGTCTCGCCAAGGTTGGGTTGTCTGTGATTGCGAGTGCGGGTGGCCGCCGGGCCCCGGGAGCCGGATTCAGACGGGGCGCCGCCAGAGCTCGCGCAGGTCCTCGGGCAGCTGGCCCATCACGTCCTCGGCTTCGCCCTCGCTCACCTGGGTGCGCAGGAGCGCGAACACGGTGCGCACGATGGGTTCGGCGTCCGCGCTCGAGTCGAGCCCCAGGTCCTGTGACACCATCTCCAGGAAGCCGTGGCGGTCGAGCTTCAGGGGAGGCCCGCTGCTTTCGTGGCGCTCGCAGCGCCAGAGCATCTCCTGCAGCCGCTGCGGCAACTGGTCCGCGAGCTGCTCGGCCTCCCCTCCGAGAAGCCGCTGCTCGAGCGCGCAGAGCACCGCGCTCGCGGCGCGCTCGGCCTCGTCGTTCGTCATCGTTCCGGCGGTGGCCAACTCGTGCAGGAAGGTCCGGTAGGACTGGGTGCGGCGGGCCTCGCGCCGCCGCAGCGCTCGCTCCCCTTGCTGCGGAAGGGCGCGGTCGGCCTGTGGGGGTGGGGTGTCCTGGGCCATGGAAGGGCCTCCTTGATGCCAAGGTGGACACGGTCCGGGCCAGGGACAGGGCTCGGACGGCGGCGCACCCCCGGCTGCGTTCACACCGGCAGGGCGACAGCCCGCCCTCCAGCTGGCCGCGGCGCCTCGCCCCCGCCCTCCAGGAGCCAGTGGCGGACGGCGAGGAAGCGCGCGGTGGGCGCGGCCGCCCGGCGCCACGCCACCCAGAGCGTTCCCCGGGGGCGCCTCGCGGAGCGGCGGGCCGACTCGGGCGTGAGCGTCACGACCCGGCCCGCGCGCACCGACGGTTCCACCAGGTAGTCGGGCAGCACGGACAGGCCCACGCCGGCCTCCACCAGCGCCAGCATCTCATCCAGGTTGGCGATGCGGCACACCACCTGCGCCGGCGGGCGCTCCTTCGGACCGAAGGCCGCGCGCCACCACGGCGCCAGCATGGCCAGGTCGGCGTCGAAGGCGATGAAGCGATGCGCCCCGAAGTCGCGGGCGCCGCGCGGCGTCCCCCAGCGCTTCAGGTAGGCGGGGGAGGCCACCGCCACGAAGCCCTCCTGCGCCACCGGTCGCACCTCCAGGCCGGGGGCTTCGGGCAGCAGGCCGATGATGCCCAGGTCCAGCTCCCCGTCCATCAGCCGCCGCACGATGCGGCTCGGCACGTCGAACCGGACGTCCAGCCGCAGCTCCGGGTGACGCGCCAGCAGGCCGGGCAGCCGGGGTCGGAACCATGAGCGGAAGAAGGGCCAGGGCCCCCCCAGCGACACCTCGCCGCGCACCGTGCGCTGGGCTTCGGACGCCTCCTCCAGCGCCGCGTCCAGGGCGGGCAGGTGCTCTCCCAACCGCGCGACCAGCGCCGCCCCCGCCGGGGTGAGCCGGGCCCGGCGTCCCACCCGTTCGAACAACGCCACGCCCGCGTGCCGCTCCAGCGCCTTGAGCTGCTGTCCCACGGCGGAGGCGGTGATGCCCAGGCGCGCCGCCGCGGCGGCGTGCGTCCCCGCGCGACTGACCTCCCACAGCGTCCAGAGCGCTTCGTGATTGCCAAGCATGGCTTCACCTTATGCGAAGACCCTCTCGGTTTTCTGGGCCCTGCTCCGGGCGTACTCATGGGCCCATCGCCTCCGTCCGTGGGGGCCATGAAGGAGTCACGCCATGAAGGTCCTGACCGCCGTGAAGATCCTGCTGATTGTCACCAGCCACTCGCAGTTCGGAACGACCGGGGAGCGCACGGGCTTCTGGCTGGAGGAGCTCGCCGCGCCCTACGAGGCGTTCACCCAGGCCGGAGCGCAGGTGGACATCGCGTCGCCCCTGGGCGGCAAGGCGCCCGCGGATCCGCGCAGCGAGAAGGAACCGAGCGCGGAGACGAAGGCCTTCCTCGCCGACGCGCAGGCCACGAAGAAGCTGGCGAACACGCTCAAGCTGTCCGACGTGAAGGACACCTACGACGCGTACTTCGTGGTGGGCGGGCACGGCGTGATGTGGGACCTGGCGACGCACACGCCCCTGCACCAGCTGCTGTCGGCCGGCTACGCGCGGGGCTCGGTGGTCGCGGCGGTCTGCCATGGACCGGCGGCGCTGGTGGGCGTGAAGGGGCCGGACGGCAAGCCGCTCGTGGCCGGCAAGCGCCTGGCGGCCTTCAGCAACGCCGAGGAGAAGGCGGCGAAGTTCGACACCGTCGTTCCCTTCGCGCTGGAGACCCGGCTGCGCGAGCTCGGCGCCCGCTACGAGTTCGGCCCGCTGTGGGGCAGCTTCACGGTGCGCGACGGGCGGCTCGTCACGGGCCAGAACCCGGCGTCGTCCGCCGCCACCGCGCGCGAAGTGCTCACGGCCCTGCGCGAGAAGTAGGGCGAGCAGATCCCTGCCTCGGAAGTCGGTGCTGAACACTCCGTCTGTCCGAACCTCCACGTCACGTCGCGGGGGCTCGGACGCTGGGGGCATGCAAGCGTCCTGTCCTGGAAGCGCGTCTGTTCCCTGGGGGGCATTGGGACGGCCCCCGAGCGCACCTACCCTTCCACGGCACCCTGAACCGACCAGAGGCCGCCTCGATGTCGAACACCCGCAGCCCATGCCCCTCTCGCTTCGCCAGGCCCCCGGTCCTGCTGCTCGCGCTGTTGCTGTGCGCCGCATGTGAGACCGTGGGAAGAATCGAGGAGGCCCCCGGTGAGCGGGTCCTTCCAGGGGAGCCTTCGCCGGACGTGGAGCCGCCTCCTTCACCCACGCCCCCACCGCCGGTGCCTCCAGCCCCCGCGGGGCTTCGCACCGTCGGGGCCTGGGAGCGGCTGTTCCTGTCGGAATGGGGGCGTGAGCACGCCCGGGACTTCCTGCCCTGGAGCAACTCGCGCGACAGCTGGGACTTCTACAACCTGGCCTACGGCATCGACGCCAACACCGCGATGTACCGGGCCACCAGGAGGACGCCGTACCTCGACCGGGCCCTGCTCTACGTCAACAACCTGGTGGCCAGCGCCAGGCCCTCCTCGGCGCTTTCCCAGAGCCAGTTCAAGGACGGGTACCTGGGCTGGCCCTCGAGGCTCTCGGAGCCACCGGGACAGGAGGTGCCGCTGTATGAGAGCTATTGCTGGCGCTACGTGACACGGATGCTGCGCGTCATCCGCGAGACGCCCGAGCTCTACACCTCCGACGTCTACCGCTCGCAGTACGAGCGGCTGCTGGCGTTCACGGAGAAGAACCTCTTCGAGAAGTGGTTCCTGCGCGGGTCGAACGAGTACCTCTATCGCAACCGCACGCACATGGCCGCGCACTGGGCCTTCATCGCCATGGACCTGTCGAAGATGACCACGGACCCCCTGCGCAAGGCCCTCTACATGGAGGTCTTCAACAACATCAACCAGGGCCTGCCGAACTTCCCGTCGTCCCTGCGCGCGCAGCTGGAGCTCAACCCCGACCACCCGAAGGCCTACTTCTGGAGCGAGAAGTGGGGCTCGTACTCCCAGCCCGGTCAGGACGTGGCGCACGCGAACGGCGTGCTGGCCTTCATCGTCGAGGCGCACGCCGCGGACATGATGTGGACGGACAATGACATCCGCCGGTTCATCGTGACGCTCGACACCATCATCTGGCCCGCGGCCAAGAGCTATGCGGAGTACGTGGATGGCTCGGGAGCCGGAGACGGCTGGTTCAATGACGGGCTGATGAAGCTCGGCCGCTACGACATCAGCCTCCAGCGCCGCCTGGAGGCGCACACCGTGGGGCGCAACAGCCAGTTCTTCGCCAACGGCGCGCTCAACGTGCGGCTGCTGTCCGAGCAGGCCACGCAGTAGGTCCCCTCCGGTGCCTGCTCGATGAGGCCTCACCACGTTGGGTCCCTGCTGAAGCAGACCCTCTCGGAATGGGTGGACGACAACGTGCCCGCGCAGGCGGCGGCGCTCGCGTACTACACGCTGTTCTCCGTGGCGCCGATGCTCATCATCGCCATCGCCGTGGCGGGCCTCGTGTTCGGGCAGGAGGCGGCGCAGGGGGAGATCCAGAAGCAATTGCAGAGCCTCATCGGGGATGCGGGCGCGAAGGTCATCGAGGACCTGGTGGCCAGCGCGAGCAAGCCCCGCTCGGGCATCCTCGCCACCGTCGTCGGCCTCCTCGTGCTCGCCTTCGCCGCCACGGGTGTCTTCGCCCAGCTCCAGGACTCGCTCAACACCATCTGGAAGGTGAAGAAGAAGCCGATGAACGGGGTGCTCGCCTTCGTGCGCCAGCGCCTGCTCTCCTTCGCGATGGTGCTGGGCATCGGCTTCCTGCTGCTCGTGTCGCTCGTGCTGAGCGCGGCGCTGTCCGCCGCCGGCACCTTCCTCATGGGCCTGATGCCCGGCTGGGAGACGGTGCTGCAGCTGGTGAACCTGGCCATCGCCTTCTGCGTGACCACGGTGCTCTTCGCGATGATCTACAAGGTCCTGCCCGACACGCGCGTCGCCTGGAAGGACGTGTGGCTCGGCGCGGCGGTGACGAGCTTCCTCTTCAGCCTCGGCAAGCTCGGCATCGGCCTGTACCTGGGCAAGAGCAGCGTCTCCTCCGCGTACGGGGCCGCCGGCTCCTTCGCGGTGCTGCTGCTGTGGGTCTACTACTCCTCGCAGCTGCTCTTCCTTGGGGCGGAGTTCACCCAGGTGTACTCGCGCTGGCTCGGCAGCCGGCGCGCGGAGCGCCAGTCAGCGCAGGCTTCCCAGGAATCCCAAGCTGCCAGGCGAGCCGGCCCTGACAGGACCGAGCGGCCTGCCTGAGGTTGCCAGGACCCAATACATCCAGCGACTCGAATCCGTCATCATCGCTGTCTCAGGATGTATCACGCGCACCGCGCGTGGGGGGGATGGTTCACATGGCGGGACAGTTGCTCGGGGCGTATTTCAAGGCCGTCATCGGATCCATGTTGGGCGCGAGCACCGCGCTGCTCTTTCCGCAGCAGCGCAAGCGCATCGACGCGATGCGGGATGACGTCTGGTACGAGTGGGATGAGTACGTGAAGGTGGTGGGGGAGTTCCACGCGAAGCTGGGCGACCAGACCCTCGCCGCCATCGGCCAGACGTCGGCGCTCCAGACGCTGCCGCTCAGCAAGGCGGCAGGCTTCGACTCGCTGGAGAAGATCTTCGGCAACTTCGAAGCGCTGACGCGGGACGTGGTGCGCGACGTGCCAGCCGCCGAGTTGATCCGCACCATCAGCTTCACCCGCGACAGGGTGGTGCTGGAGTGCGACACGCGCGTGCCGCCCGCGCTGCTCACCGGTGTGTTCCGCGGCTTCCTGCTCGGCTTCGGGAAGATCGTCACGACCGAGCAGGTGGAGCGCCGGGGCGCCACCGTGCGCTTCACCCTGGGCTACGTGTGAACCCCGAACTCCGCCAGGTCTCTCTATGCTGGGGGCCATGATCCAGGACTTCGAACGCGCGACCACTGAACGGCTGCTGCTGCGCGCCGTCCGCGACAGCGACCTGGAGGCGGTCTTCGCCCTCCATGCGGATCCGGCGACGAACCGGTTCAGCCGCGCCGGCTACATGCGCACCCGGGAGGACGCGCGCAAGATGCTCGGCCTCTGGCTGGAGGACTGGGCGCGCGAAGGCGTGGGCTACTGGTTGGTGGAGCGGCTCGAGGCCCCCGGCGTCGTCGTGGGCCTGGGCGGCGTGCGCCACAAAGAACTTGAAGGCCAGCGCGTGCTCAACCTCGCCTACCGCTTCAGTCCCCAGACCTGGGGCTCCGGGTACGCGACGGAGGTGTCCCGCGTCGCCCTGGCGCTGGCGGCCCGGCACCTTCCGCACGTTCCCCTGGTGGCCATCATCCACCCGGAGAACTCCGCGTCCATCCGCGTGGCGGAGCGGCTCGGGATGCGCCTGGAGCGCGTCATCGACTCCGAGGGCATCCCGAACCGCTTGTATGTGATCGGCTGAGCCGCCGGCCTCCGGCGACTACCCGCCGCCGTTGCCGCCGTAACGGAGCGACGCGCCGCCCGGGTAGGAGAGGCTGTAGTAGGCGGCGTGGGTGGTCGACGTCCACGCGCCGCTCATGAGGTAGCAGGTGGTCCCCGAGTGGGTGCACATCTCGTCGATGGCGGAGGCGGCCGGGTCGGCGGCGAACAGGCCGTTGCCCATGTCGGTGATGGGCGGCACCCGCGCGCCATAGTCAAACACCTCGCCGTACCAGTGGGCCATGTCGCCCGACGTGAAGCTCCCGCCCCACAGCGAGCCGGGGAAGTAGCCCATCCAGCCGTCGTTGAACCACACCCACCAGTTCCCGCCCGAGTAGAGGATGTAGAAGCGGACCTTCACCCCCACATACGCGGTCAGGTCCATGCCCGGGTAGTAGCTGGGATGGGTCTGCACCCAGCCGGTGACGTGCTTGAACACCCCGCCCACCCAGTTGCCGAGCAGCAGGGTCGGGTACGTCGTCTGCCATTTGCGATAGCCCACCTCCACGAGCGACGTGTTGGCGCCCTGGACGATGGCCGTCTCCGCCGTGACCTGGTCGCCCCAGTTGGCGACCGCCGGGTTGGCGATCTGGATGAGCGCCCCCACGCCGAGCCGGAAGCCGGTGTCCGCCGTCGGCTTCATCACGCCCGCGTAGTAGTAGGCGTCAGCGCTCGCCGACACGGGGCGGCTGGCAGGCACGTTCGCGGCCAGCATGGGTGCGCGGTGGTGCCGCGGCTCCGGATGGCTCACCGCCCGGGGCACCTGCCCGGTGGGACAGGGGCGCGCCCCGGAGGGCGTGACGGCGCTCGCGGACGGCCCGACCCCCCACGCGGCCGGGGGCGCGGGAACTCGCAGCGCCTCGGCGGACAGCGGCTCGCAGCGGAAGTCGCTTTCGACCGACGCCGACGCGGCTGGAGCAGCGGGTTCCTCCCGCTCCGGCGCGCCACAGCCGAGCGAGGCGAGGGAGAAAAGGCAGACAAAACGAAGGGACAGCGCCGCGAGCTTCATCGTGACCTCCATGGCTCCACCAGGGAAGACCCGGTGGAGGACAATCCAAGGCGCCAAGATGCTTAGACAGTTTTAATGGGATAGCCAGAGATACTTGAGGACCCCCTCCGTCCTATGCTCGGCATGCCGCGCGCACCCGCGAAGACCTGGCACGAGAAGGAACCCATGGGATACAGGCTGGTCATCTTCGACTTCGACGGCACGCTCGCGGACAGCGCGGACTGGATGCGCGGCGTCTTCCACGACGTGGCCCGGCGCTACGGCTTTCGCAGCGTCAGCCCGGAGGAACTCGAGGCGCTGCGCGGGCAGGACAACCGGGCCATCGTCGCGCGGCTCGGCGTGCCCGTCTGGAAGATGCCCTTCATCGCCGCGCACATGCGCAAGCTCGTCATGCGCGACGCGCACCGCATCCCGCTCTTCCCGGGCGTGGAGGCGCTGCTCGAGCAGCTGCAGGCGCGGGGCATCATCCTCGCCGTGGTGAGCTCCAACTCGGAGCAGAACGTGCGGCGCGTGCTGGGGCCGGTGGCGTCCGTGCGCATCCATCACTACGCGTGCGGCGCGGGTGTCTTCGGCAAGCGCGCGAAGTTCCGGAAGGTGCTGAAGGCGGCGGGTGTGCATGCCACGGAGGCCCTCTCCGTGGGCGACGAGGTGCGCGACATCGAGGCCGCCGCGGCCGAGGGCATCCCCACCGCCGCGGTGACGTGGGGCTACGCGACGGAGGCGCTGCTGCGCTCGCGCGCGCCCACGCTCGTCCTCACCCGCCTCGACGAGCTGCTGCGGGTCGTCGCGGCGTAGGCGCGGGTGCCGCGCGCTGACGCGGGGGCGTGGCGCGCGCGGAGGTCTGCTGCTGCCGCTGTCGCGCTAGCGCGTGATGTTGCGCAGGTACTGCGCGTAGAAGCGGATGGCGGCTGCGTGATCCTCGACGGACACCCGCTCGTCGCGGCCGTGCATGCGCGCGAGATCCTCGCGGGTCATGCGCACCGGCATGAAGCGGTACACGCTGTCGCTCAAGGGGTAGAAGTGGCGCGCGTCGGTGTACGCCACGGTGAGGAAGGGCGCCACCAGCACGTCCGGGAACACCTGGCGGATGCTGCGCTGCAGTTGCCGCCAGCCCTCCGTGTCCAGGCGCGACACCGGCGAGGCCTCGTGGCCCTCGGCGTGCAGCTCCACGCGCGCGTCGTCCACCACCTCGCGCACGTGGGTGCGCACGTCCTCCAGGCTGTCGCCCGGCAGGGGGCGAATGTTGAGCACCGCGCGCGCTTGCGAGGGCAGCACGTTGGGCTTGGGGCTGCCCTCGAGCATGGTGGCCGCGGTGGTGGTGCGGATGCTGGCGTCCGTGGAGGGCACCGCGGCCATCCGCCGCTCGATGAGGGGCGCGAAGAGCCAGGTGTTGGCGAAGAGCAGGCGCATGCCGAAGGCCATCTCCGGCCCCACGTACTCGAACAGCGACTGCGTCCCGCCGCGCAGCCCGGGCTCGAAGGGGTGCTCCTCCAACTGCACGAGGGCGCGGGAGAGGATGCCCACAGCCGTCTGCCGCGGCGGCATGGACGCGTGCCCGCCCGCGCTCCGCACCACCAGCTCCACGCGCGCCGAGCCCTTCTCCGCCACGCCCACCAGCGCCACCGGTGCGGTCACGCCGGGCACGAGCCCCTCGCCGATGGGGCCTCCCTCGTCCAGCACCGACTCGAGGCGCACGCCGCGCTCGCGCAGCAGCGCGGCCACGCGGACGGCGCCGTCGTGCCCGCCCACCTCCTCGTCCGCGCCGAAGGCGAGCAGCACCGTGCGTCGCGGGCGGTGGCCCTGGGCGAGCAGGCCCTCCACGGCCTCGAGGATGGCGAGCACGCTGCCCTTGTCGTCCAGCGCGCCGCGCCCGTGGACGTAGCCGTCCGCCACCCCACCGCCGAAGGGCGGGTGGCTCCAGGTGGCCTCCGCCTCCACGGGCACCACGTCCAGGTGGCCCATGAGCAGCACGGGAGGCAGTCCGGGCTCCGTCCCCTTCCACGTATAGAGGTGCGCGTGCGCGCCCACGGCCTCGTGCCCGAGCTGCGCGTGCACGCGGGGGAACCCGGTGACGAGCTGGGCGTGCAGCGCCTGGAAGGCGGCGTCCTCCGTGCCCGTGCCGTCGGAGGCGGCGATGGTGCGGTGGCGCAGCGCCTCGGCGAGGCGGCCCGCGGCCGCGGTGGCGTCCACCGGGAAGGATTCGGCGGGCTCGGTGGGCACCTGCCGCGAGCCGAAGCGCAGCGTGCGGACGACGAGGACGCCCACGAGGAGCAGCAGGAGGACCAGCAGGGCGAGGAGGACACGCTTCATCGGCTCGGAGCTCCCGGGGAGGGCGCCGCCGAGCGTAGCAGCTGGCACGCCGGGAACGCAGACGGTGCTCGGCCCGCCGCACCGTCGGCGACTGCTTCTTCTGGCCTATCGCGCGCCAAGGAATCGAGCGGCAGGCCCGCGGCGGGCCTCCGACGCGAGGGCCGACGGGTGCGGAGAATGAGACACCTGTCCGCGACCTCCGGGGTCGTGGTGATAACACAGGGCGGCACCCACCTTGCGACACGCTCCGAGCGCTGGCTGGAGAAATCCAGGAAGGGTGAATTCGGATGACAGGCATTGCCGCCACCTCGGATGCGAGCCCCCCGCGCCTGGTTGAGCTGGACGCACTCCGGGGGATCGCGGCACTGGCTGTCGCGCTGTATCACTTCACGACCGAATACAGCGACCTCTACGGTCACTCCGTCCCCCTCTGGGGGCAGGTGCCCATCGGGAAGTATGGGGTCCAGCTCTTCTTCGCCATCAGCGGCTTCGTCATCCTGATGTCGCTGGAGCGCATCACGCGGGCCCGGGACTTCGTGTGGAGCCGCGCGGCCCGGCTCTATCCGTCCTATTGGACGGCCGTCGTGCTCACCTTCACGGTGGTGGCGCTGTTCGGGCTGCCGGATCGCGAGTTCAGCCTCCAGACGGCTTTGATCAACCTGACCATGTTTCACGAGCTCCTTCGCGTCCCGCATGTGGACACCGTGTACTGGACGCTGACCATCGAGCTGTCCTTCTATCTGTTGATGTTCGTGCTCGCGTCCGCGCGGGCGCTCCCCAAGGTCATCCCCATCTTCATCGCGCTCGTCGCGCTACAGACCCTGGCCGAGCTGGCCGCTCAGGCGATGGGAATGCTCTTCGTCGCGCGCCTCGCGAGCCGGCCGCACCTGCAGTTCTTCGCGCTGGGAGTGCTGGCCTTCCAGCAGAGCCGCGGCAGGGTCTCCGTCCCCTCCGCGCTGGCGCTGGTGGGGGTCTGCTTCGCTCACGAGGTGCTCGTCGGGAGCAACGCACCCCTCCCCGTGTTCGGGGTCGTGCTCGGCCTTGCCCATGCGCTCTCCCGGGGCTCGTTGCGCTGGCTCAACTGGCGCCCCCTGCTCTTCATGGGGTTCATCTCCTATCCGTTCTACCTGGTCCACCAGAACATCGGCTACGTCGTCATCCGGCGGCTCGAGGCCGCGGGTTGGCGCCCCGAGGCAGCCATCGCGGTCGCGTTCGCCGTCGGGCTCCTGCTGGCGACCTTCATCACCTACCGCGTCGAGCAGCCCGCGCTGCGCGGCTACCGCCAGTGGCGGCGGAAGGCCCAGGTCCGGACGGCTGTCTCGCCACACGTCGCATGAGGGCCTCCGTGCGCCCGAAGCGGGCGCACGGGGGCGGGGGCTCCGCGCCACTCATTGAAAGGATGCGCTCGAATGATCAACCAATCCGAAGTCTCGCGGGGCAGTCCTTCGCGCCTGAAGCAGTGCCACGCCGTCCTGGTGTCTGACGAAGGAATGTCAGCCCTGTCGGAGGACTACTTCCGCTCCGCGCACCACCTGCGGGCCGAGGGGGTGACGCATACGCTTGTCATCGAGGATGGCGAGGGTGGCGCGCTGCGGTTGCCGCTCATCGTGCGGCCCATCGAGGGGACGCCGTACCGCGATGCCGTCTCCCCCTACGGCTTCCCCGGCGGGTTGCTGGAGGGGTTGAGCGAGGTGCCGAAGGGCGGCGTGGACTGGGCAGGCACCGGGCTCGTCAGCCTCTTCGTGCGCGACCGCGTCGCCGGTCCCCGCTGCTTCGCGGGTGGGACGGAGCGCAACGAGGTGTTCTTCATCGACCCCCGCCGGCCCCTCCAATTCCAGGCGGAGGCCCGCCGGCAGATGCGGCGCAACACCCGGCTGGGCTTCGTGAGCACCTGCTGCCCGGTGCGCGAGGCCTCGCACGAGGAGCGGGAGGGCTTCAAGGACGTCTACCGGCAGACCATGGTCCGCGACGGGGCGCTCTCCCGGTACTTCTTCTCCGACACGTACTTCGAGGAGCTGTTCTCCTCCCCCGCCGCCTGGCTCGCGACGACCCGTGCAGCGGACGGCCACATCGCCTCCGCGGGGGTGGGGGTCTCCAGCGACGGGCTGCTGCACCACTACCTGGGCGGGACGGCGGATGCGGACCTGGCGCGCTCGCCGGCCAAGAACACCGTCTTCGGGGCGCTGGTGGAGCTCAGCACGCGGCTTGGGCTGCCGCTCCACCTGGGCGGCGGCGTCCGGCCGGGCGACGGCCTCGAGCAGTTCAAGCGGAGCTTCGCGAACGCGAGTTCCCACTTCTACACCCACGAGCTGATCTGCGACCCCCTGGTGTATGACCGCCTCTCGGCGAGCAGCAGCGACACGGGCTACTTCCCGGCCTATCGCGCGCCCGGGAGCTGATGGCGCTGGCTCCCTGCCGCATCGCCCTTCCGAGCCCCCTCGGTGTCACGCTCCGGGCAGCGCGCTGCCACCCCCGGGGGGGAAGCCGTCTGGAGCGCCGTGTCTAGCCTGTCTGCTTGTGGCCGGGCACCTCCGGCCCGGGGAGGCAGCATGCAGCAGACTCGCGGATTCGTCGTCATGGCCCTGAGCACCTTGCTCATGGGAACAACCACGGCCCAGGCCAGCGCCGCGGTGCCGTTCGATGCGAATGCCAAGGTTGCGTACAGCCTCAGTGGCGCCACCGTCCAGTGCGGTGACACCCTCACCCACCACACGAAGCTCACGCGCGATCTCAACTGTCCGGGCACGGTCCCCTACGCGCTCCGCGTCGCCGCGGCAGGCGTCGTCCTCGACCTGGGAGGCTACACCGTGCGCCGCACCGGCCCGCAGGTGGACGGCTCGCAAGGCATCGTGGTCGAGGCCGACAGCATGGTCCGCAATGGGACCATCCAGGGCTTCAACTACGGGCTCGTGGGCCAGTTGAGCGCGCTTCATGTCCGGCTGCACAAGCTCGCGCTCCTCGACCACATCCGCGCCGTCTACGACCGGGGTGCTACGAACTTCCTCATCACGGAGTGCCGCCTGAGCGGAAACGTCGCCGGGTTGGGCAATGAGTTCGATGCGTCCAACGGTACGTTCGACGTGAGGTCGTCGGTCTTCACCCACAACGGGACCGCGATGTTCGCGGACTTCCATAACATCGACGTGCTCGACTCCACCTTCACGTCCAACGGGAACGTCGTCTATTGCTGGCAGGGCAACGTCCGCTTCAGGTCGAGCATGCTCGCGTGGAACGCCTCCGTGAGCACGATCCCGAACGACGGCGCCGGCCCCCGTATGTGCAGCCAGATGCGGTTCGAGAACACGCTCATCGCGAACAACACCGCGTTCGCGCCCCCGACCGTCCCCGTCTGGGAGCCGCTCAGGCTCTCGATGATCAACTCGATGGCCGTCAACAATGGCTCAAGTCTCCAGGCCGCGGCCGAGACGGTCTACATCGATGGCAACACCTTCTATGACAACGCGGGCGGCCTGATCCTGTCCGACCGCCCGGGGGTCGTCACCGTCCCGCTCACGGGCATTGTCCGGGGCAACCAGTTCCTGAGCAATGACGGGGACGGTCTCCGGGTCCTGGCTCCCAGCACCCCCACGGTGATTGGCAATGTCGCCCTGGGCAATACGGGCTTTGGCATCTACGCGCCGACCGCCTTCGACGGAGGCGGGAACGTCGCGCGAGACAATGGCGCGGGCGACTGCGTGGGCATCTTCTGCACCCCCTACTGACGACCCGGAGCTGCTGGCTCCGTCGCGAACCGCTTCCGGTAGTCCCTCGGTGAGACGGAGAGGTTGCGCTGGAAGGTCACGCGCATCCTCTCCTCCGTCCCGAAGCCGCACCTCCGGGCGACCTGGTCGACGTTGTGCTTCGAATCCTCCAGCAGCCGTCTGGCCGCCTCCAGCCTCAGGACTTCCACCGCCTTCGCTGGAGTGCGGCCGGTCTTCTGCTTGTAGACGCGCGCGAAGTTGCGCGGGCTCATGCGGGCCCTGTCCGCCAGCGTTTCGACGGTGAGGTCGTCACTGTCCAGGTGGTCCGAAATCCACAGGTGCAGCTCATCGAAGTCGGCGCTGTCCCGGGTCTGTGATTGCAGCAGCTCGCTGAACTGCGATTGCCCGCCAGGACGCTTCAAGAAGACGACCAGCTCCCGCGCCACCTTCAGGGAGAGATCGCGTCCATGGTCCGCCTCCACCAGGGCGAGGGCGAGGTCGATGCCCGCGGTGACTCCGGCGGAGGTCCACACCGGGCCTTCCCGGACGAAGAGCGCGTCGCGGTCGATCTGGATGGAAGGGAAGCGCTCGCGCAGCAGGTCGCACAGGGCCCAATGCGTGGCCGCGCGCTTGTCGTGAAGCAGCCCGGCCTGCGCCAGCAGGAAGGTGCCGCTGCAGACCGCGGCGGTGCGGCGGGTCGCTTTCGCCTTCCGCCGCAGCCATCCAATCAGCGGCTCCGAGCGGGCCAGCACCTGCTCGATGTTCGGCGAGCCGGGAACGACGACGGTGTCCACCGGGACGTTCGTGAACGCGGCGAGCGGCACCGTCTGGAGCGCGACGCCCTCCGCCGTCTGCACCAGCCCGCCGTCCAGGCTCACCGTGTGGCGGACGTACCCCGGCGCTCCGCGCTCGGCCAGGGCCTTCGACGCGGCCCAGAACACCGTCTGGGGGCCCGTCAGGTCCAGGAGCCCCATGTCCGGAAAGGCGACGAAGAGCACGGTGCGCGGTCCGCCGGGGGTTGGCAGAAAATCAGGGTTGGATGGCATGGCTGCCAGAACCTTTCATCGGTACCTTCCCGCCGTCAACGGAAAGGCAATCATGAAAATCGTGGTCATTGGCGGCACCGGCCTCATCGGAACGAAGCTGGCGAACAGGCTTCGAGGGCAGGGGCATGAGGTGGTGGCGGCGGCCCCCAGCTCGGGCGTCAACACCCTCACGGGCGAGGGGCTCGCGGAGGCGCTCGCGGGCGCGCAGGTGGTCGTGGATGTGGCCAACTCGCCGTCGTTCGAAGACGGCGCCGTGCTGGCGTTCTTCGAGACCTCGGGGCGCAATCTCCTCGCGGCGGAAGAGAAGGCCGGCGTGAAGCACCACGTCGCGTTGTCCGTGGTGGGCACCGAGCGGCTTCTGGGCAGCGGCTACTTCCGCGGCAAGATGGCGCAGGAGAACCTCATCACGGCCGGCAGGATTCCGTACACCCTCGTGCGCTCGACGCAGTTCTTCGAGTTCATGGGCGGCATCGCGCAGGCGGGAACAGAAGGGGACACGGTGCGCCTCTCCACGGCGCTCATGCAGCCCATCGCGTCGGACGACGTGGCGGACGCGGTGGCCGGAGTGGCGCTGGGCGCACCCGTCCAGGGCATCGTCGAAGTGGCCGGGCCGGAGCGCATGCGCCTGGTCGACGCGGTCGAACGCCACCTGCGCGCGAAGCAGGATGGGCGCAAGGTCATCGCCGACGCGCACGCACGCTACTTTGGCGTGGAGCTGGACGACACCGCGCTCACGCCGGCGGGCACACCGCGGGTCGGGACGACGCGGTTCGAGGAGTGGCTCCGCCGTTCCGTGTCATAGCCGCGCCTCGGCGCGCGCCCCGCCTTCGGGCTTGGGATTCCCTGGGAGGCTGGGCCAGACTGGCGGCCGCATCCACATCTGGAGGAGCGCATGGGACTCGCAGAGCGCAGGGCCGCGAAGAAGTTCGAGGACACGGTGTACCCGAAGCTGAAGCAGCAACTGGACGCGGCGGCGCACCATGAGGTGCAGGTGGAGGTCAACTGGCAGAGCCTCGCCATCGATGGAAGCGCTGACCTGTACGAGGAGGCCTTCACCAAGGTGTACTTCACCCCGCTCATCGAGGCCTTCGAGGCCATCTGCATCGACGACATGGGGCGCGAGGCGCTCCAGTCGAAGCTCAAGCGCGTGGTCATCCGCAACACGGCGGACGTGTCGTCCGGAAGCTCCATGGTGACGTTCGAGGACGGCGTGCTGACGCTGGACCACAGGCCCACCACCAACATCGACGACATCCGGGAGCGCAAGAACAGCATCCAGCAGACGCTGGAGGCGGCGCTGTAGTCAGCCCAGGGGGCCACGGAGCCGGGCCAGGCTCATACGGCCGGAGCGGGGCTCAGGGCCTGCCCTGGACCCCCAGCAGTCGCAGCGCCAGCTCCACGTGCAGCTCCGCCAGCGTGTCGACGTCGAGCGCGGGGGAGGGCTCGTACCAGTACGGCAGCCGCACTCCCATGGTGGAGATCGCCGCGGCGGTCACCACCGCGTGCGGCACCGAGAACACCCCCTGGGCCCGGCCCCGCTCGATGACCGCGAGCAGCAGGGCGGAGGACTGCTCTCGCAGGGCCAGCGCCGGCGCCGCCAGCTCAGGGGGCAGCGCGTGGATCTCCTCGTTCACCACCACCGCGAGCTGGGGATGGTTCGCGTGCAGGAGCGTGTGCGCGCGGACGAGCGCCCGGAGCTGTTCGGTGGGCTCGGAGCCCGCGCCGAGCAACGCCGTGCGCAGCCCCTCGTGGTGCGCCTCGTGGCCCATGCGCACCAGCTCCGCGAGCACGTGCTCCTTGGAGGCAAAGTGCGCGTAGAGCGCGCTGGGCCGCAGCTCCAGCGCTGTCGCCAGGTCCCGGATGGAGGCGCCGTGGAAGCCCCGGCTCGCGAAGAGCTGGAGCGCCGCTTCCAGGATGCGCCGACGGGTACCGTCAGGGACCGCCGAGGACGGAAGCACCGCCTTGCGCGCGCGAAGCCGGGACGGAGGGAGGGAGGACATGGGTGGCCTTGCGAAACGAACGTTCGTTCAGATAGCCTGCATCGACGTCAGTGGCAGCGCAGTCTAACGCGCCTCTGAACGGTCGTTCATCCCGAAGTGGCCGGGCCCCGAGGCTCCGACGATGCCTACGTTTCGCACCCCGGAAGGCGTCACCCTCCACTTCGAGGAAGCGGGCAAGGGTGTGCCCGTGCTGCTGCTCCACGGGCTGGGGTCGTCGGGGAGCGACTGGGAGGGCGTGCTGCCGCGGCTGTCCGCGCACCACCGCGTGCTCGTCCCCGACGCCCGGGGCCACGGCCGCAGTGACAAGCCGGCCGGCGCGTATGGCGTGGCGCTCTTCGCTTGCGACATCGCCGCGCTGTGTGACGGGCTGGGCCTGACGGGGGTGCACGTCGTCGGGTTGTCCATGGGCGGAATGATGGGCTTCCAGCTCGCGGTGGACCGGCCGGACCTGGTGCGCAGCCTGGTCGTCATCAACAGCGGGCCGGACATGGTGCCGCGCACGCTGCGTCAGAAGCTCACGTTCGCGACGCGACTGCTGGCGTTGAAGGTGCTGGGGCCCCGGGGGCTGGCGAAGCTGCTGGCACCGAAGTTGTTCCCCCGGCCGGAGCAGGAGGCGCTGCGGAAGAGGGCGCGCGAGTCGCTGGGCGCCAACGATCCGGACGTGTACCTGCGCGCGACGCGGGGGCTGCTCGGGTGGAGCGTCCTCACGCGGCTGAAGGACGTGGCCTGCCCCGTGCTGGCGCTGCACTCCGAGCGGGACTACACGCCCCAGGCCCAGAAGCAGGCCTACGTGGACCAGCTCGCGAAGGCCCGGCTCCAGGTGCTGACGGACTCCGGACATGCCGCGCCCGTGGACCAACCCGGACAGGTCGTGGAGGCGGTGGAGGGGTTCCTCCGGGAAGTCGAAGCCGACGCATCCGCAACTTCCCGAGGGCGCATGTCGCGTCCTCGTTGAAGCAGGAGGCAGTCAGATGTCGGTGACTCGGATGGTCAGCGCCCTTTCACGGGCGGCCGTGGGGTTGTGCGTGGTGTTCGCGGTGCTGGCGGCGGCCCCGGCCCAGGCAGGCTCGTGGGTTCATGGCAGCTACAGCAGCGTCTGGGGCACGCGGAGCTTCCAGCTCTGGGTTCCCACCGGCTACCAGCCGGGTGAGAAGCTTCCGCTCGTCGTTGGATTGCATGGCTGTCTCCAGAACCCGGACCAGTTCGCCGGCCTCTCCCGCCTGAACGAGAAGGCGGACGCGGAGCGCTTCCTGGTGCTCTATCCCAACCAGGCGCTCTTCTCCAACGCCACCCAGTGCTGGAACTTCATGTTCTCCGTCAACCAGGAGCGTGGGGTGGGTGAGCCGTCATTGATTGTCGGCATGGTGCAGTGGGTGAAGAGCCATTACGCGGTGGATGAGCGCCGCGTCTACGTGGGAGGCGTCTCCGCGGGCGCGGTCATGACGAGCATCCTGATGGCCTGCTATTCGGACGTGTTCACCGCCGGGATGGTGGGCGCAGGAGCGATGTACAAGGCGGCCACCACGGCGTCGGGCAGCCTGTACGCCATGACGTTTGGCAGCATCTATTCGCCGGATGACCGGGGATATGACGCCTGGGCCTGCTCGGGACGGCCGCGCAGGACGGTACCGGTGCTCGTCGTTCACGGCACGAACGACAACGTCGTCAACCCCATCAATGGCACGCAGACCGTGCGACAGTTCCTCCAGACGAACGACTACGGGGACGACGGCGCGGACAACAACAGCGTGTCGAACCAGCCCACCCGCGTGGTGAACGCCACCTCGCCGGGAGGCCGCGACTACACCGTGAGGGACTACGTCACCGGCGGCGTGCTGCTGCTCCAGCAGTATGAAGTCAAGGGGATGGGGCACGCATGGCCGGGCGGAGACCCGGCCTTCCCGTTCGCCGACCCCGCGGGGCCCGACGGCACCACCCTCATGTGGGACTTCTTCAAACAACACTCGCGCTGAGCCGCAGGCCGGGCTCTCTCCCAGCCCATCAAGTCGACCCATCCCCAGGCGCTCGTCGCCTGGGATGACGCGCGAGCGTCAGGGGGGACACTGGGAGATGCAGAACGCCTTGTAGCTGTCGCAGGTGGGCTTCGGGGTGCCGCCAGTGCCATAGACGCACTGCATCCACTTGATGTCACAGTCGTTGACGCACTCCCAGCGCGTCACCCCCTGGTGGACCTGCCCCTGCTCCTCCGGGCTGGCCGTCTCCTCCACTCCTTCCGCGCCGCCACAGCCCGCCAGCAGTCCGACCGCCATCAGCCCGGCAATGATTGCCACTCGCATGTGCTTGTCCTGGTTCGAAGGTTTGTGCTGCCTCGCCAGGATAGTCCGCTTTCCAACGGATGGCACCTGCCCATGGAATTACCGTGAGAGAACTTGAATTCCTGTCAAGGTGAAATAGTCAGGGAATCTGTCCATTGACGTATATCCGGGGTCGTCAGGTCCGGCCTCGGCCGGACCGTCAAACCCTCTCTTCACCCCCGGGCCCTCCATGTCCTTGCGTCGCTTGTCCTTGTTGCTCGTTCCCGTCTGCGCGGCCTGGCTGGGCTGCGCGGGAGGAGACCCCTCCGCCGATGAAGTGAACCCGCAGGAGGTCGTGCAGGCGGACCCTCGCGAAGGGGAGGCGGTCTTCACCGACGACCCACTGCTGCCGGGCTGCGGTGACGCCGACGGGGGCACGGATGCGGGGACGCCGGACACCTCCGTGCTGGTGACGGCGGACAGCCGCTTCCACGCGAGCAACGGGACGGTGACGGTGGTGCCCCAGAGCCTGGCCGGCCAGGACCTGGAGCTGCTCATCCCCAACGGCATCGGCTTCGACAGGCGCACGGGCACCCCGGTGACGGGTGGCATGCGCTTCGACAACGTGCCCCAGGTGGAGTACTTCCTGCGCTCGAATCGGAGCTACTACCTGACCCACGAGCGCCGCTTCGACCTGGGCGTCAACCGCGTGGGCCGCGCGGACGCCGTCTATCCCCCCATGGTGGAGATGCCCGCGCAGGTGAACCTCTCCCAGTTCGCGCCGTGGCAGACCTACGAGTCCGTCACCAGCCCGGGCAGCTCCTTCGAGGTCACCAGCGGCGACGTGGACTTGTTCGCCTACCTGTCCTTCTATTCGAGCGAGCCGCCCGTGGGCAGCACGTCCTACAGCACCTCGGATGGCTACGTGCAGAGCGGCACCGGCTACCCGATGCCCGCGCTGAGCGCGGCCAAGGGGGACCGGCTCTACATCAACCAGCTCAGCGTGACGACGGCCGGGACGACGCCGAGCAGCGGTGCGCCGCTGACGTACGCCGCCGTGTCGAAGAGCCTGCGCATGCCGGCGTTCGACTACACGCCGGACAGCGCGTCGTTCCTGTCGCTGAGCGGTTTGATGCAGCAGGCGCCGCAGACCTCGTTCTCCCTGGAGTGGCGCCTGGCGGAGTTCACGCGCTGGCGCACGGACGCGAACCCGAACGCGTCGCTCAACTACCCCTCGTTCTCGGTGGTGCCCTCGGCGAACGGGCTCCAGGACGGCTGGGTGGGCTACCAGGGGGAGCTGCTCGACATGTACCTGCCCAGGGGCGAGGACGGGGTCCTCACGCGCCGGCTCACCTTCGGCAATCCCTACCCCTCCACCTGGGGTGTGGTGAGCAGCGCGTCCTATTCGTTCCGGGCCTCCTCCCCGGTGGTCGTGAACGGCCGCAGCTTCTTCCCGAGCGGCACCTTCAACGTGACCGACCGGCTGGACCGCCTCATCGCCGGGCCCATCCAGCCCGGCATCTCGCCGCCGCGGGAGCTGCGCATCGATGGCGTGGACGCCTACGTGTCGCGCCAGGTGGGCACCAACCAGCCGGTGATGAGCTGGCGGCCGCCCACCCTGGGGACGCCCCGGGCCTACATCGTGACGCTCGTGCTGCTGCCCACCACCTCCTTCACCACCGTGCAGACGCGCTTCACCGTGCCGGGTGACCGCACCGAGCTGCGCCTGCCGCCGGGCCTCCTGGTCCCCGGCTCCACGTACTACCTGCGCGTGGCAGCGGACGGCTCTCCGAACTACGAGCCCTGGCGCGCGCCCTTCGTCAGCGGGGAGCTGCTGCCCTTCACCCGCGCGGAGACGTTCAGCGCCGCGTTCACCACGCCGTAGCCCCCGGCTTGAAGCCCGCTACCGCGAAGCCTGGCGGTGGCGGGCGGGGCCTCTGTGAGAGGACTGCTCCAAGCTCATCGGGCCAAGGGGGCCTGAGCCGGAGTTTCCCCCGCAGCCGGCGTGGGCCCCTGCGTTACGCCGAGCGCCAGGTAGATGTCGAACCACGCCCGATAGGCGCGCCAGACGGGGTCGCGCTGCTCGATGAGGGTGCGCCGCGCCTGGCCCAGGCGCTGGGGCACGTCGAAGGGCAGCCGCGTGCTGCCTTGTGCGTGCAGCTGCGCCGCGAACCAGAGCACATCCAACTGATTGGCATCGACCGGTGCGTGGGTGCGCTCCCTCAGCGCGTCGGCGTGCTCCAGCGCCGTGCCCAACCATTGGGCCGCCCGCGCCGGGTCCTGGCGGTCCACGGCGTTCTCGGCCAGCCGCAGCTCCGCCAGCGTCGCCGCGCGGATGTCCTCGTCGCGGTCCGTCTCGTCGAACTGCTCCAGGAACAGCGCGCGCCGCTGCTCGAGCGCGCGGGCCGCGGCGTCCAGGTGCCCGAGCCGCGTCTCCGCGTTGGCGCGCAGGCCCGCGGCGATGATGCGGTAGGCGCGCTGGACCTGCCGGGGCGTGGCCCGCGCCTGGTTCAGCGTGGCCCGCACGGCGGGGAGCGCCAGGTCGCGCTCCACCTGATCCAGGTCCTCCAACGCCCGCTGGGGCTGACCCGCGCCCAACGCGGCGGCGCTGCGGGACAGGCGCACCACCAGCCGGTTGCGCAGCCCCTCCGTGTCGCGGGGGCCTGCCTCCACGGCGGGCAGCTCGCGGCCGTAGAGCGCCAGCGCCCGCTCGAACCGGCCCGCCGCGAGGTTGTAGAGCGCCGCGCGATCCAGGGCCAGGGGGGCGAACCGGGCCAGCTTCGGCGCGGCGTCCACCAGGGCCAGAGCCTGATCCGCCGCCTGCGCGGACTCCGCCTCCCGGCCGACGTGCAGCAGCGCCCGGGCGCGGGCCAACGACACCGCCACCCCCGCCGCGTTGTCCACGTAGGGATACGCGTCCCGTTGATCCAGGTAGCCCAGGGCGATGTGGAAGTTGCCCACCTGCGTGTGCAGCAGCCCCAACGCGCCGAGGATCATCGCCTTGTAGCGGACGTTGTTGCGCACCAGATCCAGGGCGACCAGGTAGTGCCGGTTGGCGCGCTCGGCGGCGGCGGGATCGTGACCGCGGAGGAAGTCCTCGTGCTGGATGGCGCCATACAGGGCCCGTGCCGCGCGCTGGTTCTTGAGCTCCGGCCAGGCCGCGCGCAGCTCCTTCACGGCCGCCGCCACCGCCTGCGCATGGGCGCCGTCCTCCAGCTTCGGCAACTGGCGCGCCAGGAGATACGCCTTCACGAAGTGCGCGAGCGGCCCGCGCATCTTCGCGGCGGTGGTGGTGACCTCCTGCTCCACGACCTCCGGGCTGACGCCGGCACGCAGGCGCAGGCTCATGGATTCGACGGCGCTCTCCAGCGAACCCGTCCGCCGCGTCACGAGGTCGAAGTCGGCACGGGCCTCGTCCTGGCGCTGCCTGCCCAACCGGCGGTAGGCGCGGCCCATCATCGTGCGGCGGAACAGCCGCTCCGCGCGGCGGCCCTCCTCGGTGCCAGCCGGGGCGTCCTCGACGTAGGCCGTCGCCAGGGCCTCCAGCACTCCATCCGCGCCCAGGCCCGCCGCGCGCTCGACGGCGTCCTGCACCAGCGCACGCCGACGGAGCGGGTCCGTCTGCTGATGGTAGAACGCCATCAGCGCATCCCGGACGGGGCGGGGCGGGCGCTCTTCGTGCAACGCATTGACGTGCCGGCCCAGCTCCAGGGCGAACGCCAGCGCGGAACCGGCGGGCGCCGTCCCGAGCGCCTGGGCCATCGCGGCATCCGCCTCGGCGTAGGGGCGTCCCCGGTACAGCGCGCGGACGGCGGCGCGGGCGAAGTCGAGCTGGTCGTCGTCACGGAAGACCTTGTTCGTGGACAGCCTGCGGCCGGCGTCGAGCAGGGCCTCCCGGTCGTCGAGCGCCCGGTACAGCGCGTCCGCTCGATCGAACCACGCCTCCAGCACCGCGCGCGGCGTGGTGTCCGTCACCTGGGCCGCCTCCAGCTCCTGGCGCGCCTGGGTGAAGTCACCCGCGGCCTGCGCCAGCTCACTGCGCACGACGTGCTGGAAGACGGCGGAGGGCGGGCTGGGCGCGCCTGCCGGATCCAACGCGGCCATGCGTTGCCGTTCGGCTTCGTTCAGCTCGTCCACCATGCGGCCGCGCTCGCGCTCCTTCATGTCCCGCCGGTGGTCGATGAGGATCCGCAGCGGCTCCGACAGGCCCCGGGTGGCGGGGTCCTCCACGGCGGACATGTGGCGGGCGTAGAAGGCCGCCGTGCCGAAGTCCTCGAACGCCAGGTGGAGCAGGCTCAGGCGCATCATCAGCAGCCGGCGGGGCTTGGGCCGTGCTTCGCGCAGCAGGCGCTGACGGTAGAGCAGGAGCAGGTCCGCGCGCCGCCCCACCATCTTCAGCTCTTCACTGAGGCGCGGCACGTCCCAGTCGCTGGGGACCAGGCCGTCCAGCGGCAGTTGATACACATCCAGCGAATGGTCGCGCGAACAGGTCGCGATGAGGGTCGTGGCTGCTGGCGCCGGGTACTGGCAGCTCCAGGTCTCGTTGGTGAGCTGATCCGGGCTGGAGGCCGCGGCCCGCTCGGGCGCATCCTCGCGCTCGGACGCGAAGGGCACCCGGAACAACACCCCGCTGTCGCTGGCGTCAATCACGCCGTCCGCGTTGGAGTCGGTGAAGAACTGCACCACGTACAGCGACCGCCCATCGCGTGCGAACACCGGCTGCCCGGTCTGCCCCGGGAGGTCGAGTGCCAGCGGGATGGGGGCCGCGCCGGGACGGTCCAGCCGGAGGGCCTCCAGGTGGGGCGCGGCGCGCGCGGCGAAGCCCGGGCCCACCTGCCGCACGGAGCGCTCGATGGGGACGTACACCAGCCAGCGTCCATCGGGAGAGAGGGTGGGGCTGGTCAGGTTGCGCTCGAGCAGCGGGCTCACGCTCCACTCGCGCTCCACCGCGACCCGTGACAGGCGCAGGTCTCCCTGGATGGTCGCGCGGCTCACCAGCGCGATGTGCGAGGCGTCGATCCACTCCGCCTGCAGCGCGCTGGTCTCTTCCTCCAGGCAGCGGCGCTCCTCGGCAGCCGGCAGGTCCCTCACGCACAGCTGTCCGCTGGCCTGGGTGCGGAACGAGATGTAGAGCAGGTGCTTGCCATCAGGGCTGATGCGCGGCCACGTCACGTCCGCGCCCTCATCGAAGAGGCGGCGCTCGCGGCCCTGCTCCAGGTCCTGGACGTAGATCTCGGTCGCGATGTTGCGGTTGGACACGAAGAGCAGCGTGTTTCCGTCCGGCCCCAACTGTCCCAGGAACTGGTCCCCCACGCCCACGGTGAGCCGCGAGAGCGTGCGCAGGCCTCCGTCGTTGTCCTCCTCCTGGGCCAGGGCCGCGCCCGCGATGAGCACGGCCAGGGCCACGCACCACCGGCCACCGGGTGTCAGCACTTCTTCTCTCCCCAGGTGCCGTCACCCGCTTCCACCCAGCCGCCGCAGACCACCCCTTCCGCGTGCGCCTGCTGCCAGCCCTGCCGCAGCGTTGCTTCAGGCACGCCCGGGCGGACCGTCCGCATCCACTGCCACAATTGCATCCGGCCGCGGTTCACCCGCTCCACCAGCGCGACGTCGTCGGAGGACATGCGCCCGGCCTGACACTGGCGCCGGGTGACCACCAGCAGCCCATCCCGGCCCTCGCCCACGCAGTGGCGCCGCAGCAGGTCGTCGACGCGGTCCGCCGGCGTCTTGCCGAGGTTCTCGACGAGCGGCGTGGGCTGGATGCCCAGATCCTCCAGTTGGTTGGGCGTGAGCGGCACTGGCGTGGGGCTCATGCCCGCGCGGGCCAGCCGCTGCTCCACGTCCTTGAACGAACCCGAGGCCTGCTCCTCGAGCGCCGTCGCGCGGTCGACCATGACGATCTCCGGAGCGCGGATGCAGCCGGGCGCGGCGAGGGTGGCAAGGAGCAGCAACCCGCGGTGTTTCATGGCGTGGCCTCGGGAGGAGTCAGGGGGAGGAGCATCCGGTCGACGAGGGGGCCCAGGGGGATGCCGCGGATCTCATCGATGCTGACCAGCCTGGCCAGGCCGCCCATGGTGATGCTCAGGCTGCCGAAGCCGTGATTGAAGCTCACCCGCACGTGCTCCGGGTAGCCCAGGCCCAACGCGTAGCGGACGCGGTTGGTGGCGGGGTCCACGTGGCGCGGATCCTCCAGGTCCAGCAGGTCCAGCAGGTGCCGGTTGCCGATGCGCAGGATCTCCGCACGCCCGTTGACGCTGCGATCCCTGGCGGAGATGACCACGGCGGCATTGCCGTCGAAGGGCTCGCCCCGGGACGACTTCACGCCCGTCGCCCGCACGTGGGCCTCCAGCGTGGAGTGCCTTCCCTGCCAGTTCAGCAGGCACTGGCCGGTGATGCGCCCGCCCCGGACGCCCATCTCCAACTGGCTCATGGACACCACGTTCTGGTTGATGGACAGGTTGCCGGCCAGGGGCGCGATGGTGAAGCGCGGCGTGGTGATGCGTCCCACCGACACGAAGCTGCTGCCCGAGAACAGGGGATGCTGGTCGGCGAAGCGAAGCATTGAATAGGGATTGACGTCGATGTCGCTCAGGAGCTGCACCTGGCCTTCGCTGAACTCCACGTTCTCCGCCAGCGGCACGTCGCCATCGAGCGTCTCGACCGCGATGCCGGATTCGGGCAGCCGCAGGTTCACGTTCTGGAAGACCAGGTGGGAGAGGGTCCGGAAGATCACGAGGTCGGGTGATGACACCCGGAAGTCCACGGAGACCTTGCCGCTGCTCTCGATGCGGCCTGCTTGCGCGAGCCGCGACAGGTCCTGCTCCAGCTCCCCCCGGAAGGCCAGCCGGCGCCGGCCATCGCTGAGGTCGAGCCGCCCCTGCACCTTGAGCTCGGTCCCGGTCCCCGGGTTGATCAGCTTCAGGTCGGGGACGTGGACGATGCCGTGGGGTTGGTGGCGGACGGTGAACGACGCCTCCAGGTCCTGGGCGGGGTAGGGCAGCGCCGGATTCTGTTCGAGGGTGCGGACCTTGATCTGGTGGCTGCCTTCCATCTCCGCCGCTTCCAGCTTGTCGGTGAAGTTGACGGTGGTGTCGCTCGACAGGCCTGCGAATGACAACCGGCGGTCGCTCAGGCCCACGGAGAGCTTCTCCGCCGTCAGGTGGCTGTGGACGCGGCGACGGGGCCCGTCGACATGTGACTCGGCCTGCCAGTGCGCCTCGGGGAGGTGGATGGACAGGGCATCCTGTCTCCAGCGGAGACCGCGTCCGTCCACCACCGCGGTTCCCTCGAAGGCGCCGGTGCGCAGCGGATTGGGAGTCAGGCGCGGGGTCCCGTCCGCGGCGATGCCCGTGAGCACGCCGAAGAGCGTGCCGTGGAGTTCGCCATTGAAGGACAGCTTTGACGGATCCACCTCCCTGGGGACCCCGGCCCGGGCCAGGAGGGGCGAGAGGGGACCTAGCGGTGGAAGGTCGCCCTTCACATCCACGCGAAGCGCCCGGGCCTTGCGGTCGAAGGCCAGCGCGGCGTCGACGTTGGCCTTCAGCCCCGCGTGGCCGGTGAGTCCCAGTCGCAGTGACGGCTTGCGGCGGTCGAGGTCCAGCGTGAGGCGCTGATGCTGGGGGCCCGCGTCGCTGTCGCCGATGCGCAGCCCTTCGAGCTGGAGGTCCAGCTCGCCCTGGTGCCGCCAGGCATCGCCCTGGGAGCGCAGCACGAGGATGGCTTCGTGCGCCGTCACATCGTCCCAGCCTGGCCGCTGCAAGCGCAGCTCCGTCTGGTGCTCCAGCCGGGGCGAGGCGGAGAAGAGCGCCGTCAGCCTGCCCTTGGACGCCAGGAGCACACCCAATCCCTTCCAGGGAACATGCGCGGCGACGGAGTCCGGGATGAAGGGGCGGGCGGCGACGAGGTCCGGGGTCTGGACGTCGAGCGTGTAGGCGACGTCGTCGGTCCCCTTGGTGGCTTCGACAGACGCGTGCAGCGTGTCGATGTCGACCTTCAGGCGGGCGCGGGCGCGGCTGAGGCGGGGCTCCTCCCATTCGGGGTACGCCTCCGACACGTGGAGCTTCACGTCCACCGGGCCCTTCAGCAGCTCGCGTCCCTCCGCCGTGACGACCTGGAGCGTGCCCACGGGCATGTCTGCCTTCAGCGTGAAGGGCGGTTTGCTCGCGAGGGGCGCCTGGAGATGGAGTCCCAACTGCTCCGCCATCACCTGGAGCCCGGAGGCGCGGACGTCCAGGGCCTCCACCTTCCCAGACAGGTCCACGTCCCCGGCGACCTGGAGGGGGGAGGCGAGGTCGGGCCGCAACTGGTGACCCTTCAGTTCACCGGAGGCCATGGGGATGCGGAGCGCGGTGGGCCCCTGGACCTCCAGCCCCTGGAGCGCGAAGGCAAGCCGGGCGGTGAGCCCCTGCTGGGGATCCGGGGTCGCCGTCAGGGTGATGCGTCCTGCGCGGAGTGACAGCCGGAGCGTGTCCTGGAGGCGCTGGAGCGCCGCGACCTCCACCTCCAGCCCGAGCCTGCCCCGGGCCCCCAGTTGGGGCATGGCGCTGAGCGTGACGTCCTGGGCGTCCAGGTGCACCTTGCCGCGCTCGAGGGAGAAGGGACGCAGGTCCGCGGGAATCGCCTGCGACAGCCTTTCGAGATCCACGTCCGCCAGGGCCCGGATCAGGATGGGCGGAAGCTCCGCCGCATCCGGGAGCACCAACTGGGCCTGCACTTCGGCGCTGTCGGTCAGTCGGGTGCGGTCCAGGTCGACGGCGATGTGCTGCTGCTCGCTCTCGAACTTCGCAGATACCGCGCCGTGCAGCAGCGTGCTGACGGCGAACCGGGGATCGAACGTCTGCCGTGTGACGTCGAGGTCCACCTGTGCGCGTGCGGCGGAGGCACCTACCTCCGCCGAGAGGGCCAGCGCCAGCTCGGCCAGGGCCGGCGGCGTGGCAGGACCTTCACGGCCCAGCACGAGCGGCAGGGGCCTTCCGGGCTGGCCCAGCTCCGCGAAGAGCTTCCATGCCCCGTCGTGACGTCTCGCTTCCACCACGGCCGCGAGCCCGCGCAGGGACCAGCGGTCGACCACGGCTCCGTTCCGGACGCGGACGTAGCCCACCGACACGCCCGACAGTTCAATCCTCCCGAACGGCGGGGCGGAGGCCAGGAAGTCCGCGGCCTGCCGCGAGGCTCCGAGGGGGGCTTTGGGGGGCGTCGGCTCGGGGGCCTCCGGTCCCGTCACCGCATCGAGGGACGTGGGGCCCGCGTCATCGGCCACCTGGGTGAAGGCCACGTCCCGCGCCACCACCCGCTCCACGCGGGGAGTCCGGCTCAGCAGGGCACCCGGCGACCAGTGCACCTCCAGCGTCCCGACGCGCAGCAGCTCCGGCGCGGCACCCTCGAACGGCGACGGGGTCCGCACCACCAGCGCTTCCAGGTACAACCCCGTGAGCACCGCGACGCGGGCGGCCTGGTAGTCCAGCCGCAGGCCCGTCTCCGCTTCCACCCGGGAGACGATGCGCTGCTTCAGCCAGGGCTGGTCCAGGTGGTGCAGCACGACCACCCCGGCGGCGAGCACCAGCACGACGAGCGCGACGAGCCCGAGCAGCGCGCCCGCGAGGATCCGCTTCAATCGCCGACGAGGCCGTCCAGCTCCGGGGGATTCCATGGTGTTCCGTCGAGGAGAGCGGCCACCCGCGTCCTACCATGTGGCGGAATCGGGCTTCAATCCGAGCCCCCTTGGAGACGGAGGGCGAGCGGGGCGGAACCGTGCGCCCGATGAATCATTCCCGAGGAGCGCGATGGTAGGTTCGTCCTTCCGTCGCGCTCGCGAAAGGATCGCCTGCCATGCTGTCCCTGGTCGCCGCCGTCCTGCTGGCCTCGCTTCCCACCGCTTCCTCCTTGTCCCTGGTGTCGCCCGCGCCGTCCTTCAATGGGCGACCTCTGTCCGCGCGGCTGCTCGTGGCGCAGGCGCCCACGGGGTCGGAGCCGGAGCTCTTTCCCACGGCGCCGTTTCCGGACCGGGAGGCGCAGGACACGCAGCAGCTGGGCACGGACGAGGGCCTGGACGCGCGCATCGAGGAGCTGGCGCAGCAGGTGAGCCTGCTCGATGGGCAGATCCGCTCCATCCGCCTGGGCCGCCCCGCGGGCTACAAGGTCATGACCATCATCGGCTTCATCCTCGCGCCGCTGCTGCTCATCGGCATTCCCGTCTTCGCCGCGGGCCTGGACACGGCGGGAAACACCGGGGACGCGCTCGTGACCGTGGGCCTGGTCTTCGCGCTGCCTGGCGCGGCGGGGGTGGGGCTCATCATCGGCGGCTTCACCGGAGGTTCGCGGGCGGCCCATGCCCGGAAGGACCAGCGCGACGCGCTCATCCAGGAGCGCACCCTGCGGGAGGAGGAGCTGCGCGAGCTCCAGGCCCGCCGCGACGGCCTGCGCACCCGGCGGTGGCAGACCCACCCCTCCATTCCTCTCTTCGCCGTGCGCTTCTGACGGCAGTGCGAAGGAGCGCAAGGAGCAGGCCTCGATGGACAGCGAGGAGCGCGGCGATCAACGGAGGTGTTTGACTCCGTCAATCAATTCAGTTGACGATAGCAAGCATGTCGTCACCGTCGCCCGTCGAGTCCGTCCGCCGCTTCACCCGCTTCTACACGCAGCACATGGGGGTGCTTCAGCGGCAACTGCTGGGCAGCCCCTTCTCGCTCTCCGAGGGACGCGTCCTCTACGAACTCGCGCAGCGTGAGCGCACGTCCGCCGTGGAGCTGGGCAAGGAGCTGGGGCTGGATGCGGGCTACCTCAGCCGCATCCTGCGCGGCTTCGAGCAGAAGGGGCTCTTGCGCAAGGAGCGCTCCCAGGAGGACGCGCGCCGCAGCCTCCTCGCCCTCACGCGCAAGGGCCAGCAGGCCTTCGCGGCCATCAACGCGCGCTCCTCGCACGAGGTGGGCGAGCTGCTCGGACGGCTCGCGCCGGCCGAGCGCACGCGGCTGGTGGAGGCGATGGGGACCATCGAGGGGCTCCTGCGGCCCGCACCCCTGCGCCGCGCGCCCTTCATCCTGCGCCCGCCGCAGCCCGGTGACCTGGGATGGGTGGTGCAGCGCCACGGCGCGCTCTACGCGCAGGAGTACGGCTGGGACGAGCGCTTCGAGGCGCTGGTGGCCAGCATCGTGGCGGACTTCGGAAAGGGGCATGACCCGAAGCGCGAGCGCTGCTGGATTGCCGAGCTGGACGGGGCGCCGGTGGGCTCGGTGTTCGTCGTGCGCAAGAGCGACACGGTGGCGAAGCTGCGGCTGCTGCTCGTGGAGTCGAGCGCCCGCGGCCACGGTATCGGCGCCCGGCTCGTGGAGGAGTGCATCCGCTTCGCGCGCCAGGCGGGCTACCGCAAGCTCACGCTGTGGACGAACGACGTGCTCGTCTCCGCGCGCCGCATCTACGAGGCGGCCGGCTTCCAGCTCGTCGACTCCGAGCCGCATGAGAGCTTCGGCAAGCGGCTGGTGAGCCAGACCTGGGAGCTCAAGCTCTGAGGCCCGGCTCCTTCTTCGCGCCCTACGGCTTGCGCGCCTGCATCCGCTCGCCCGTGGCGAAGAACACGCCGCCCGCCAGGTGGTGGATGGGGCGGTAGTCGTCTCCGGCGCTGAAGTCCCACCCCCCGTCCTTCCACACCGAGTCCTCGACCCAGGCCGCGACGACCTCGGCGATGAACAGGTCGTACTTGCGCTGGACGTCCGGCTCGGGAAGCACGCGGCACTCCAGCCATCCCACGCAGCCCTCCACGAGCGGCGCCTGCACGCGGGAGGCGGGAACCGCCTTCAGCCCCGACGACGCCCACTTGTCCTCGGCATGCCCGGAGGCCGAGCCCGCGACGTACACGTGCTCCAACTGCGCGCGCGTGGGGACGCAGAGGGTGAACTCTCCCGAGGCGGTCACCAGCTCGTGGGTGAAGGTGCCCTCGGCGATGACCACGGCGACCTTGGGCGGCTCGAAGTCGATGGGCATGGCCCAGGCCGCGGCCATGACGTTGGTGCGGCCCTTCGCGGCGCTCGTGATGAGCGTGGTGGGGCCGTGGTTGAGCAGCTTGTAGGCGCGGCGGAGCTCGAGCGGGACTCTCATGGGCCAGGCACTCTAGCTGAGTGGACAGTGATTACAGTGCCAATGACAAACGCACTGTGGTGTCAAAACAGCCCTTCAGGGCGATCCGGGGGCGGGAGGTCGGGTGGTATCTTCCGCGCCCATGGACCTGCGAATCGTGCTCGGCCTCGCGCTGATGCTGGTGTCGCCCGCCTGGAGCCAGCCGGCGGCCTCCGCGGGCCCGGACTTCCAGGCCCGGATGTCCGCCGCAGCCCACGCCTACGAGGAGCTCGACTACGAGCGCGCCCTCGAGCAGCTCGACGCGGCGAAGGCCGTGGCGCGCGACGACAGGGAGTGGGGCAGGGTGGCCACCTTCCGGGGCCTCGTGCTCGCGGACCTGGGACGCCGTCAGGAGGCACTGGACGCCTTCAAGGAAGGGCTGTCGCTGCTGCCCGATGCAAACCTTCCGGTGAAGGTGTCACCCAAGGTGTCACGCGACTTCGAGGAGGTGCGCCGGACCGTGCAGCGTGACCTGGCACGCAGTCCCCGACCGCCCCCGGACGCCCCGCGTGCGATGACGGACGCGCCGCCCGAGCAGCCTCCGCCGCCCGCCTTCGTTCCGTCCGCGGCGCAGGCGGAGGTGCGCCCCACGCGCTCCCTGCCCGTGCTTCCGCTGGCCTTGCTGGGAGGGGGCGTGGTGCTCGGTGGCGTTGGTGGCTACCTGGGCCTCCAGTCGCGGAGCAACGTGAACGCCGCGCGCGACGATGTCTTCTACAGCGACCGGACCGCGCACCTGGACAGCGCGCGGGGCCAGTCGCTCGCGGCCAACGTCCTGCTGGGCGCGGCCGTCACCGCCGCCGCCGGAGCCGCCGTCACCTGGCTCCTCACGGACAGTCCGCCCTCGCCGCGGACGGAGGTGTCTCCATGATGCGCGCCGTGGCCGTGGGACTCGGGCTGCTCTGCATCACCTGCACGGTGCCGGACATCGAGGAGCTCGAGGAGGAGCGCCCCAGCGGGTGCGACGCGAGCCACCCCTGCCAGGTCCGGGTGCTGCTGACCTACGACGGCTTCCGTCCAGGCTGCGTCACGCTGCGACTGGTGGACGCGGCGGATGGCTCCAGGACCCTGGAGCTGCCCGTGCTTGAGGGGACGGCGGAGGTGGGGTTCATTCGCCGGTCCGGGTGGAGTGACACCGTGAAGGTGACGGCCTCCGCCTATGAGCGCTCGTGCGCGGTCCAGGAGGTGGCCACCGCGTCGGATCAGGCGGTGGTTCCCGAGGAGGGGACCGCCACCGTCGAGCTGAAGCTGAGCGCGCGGGATGAAGACGGTGATGGCTTTGTGAGCACCGGCACCCGGGGCACGGACTGTGATGACCGCTCCGTCTCCATCTCCCCGGGCGTGGCGGAGCGCTGCGACTTCCTGGACAACAACTGTGACGGCCGGGAGGATCCGGCGCCCGTCTGTGACGGCGTCGAATGGCGGACGACCGGGACGCTGACGGGCGCGAGCTTCCGGGACGTGGCTCCCCATGCGCGCAACCAGGCCTGGCTCGTGAGCGACAGCAACGACGTGCTCGCCCACGTCCGACAGGGGACCGACGGCGGGTTCGACGTGGAGCCGTTCACCGACTGCCACGGGGCGTGGTCCACCGCGTGGGCGCGGCCGAGCGACGGGCGTGTGTTCCTGGGCTCCTGGGAGGGGCAGCTCGCCACGCGGGCGCTGGCCGCCGGGGGGCCCTGCTCGCTGACGTCCTTCGACGGGGGCGGGGCGGCCATCCAGGACCTCGTGGGCTTCGAGTCGGACGGAGGCACGACGCTCTACGCGGTGAGTGAGACCGGGGACATCCTCCGCTGGGACTACCCGGCGGAGCCGGTGCGGATGGCGCACGTGGACGCGGACCTCCGCTCCATCCACGGCCTCGACCCGAGAACGCTCATCACCGTGGGCTCCACGGGCGAGCTGCCCGTCGCGTACCACGTCAACGCGGACGGAGGCCCGTGGCTGCGGGAGACGCTGCCGCCGCCCTCCGGAGGGCAGCTCGCCCTGCACACCGTGCATGTCGTGGCGCCGGGCCTCGCCTACGCGGCCGGAGACCAGGGGCTGTTCCTGGAGCGTGCGGCGGGCTCCTGGAGCACGAAGCCCGCGTACCCCATCTACGTGGACGGGGGCGTCTCGCCCGACATCCTCGACGTGGTGTCCTTCGGACAGGGCTCCGTCTTCGCGCGCCTGGACACGGACGACCTTGTTCGCTTCGACGGAGAGGAGTGGAGGGACTTCCTCTTCGGCACCCAGGGCTTCACGACCCTCGAGGGGCTGTCGTCGGATGAGCTGTGGAGCGCCACGCTCGATGGGACCGGATTCCACTGGGGCCCCCGGGCCCCGTAATGTCTTGCCATCGCGTACTCACCCCCAACCCAGGATCCCTGCCATGAAGACCTCTCATTCCTTCGCCCTTATCGCTCTCTCGTGTGCCGTGTTCGGGCTTGCTGGCTGCGGCACCGACTCCGCGTCGGAGCCCTCTCCCGACACCGCCATCTCGCACGAGGGGACCACGGGACTGGTGGACCCCTCGACCGTGAACATGGATGAGCTCGTCCCGGTCGAGACCGAGAGCGGCACCGTGACCGCCTCCGCCTGTACGAACTACTCGACCCGGTACGTGCAAAACGGCTGCTGCACCCAGACGGCCACGAAGTTCCAGCAGCAGATCTGCATCTACGGGGCCTGGTATTGGCAGACTCCGTACAAGTGCGAGTACCCGACTTCGTACTGCCTGCCGTAGGCGCACGTGGGTCGATGAGGGCTCGCGCGTTCTCCAGGGGCTGACGCATGATGCGCGGTCTTCCGTCTCCCAAGGGGGGCGGGGACCCTGGTGACCATGAGCGACCTCCTCTCCCGTGACCTCTCCCGGCTCCCGGACCTGCTCGAGCAGGCCCGCGCGAGCGCCCTCGAGTTCCTCACCACGCTGCCCGAGCGCCCCGCGGGCATTCGGCCCGAGCCGCCCGCGCCGCTCGGGCTGCCCGACGCGGGCCTCGGCGCCGAGGACGCGCTCGCGCTCTTCCGCCGCCGCTACGAGGCCGGGCTCTCCGGCTCCGCGGGGCCGCGCTACCTCGGCTTCGTCACCGGCGGCACCACCCCCGCGGCGCTCGTGGGCGACTGGCTCGTCTCCGCGTACGACCAGAACCTGAGCAACAGCGGCGACTCGCTCGCCACCAGCGTGGAGCGCGAGGCGCTGGGACTTCTGCGCTCCCTCTTCGGCCTGCCCGAGGACTTCGAGGGCGCCTTCGTGAGCGGCGCGACGGCGGCGAACCTCGTCTCGCTGGCCACCGCGCGGCAGTGGGCGCTGGAGCGCCTGGGCCACGACGTGAGCGAGGAGGGGCTGTGGGGGCTGCCGCGGGTCGCGGTGCTGGGCAGCGCCCCGCACGCGAGCGTGCTCAAGGCGCTCTCCATCCTCGGCATGGGGCGGCGCGCGGTGCAGGCCATCCCCAGTCTTCCGGGCCGCCCCGTCATGGATCCGAAGGCGCTCGAGGCTCGGCTCGAGGCACTCGGCGGTGCCCCGGCCATCGTGCTCGCGAGTGCGGGGGAGGTGAACACCGGGGACTTCGACGACCTCGAGGCGGTGGGGCAGTCGTGCCGCCGCCACGGGGCCTGGCTGCACGTGGACGGCGCCTTCGGCATCTTCGCGGCCTGCAGCCCGGCGCACGCGCACCTGCTGCGGGGGCTCGAGCACGCGGACTCGGTCGCGGCCGACGGGCACAAGTGGCTCAACGTCCCCTACGACTCCGGCATCGTCTTCACGCGCCACCTCGCGCGGCAGGAGAGCGTCTTCCGGGCGGTGGCCGCCTACCTTGGCAAGGGGCCGGACCTGCTGCACCGCACGCCGGAGAACTCGCGCCGCTTCCGGGCGCTGCCCGCGTGGATGACGCTCATGGCCTACGGCCGCGACGGGCACCGCGCCCTCGTCGAGCGCAGCTGCGCGCTCGCCCGCGGCCTGGGGGAGGGGCTCGCGGCGTCCCCGCACTACGAGCTGCTCGCCCCGGTGATGCTGAACATCGCCTGCTTCGCGCTGCGCTCGGGGGACGCCGCGCGGCGCGACCGCCTCCTCGCGGCGCTGCAGGCCGACGGGCGCGTACACTTCACCCCCACGCAGTACGCCGACCGCCCCGGCCTGCGCGCGGCCTTCTCCAACTGGCGCACGGCGGAGGCGGACCTCCCCGTCATCCTCGCGGCGCTGGAGGCCGCGGCCTCCAGGGTCTAGGTGCGGGAAGGCGCACGGCTTCGCCCGGGACGGTGGAGAGGCCGTGCAGCGCCTGGGGGCCCGCGCCCGCCACTTCAGGGGACGCGGATGCCGTGGCGCAGGAGCGGCGCCTTCACCTGGGCCTCCACGGTTTCGTGGGTCACCGCGATGTAGTCCTGGGACTCCATCCAGCCCAGCGCGTTCACGTGCTCCAGGAGGAAGCCCTCGCGCGTGACGCCGTCCTTCGTGGTGCTGCGAAGCTTCTCCCAGAGCGGCGCCTGGGCATCCAGCGTCTGCCGGGCGATGCGCCCCAGCCGCTCCTTCTCCGCGGGCCCCAGCTCCGGGGCAATCCAATCCAGATACAGGTACCCGAGCCGCCCGTGCAGGGCCTCCTCCTGCACGAGCGTCGTGAGCACGGCCCGCGTCAGGGGATGCGTCGTCGCGCGCAGGCAGCCTGACAGCAGCGCGAAGGAAAGCGTCTCCCCCACGCAGCACTCCCGGACGATGAGCTCGTTGGCGCGCTGGAGGAAGGTGAGCGACGGGTCGAACGCCACGGCGAAGGCCCCTGGGTCGTACGTGAGCGGGGTGCCTCCGCCCAGGCTCATCGCCATCCGTGCGCACAGCTCCACATGGTGGATCTCCTCCGCGGGAAAACGCGCCGCGAGGCTCCACAGGTCCAGCGGGACGCGCGCTTCGCCCAGCACCTGCACGAGCTGCCCCATGACCGTGGCGCTTCCGAACTCGTTGAGCGCGCGCAGGGTCCAGGAGTGCCGGGCCCGCTCCACGAGCAGCGGCGGGTAGCAGGACGGATCCATCGAGTCCCAGGGATAGCGCTGGGCGATGTCCCCCGTGGCCCGCTCGTGCAGGGTCAGCGCTGGGCCGTCCGTCAGGTCGATTTCAAAGAGTTCGGAGGTCATGGCTCGCATGCCCTACGGCACCAGGATGGACCCGGCATCCGCCCCGGCGTCGGGGCCCGCGTCGGAGGGCTTGTCCCGGTCCTCGTTCGTGCCGTTGCTCGGGTCACAATCGTCGTCGTAGAAGCCACCGTCGTAGATGCAGGGCGCCGGGTTGGTGGTCATGAAGGGGTCGCATGCGGCCATCGACAGGGCCGCGCCGGCCGCGGAGGCGGCCAGGAGCACCCGTCCCCTGCGGCGGCGCTCCGGCGCTGCGGGCTCGGACGGCATGGGAGGAGACGACGGGGCGTGCTTCGGGGGGAGATCGCTCATGGTGCGCTCGCGTTTCGCCGGCCCGACAGCTCGGACGCGACACTACCCGAAGCGCCCATGACATGTCATTCCACGCGGGCCCTCCAGCCCCACTCCAGACGGTCCCGGGAAGGTTTCAGGCGTTCGTCTCGGATGAGGCTCGCGGTCTTGATCCGCGGGTTCACCTTCATCCGGAGCTGGCCACCCGGCTGAGGCCAGACGCCCTCGCTGAAGAGCCTCCTGGGCCTGGTGCGCAGCCAGTTGGACCTCAGCCTCCACTGTCTGCTGGGCTGAAGCACAGGCCTTGGTGGCGATGGCGCTCCCGCGTCTCCAGGAATGACAGACGCCACCCCTTGATTCCCTGTCGAATCCGGGTCTTCATGGCCAGCCATGAAAATGACTCTTTTGCTGACGCAGCTGCTGCTGGGATTGGCGCTGCTGCCAGCCTGCGACCTGGAAGCTCCCCCTGCCGCCGGGACGCCCGCACAGTCGACCTCGCCCCTGGATGTGCGGGCCCGGCCGGCGCGGGTGGCCGGGGGCGCACGCCACTCCTTGAGCCTCACCCCGACCGGCAATGTCTGGGCCTGGGGCGACAACGCCCAGGGCCAGCTGGGTGACGGCACCGCGACCGGGCGCGCCCTCCCGGGGCCCGTTCCGGGGCTGGGGACCGTGAAGGCCGTGGCCGCGGGAGGCCAGCACTCCCTGGCGTTGCGCGCCGACGGCACGGTCCGGGCCTGGGGCGACAACCTCCATGGCCAGCTGGGCGACGGTACGAACAGCCCACGGTCCACGCCGGTCCCGGTGCAGGGCCTGACGGGCGTGGTGCACCTGGCCAGCGGTCTGGAGTTCTCGCTCGCCCTGCGCGAGGACGGGACCGTCTGGACCTGGGGGGCCAACGCCTTCGGCCAGCTGGGCGACGGTACCTCCGCCGACCGGACCCTCCCCGCGCCCGTCCCCACGCTCACCGGGGTGGTCTCCATCGCCGCGGGCGACACGCACGGGATTGCGCTGCGCTCCGATGGCACCGTCTGGGCCTGGGGCCGGAACACCGAGGGCCAGCTCGGGGACAACACCACCGTCAACCGGAGCGCGCCCGTCCAGGTTCTGGGCCTGAGCACCGTCGTCGCGCTGACGGGGGGCGGGCGTCACTCGCTGGCGCTGCGCGCGGACGGCTCCGTCTGGGTGTGGGGCGACAACACCCAGGGCCAGCTGGGCCTCGGCACCGTCAACAACAAGCGCCTGAAGGCGGTGAAGCAGACCACCCTCTCGGAGGTGACGGCGCTGGCGGCGGGGAGCGCGCACTCGCTGGCGCTGCGCTCGGACGGCACCGTCTGGGCCTGGGGCCACAACGCCTCCGGCCCCCTGGGGGACGGCACGACCAGCACGCGGTCCACGCCGGTCCCGGTGACGGGCTTGAGCGGGGTCCTCGCGCTTGGAGCGGGGGCCTCCCACTCGCTGGCGCAGCGGACGGACGGCGCCCTCTGGACGTGGGGTGACAACGCCCAGGGCCAGCTGGGCGACGGACAGCTCACCCCGCGCACGACGCCCGGGCTCATCGGTGCCGGCTCCGGCGTCCTGCGCTTCTCCGCGGGCGGGAGCTCCTCCCTGGTCGTGAAGCCGGACGGCACCGTCTGGGCCTGGGGGGAGAACCTCTACGGCCAGCTCGGGGATGGCACCACCACCACCCACCGCGTTCCCGTCCAGGTGCCAGGCCTGAGTGACGTGGTCGCCGTCTCCATGGGCTCCTCCCACGCCCTGGCGCTCCGGGCCGACGGCACCGTTTGGGCCTGGGGCTCGAACTTCCGGGGCCAGCTGGGCGACGGCACCTTCGTGGACCGCCTCACGCCGACGCAGGTGCGCTTCCTGAGCGGCGTCGTGGCCATCTCCGTGGGCTACTACCACTCCTCCGCGCTGCGCTCCGACGGCACCGTCTGGGCCTGGGGCGACAACGCGAGCGGACAGCTCGGCAACAACTCGACGACCAACACCGTCGACCCCTCGCAGGTGTTGAGCTTGATCAACGTCACCGCGCTCTCCACGGGGGACGCCCACTCGGTGGCGCTGCGCTCCGACGGCACTGTCTGGGTCTGGGGCGACAACTCCTCGCGGCAGCTGGGGGACGGCACCCGGACCAACCGGCTGCTTCCCAAGCGGCTGACCACCCTGAGCGGCGTGGCGGAGGTCTCCGCGGGCAGCATCCACTCGCTGGCCCGGCTCACGGACGGCACGGTCTGGGCCTGGGGTGACAACGCCGACGGCGCGCTGGGGGATGGCACCACCACCTCTCGGGCCGTGCCCACGCGCGTGACGGGCCTGAGCGGCGCGACGACGATCCTCGCGGGCGACAGCTACTCGCTGGCGCTGCGCTCCGACGGCACTGTCTGGGCCTGGGGCGACAACTCCCGGGGCGAGCTGGGAGACGGCACCGAGGCCGACCGCACCACCCCCACGCAGGTGCCGGGGTTGAGCGATGTGCGGGCCCTTGCCGGGGGCGACCTCCACGTGCTGGCCCAGGGCGCGGACGGCGAGCTCTGGAGCTGGGGCTCCAATGAGTACGGTCAGCTCGGAACCGGCGAGGTTCCCTACCACCTCACGCCCTTCCGGCTCCCGGACCTGGACGCGGTGGTGGCCCTCTACGCGAACACCGGCCGCTCCCTGGCGCTGCGTTCGGACGGCACCGTCTGGGCCTGGGGATGGAAGCAGGGGACGGGGACCCCGGCGGACCGCTCCTTCCCCGAACCGGTGCCCGGCGTGAGCGGCGCGGCGGCCGTCGCTCCGGGGAGCACCCACACCGTGGTGCTGGGCACGGACGGCACCGTCCAGGCCTGGGGAGAGAACTACTGGGGGCAGCTCGGCAACGGCTCCACCACCCCGAGCGACACGCCCCTCCCGGTGCCGGGGCTGAGCGGGGTGGTGGCCATCTCCGCGGGCTACGCCCACACGCTGGCGCTGCGCTCGGACGGCACCGTCTGGGCCTGGGGGTGGAACGGCTCCGGCATCCTCGGGGATGGCACCTCGTTCAACCGCTCCAGCCCGGTCCAGGTGCTGGGGCTGAGCGGGGTGGTCGCCGTGTCGGCGGGGGTGGTCCACTCGCTGGCACTGCGCTCCGACGGCACCGTCTGGGCGTGGGGCGCGGACCACTACTC
>NZ_RAWB01000800.1 GCF_003612055.1 Corallococcus llansteffanensis
CCGTTATATAGGGCGCCCTCATGTCCCTCGACCTCAAGCGCGTGGCCTCCGAGCCCCTCACGTCCTCCGCCCCGCTCGTAGAAGGCCTCCGGGCGGCGGGGAAGCCCCGGACCGAGCATCGGCTCGGGCTGGAGCACGAGAAGTTCATCTACCCGGTGGGGTCCGCCCAACCCGTGCCCTACGAGGGGCCGAACGGGGTGGGGGCGCTGCTGGAGAAGCTGGCGCCGGGGGGCTACGAGCCCTTCCGGGAGACGCCCCAGTCGCCGGTCATCGCGTTGCAGCGCGGCATCGAGGCCATCTCCCTGGAGCCGGGCGGGCAGTTCGAGCTGTCCGGCAGCCCCTTCTTCACGGCGCGCGAGGCGCACGCGGAGAACCTGGCGCACCTGAAGGACACGAAGGCGGCGGCGTCCCAGCTGGGCCTGCGGCTCGTGGCGCTGGGGTACCGGCCGGTGGGCACGACGGCGCAGATGCCGTGGATGCCCAAGACGCGCTACCAGGTGATGCGCCGCACGCTGCCGGAGCGCGGCCGGCTGGCCTTGAACATGATGCTGATGACGTCCACCGGGCAGGTGTCGCTGGACTGGGCGGACGAAGCGGACTGCGTGAAGAAGACGGTGACGGTGGCGCGCCTGTCGCCGCTGCTGGTGGCGCTGTACGCCAACAGCCCGCTGCTGGAAGGCAAGCCGTCCGGCTACATGTCGTTCCGCAGCCGCGTCTGGGAAGAGGTGGACCCCACGCGGTGCGGCTACCTGCCGTCCTGGTTCGACGGCTCCTTCTCCTATCAGGCGTACGTGGACTGGGCGCTGGACGCGCCGCTGCTGTTCCTGCGTCGCGCGGGCGAGTACCGCCACCCGAAGCTCACCTTCCGCCAGCTCCTGAAGGAGGGCTACGAGGGCAAGCCGCCGGACATGGGGGACTGGACGGACCACCTGTCCACGCTGTTCCCCGAGGTGCGGCTGAAGAAGGTGCTGGAGGTGCGCGGCGCGGACTGTGCGAGCGCGGCGATGACGGGGGCCCTGGGCGCCCTGTGGCGCGGCATCCTCTACGACAAGCAGGCGCTGGACGAGGCGGAGCTGCTCTTGCCCCGGCTGGGCTTCACGGAGCACCTGGCGTTCCACGACACCGCGCGCCGCGAGGGGCTGGCCGGGAAGCTGGGGACGCACGAGCTGCACCGGCTGGCGGGGGAGATGGTGGGCATCGCGAAGCGCGGGCTCCAGCGGTTGGATCCGCTGGACGCGCAGCTGCTGGCGCCGCTGGAGGCGGTGGCCGCGTCGGGGCACTCGCCCGCGCGGGCCGTGCTGGACGCGTGGGAGAAGGACCCGCGTCCGGAAGTGTTGATGACGCGCTTCGAGCTGTGAAGCGCGTCCCTGCGCGGACGCGGGCCCTGGGGGCGGCGCTCTAGAAGCGGCCGCCCACGGTGATGTTGCCGTTGAAGAGGCTGCCCTTGGCGTCGTCGGTGGTGCCGGGGACGGTGGTCAGCTCCTCGCCACCGACGAGGCGGTAGGTGCCGCGCACGCCGGCGAAGAGGCTGCCGACGCGGTAGTCGACGCCCGCCGCCAGCGGCAACTCCGTCTGCCAGTCGTTGCTGTAGATGGGCTCCGAGCCGGAGGAGGAGTCCAGGTAGCTCAGGCCCACGCCCAGGCCCACGAACGGGTGCAGCTTGTTCTTGATGACGGGGCCCAGCTTGCCCAGGAGCGTCCCGTTGTTGCGCCAGATGTGCTGGCCGTCGCGCACGCGGGCGTCATCGATGGGGATGCGCTGGCCTTCGTAGCCGACCTCCACGCCGAGCAGGGGAGAGGCCTGGGCGATGGCGTTGACGCCGAACAGCCCTCCGACGCCCGTCTCGTTGTCCAGTTCTCCGGTGAAGCCGCCCAGGCCCACGCGCACGTCCAGGCCGGGTTTCAGGTCCTGTTCCTTGTAGCCAATCCTGCGCCCCACCTGGGTCGCATCCATCGCGAAAGCCTGGCCAGCCACGCACACGCCGGCTGCCACCACGCCTGCCATCATCGAAATCCGTCTCATGTCCAGCTTCCTCCCGGTTGTGCTGTGTGGGACCTGGAATGGAAACTGGGACCCGGACGACGGACGCAGCACCTGCCCGGCGGACGGAGCCAGGGGGGCGAGGGCCGCTAGCGTCGGCCGAAGAGCTTCTTGAGGCCGGAGAGCAGGCCGCTCGGGCGGGCTTCGGGGCCGGTGAGGAAGGGCGAGCGGGCGATGAGGGCCTCGCGGGCGGCGTCGTCCAGGTCCTCGGTCGCGAGCGCCACGGATTGACGCTTGCCGCCGGGCAGGGTGGCGCCGAAGGTCAGGGTGCCGTCGGTGGACAGCTCCAGGTGCACCTCCACCTCGCCGGCGCGCTCCACGGTGAGGTGGAGCGCGCCGAGCCACTCGTTGTCTATCGACGACGGCGCGGTGCCCTGGAAGAAGGCGAGCGCCAGCGGGCCGGGGGCGGTGACGGGGAGCACCAGCGTCTTGGAGGTGGGCAGGCGGGTGTTGCGCTCCAGCACGCGGCGGAAGGCGCCGGAGTGTTCGGCGACGCCGATGGGGGCGGTGAGCACCTCGGAGACGCTGGCGGAGGGCTTGCCCGTCTCCGCGAGCAGCAGCGCGTGGCCGAGCAGCGCGGCGCCGCGCACCACCGCGCTCCGTGCGTCCACGTCGTCGCGCACGGGCACGCCCAGGCTCTCCTCCAGCCGGCGGCGCACGAGCGGCGCGCGGCTCTGGCCTCCCACGAGCAGCACGGCGTCCAGGCCCTGCGGGGACAGGGCGTTGGACTCCAGCACCTCGCGGGTGACGGCGACGACGCGCTGGGCGAGGTCGGCGGTGAGGGCCTCCATGCGCTCGCGGTCGAGCGTGGGGCCCTTGCCCGTGGGCAGGGTGACGTCCACGGAGTCGCGGGTGGAGAGGGCCTCCTTGGTGGATTCGGCGATGGCGCGCAGGGGGCCCCAGTCGAGCAGGTGTTCGGGGCGCGGGTGGCCCTGTTCGGAGAGGTCGCTGACGAGCACCTCGGCGATGCGGGCGTCGAAGTCCATGCCGCCGAGGGTGGGGTCACCACCGGTGGTGATGACCTCCAGGTCGTCGCCCGTCACCTGCACGACGCAGACCTCCAGGCCGCCGCCGCCCAGGTCCACGACGAGGACGCGCTTTCGGGCCATGCCCCGGCCGTGCGCGTACGCGAGCGCCGCGGCGGCGCTGTTGGTGAGCACGCGCGGCACGTCCAGCCCGGCCTGGGCGGCGGCCTCGCGCAGGGTGGCGCGCTGGCGCTCGGTGAAGTGCGAGGGGGCGCAGAGCACGGCGCGCGTCACCTTGCGGCCGAGGAACGCGGTGGCCGCCTGGTGCAGCTCGCGCAGGAGCAGGGTGGTGAAGAGGGCGGGGCTGACGACGCGGCCGCCGAGCTCCACGCCCGCGTCGCCGCGAAGGTCGGTGGCGACGGGGAAGGGGAGCTGGGGGCCCAGCCAGCGCAGGTGTGGGG
>NZ_RAWB01000801.1 GCF_003612055.1 Corallococcus llansteffanensis
GGCCTCGCCCGCGCCGACCTCGGCGTAGCCCTCGCGCACCTTCTCCGCGACCTTCTTGGTGTACTCGCGAAGGGCGGAGTCCTCGTCCGGGAAGACCTTCTCCTTGCGCTGCCCGGCCGTGCCGATGCGGCCGTAGGTGACGATGAAGGTGGCGCCCTGCACCTCGGGCATCCAGAACTTGGAGCTGCTGCCGTCGACGAACTCGAACCTGCGCATGGCCGGCAGGCTACCGCACCCGGAGGCCGTGCGCCTCAGTCCGCGTGCGCCGCCAGCGAGCGCAGGCCTTCGTCGCGCGACACGCTGCCCGTGTAGCCCAGCTCCAGCCGGGCCTTCTCGTCGCTCACCGTCACCTCCTGGCCCGCCAGCAGCAGCTCCGTGCGCGTGAGCGGCGGGGTGCCCTTGAGGCCCAGCACGTCCCACACCACGTCGCTCACCACCGCCACCGCCGCCGCGAGCGCCGTGGGGATGGCCTTGTAGCCGGGCGTCACCCCCTGCGTCTTCAGGAGCGCGGTGATGAAGGTGCGGAACTCCACCGGCGGGCCGTCGGTGAGGAAGTACGCCTGGCCGCCCTGGCCCTTCTCGGCCGCCAGCAGCAGGCCCTCCACGACGTTGGTCACGTGGCAGGTGGACGTCAGGTAGTGCCCGCCGCCAATCCAGCGGAAGCGCCCCGACTTCACCGCGGCCACCAGCGACGGCAGCAGCACGGTGTCCCCCGGCCCCCAGACCATCCGGGGCCGCACCGCCAGGGTGGTGAAGTCCGGCGAGTTGACGCGGAGCACCAGCCGCTCGGCCTCGCCCTTGGTGGACGGGTACGGGCCCACGGGGCGCGCGGGCAGCGGGTGGGTTTCATTGAGGTTGGCCATGGGGCCGCCATCCACCAGCACGGCCTCGGTGCTCACGTGGATGAGCCGCTTCACCCCCGCCGCGCGCGCCGCCTCCAGCACCGCCTCCGTGCCGCGCACGTTGGCCTCGTAGAACTCCGCGCGCGGGCCCGACAGCTTCACGTGTGCCGCGGCGTGGAAGACGGTGTCGCAGCCCTCCATGCCCAGGCGCAGCCGCTCCACGTCGCTCAGCGCGCCGTCCCAGGGCTCGCCCCCCGCGGCCTGCACCGCCGAGGCGGCCTGGGGAGAACGGGCCAGCGCGCGCGCCGGCTCCCCACGCTTCGCGAGCGCCGCGAGCAGGTGCTTCCCGACGAACCCCGAGCCACCGGTGACGAACGCGCGCACGTGTGAACCCTCCTGACGAAGACGCCGCTCCTACCATTCCCGGCGGGCCACGGGTAGCCGTGCCCGCGTCAGAACATGTCGCGCATGGAGGGCGAGGGCCCGGAGAACAGGGCGCTGGCCACCTCGAGCGACGCGTCGTCCGCCTCCAGCATCCCGGCGAGCTGGAGCGCCCGGGGCGACAGGAAGCCGGTGAAGAGGGGGGACAGGCCGCGCACGTGCAGCCGCAGCCGCCCTTCCCCTCCGACCCGGACGCGCGCGGCGCCGCCTCCCACCTCCAGCACGAAGCGGTGCTGGTTCTCCGGGAAGAGGTCGTCCTGCACGTCCAGGTGCAGCGCCCCGGACAGGCCCTGCGGCCAGCCGCGCGCCTCCAGCGCCCGGGGCACGTCCAAGAGCCGCGTCATCCAGTGCATGGACAGCTTCACCTGGTAGGTCTGCTCGCGCACCAGCGCCAGGAGCGGTTCGTCCGCGCCGCCGTGCCACAGGATGTCCTGCGCCAGCGAGCGGTGGTCGCCGAGGAAGCGCAGCAGCCGGCGCGCCGCGGCGGGCGTGGTGGCCACCAGGTCGGTGAGCTTCAGCACCTGCTTGGGCACCGACCCCTGGGGCACGAGGCTGCGGATCAGATACACGTAGCCCTCCACGCCGGAGGCCCCTTCCACGACGAAGCCGTGGGCCGTGTCGTTGCGCGGCGTGCGCACGCGCTTCCAGATGTACTCGTCCCGGTCCAGCCAGCCGTGGTGCTGGGCGGCGAAGCGCCGGTAGCACGCCTCCACCGCCGCGTCGTCCGAGGACGTCATGGGGCGCAGCATCAGGGTGCGCTCGCCCAGCTCCAGCGCGGAGGCGTCGACGTGGATTTCATACCGCGCGCCGGACACCTCGTAGCCCACACGCCGGTAGAGGGGCTGGGTGGCGGGATAGAGCACCGACAGCGGCGCGCCCCCGTCGCGCATCTCGCGCAGGAAGCGATGGAAGAGGCGCGTGGCGACGCCTCCGCCCCGGTGCGCGGGCGCGACGCCCACGCCCCCCACGCCGATCAGCGGCACGGAGCGGCCGTTGAGGAACTGTCCCATGCGGATGAGGGTGAGCGTCGCCGCCACCTGGCCGCCCTGGCGAAGCAGGCGCAGCCGCTCCGGACCGTTCTTGCGCACCGAGGCCTCGGCGTCGGCGGCGGGCATGGCGAAGGACTGCGCGATGATGTCCGCGACCGCGGCCAGCTCCTGCTCATCCCTCGGAGGTCCGTAGTCTTCCGTCGTCTCCATCCCGCATCCCCTTCCGGTGCATGCCGCGCCTCATGGACGTGGCGCTGGTCGCTCGCGAGGCAGCATGGCGCAGCGGGAGGGGGGCGCGGAAGCACATCCACCTGTCACCCGCGTCGTCGCGCACCCGCCGCCAGCCACAGCAGCGCAGCAAGACTCCAGACCTTCATGAGAACCCCCTGCTCCCATCCGGAGCCGCTCGGCCCCAAGCCCCCAGCAACAACGGTGTCAGCGCCAGCGCCGCGCCCAACCAGAACGGCGCTCCGGGCGTCAGGTGTTCGAAGGCCCACCCCGCGCCCAGCGGAGCCAGGGCCCGCGCCAGTCCGCCCCACGCATGCTGCATCCCCAACACGCGTCCGCGCTCGGTGGCCGCGGCGTGCCGGGAGAGCAAGGCCGTCACGCAGGGGAACGTAAACGCCGTGCCCAGCGGCATGAGCGCCAGCGCGACCGCCAGCCCCCAGGGGCCTTCCGCGAAGGCGAGCAGCCCAAGCCCCCCGCTCAGCAGCACCACGCCCCCTCGCCACAAGCGCGCCTCCCCCCAGCGCGTCACGGCCCGGCCCAGCAGGAGCGCCCGCGCCACCACCGCCACGGCTCCGGTGAACAGATACACCCAACCCACCGTGCGCGCGGTCAACCCGAACCGCGCGGCGAGCAGCAATGACAGCACCGCGGTGCCGCCCTGGAAGGCCCCCATCGCGAGCACGTACGTCCACACGAGCCGCGCCACGGGCTCGCGCGGATGCAACAGCACCCGCAGCACGTCGCCATTCCGGCCCTGCGAGCCGTGAGCCTCCCCGGCGGCAGCCGCCCCCGTGAGCGCCTCCGGCAGCAACCACGCGGCGAGCAGCACGTTGCAGCCCCCCAGCGCCGCCGCGAGGAACCCCGGCACGGACGGCCCCAGGTTTGCCCCCAGCGCCCCCAGCGCCGGGCCGAGCATCACGCCCAGGCTCGTCGCCGCGGACACCCGGCCCAGCGCGTGGGCCCGC
>NZ_RAWB01000802.1 GCF_003612055.1 Corallococcus llansteffanensis
GGCCGGAGGAGGGGGCCTGGGGGCTCGTCGCCCTCACCGTGCGCGATGACGGGTGCGGGATTCCGAAGGAGCGTCTCAACCAGGTGTTCGACCCCTTCTTCACCACGAAGAAGCGCGGACAGGGCACGGGACTGGGGCTGACGATGGTGGCCCACGTGGTGCGCAACCACGGCGGCCGGGTGGAACTGGAGAGCACGCCGGGGCAGGGCACGCGCGTCACCGTGCTGTGGCCTGTCGCCCGTACCGTGCCAGAGGAACGCAATGCCGAGCGACAAGCCGTCTGACGCACGCACCGAGGCCCGTATCGACGCACGGGTGCTGGTCGTCGATGACCACGTGGAGATGGGGCGCATGCTCCAGGAGCCGCTGGCCGACGCGGGCTGGACGGTGGACCTGGCCACGGGCGGCCAGGAGGCGGTGACGCTGTTGCGCTCGCGCGTGTACGACGCGGTGCTGAGCGACCTGCGCATGGAGCAGGTGGACGGGCTGGACGTGCTGGACGCGGCGCGCGCGGTGGACCCGGAGCTGCCGGTGCTGCTGATGACGGCCTTCGGCGGCGTGGAGAGCGCGGTGGAGGCGATGCGCCGGGGCGCGTACCACTACTTCACCAAGCCCTTCCGCCTGGACGAGGTGCGCCTGTACCTGGGCCGCGCCCTGGAGGACCGCCGGCTGCGCGCGGAGCACCGGGCGCTGAAGCAGGCCTCGCAGGAGCGCTCCGGCCTGGGCTCGATGGTGGGACGCAGCGCCCCCATGCGAGGCCTGTACGAGCTCGTCGACCGGGTGGCGCACGCGGCGGCCCCGGTGCTGCTCCGGGGCGAGAGCGGCAGCGGCAAGGAGCTGGTGGCCCGCGCGCTGCACTTCGAGGGCCCGCGCGCGCCCGGTCCCTTCGTGGCCGTCAACTGCACCGCGCTGCCGGGGCCGCTCTTGGAGAGCGAGCTGTTCGGCCACGTGAAGGGGGCCTTCACCGGGGCCACGTCGGTGCGGCGAGGCCTGTTCGTGGAGGCGCACGGCGGCACGCTGTTCCTCGACGAGATTGGCGACATGCCCACGGAGCTCCAGGCGCGGCTCTTGCGCATCCTGGAGGACGGCGAGGTGCGCGCGGTGGGCTCGGATGCGCACCGCACGGTGGACGTGCGCGTGGTGGCCGCCACGCACCAGGACCTGGAAGCGCGCGTGCGCGAGGGGCGCTTCCGCGCGGACCTCTTCTACCGGCTCAACGTCGTCACGCTGCGAGTGCCTTCGTTGAAGGAGCGCCGGGAGGACATTCCCCAACTGGTGGAGCACTTCACCGCGCGCTCCCGGGCGCGCAACCCGCGCTCCCGCGTGACGGCGCTGTCCCCGGAGGTGGTGGCCGCGCTGGGCGCGATGCCGTGGCCGGGCAACGTGCGCGAGCTGGAGAACCTGGTGGAGCGACTGGTGGTGCTCGTGCCCCGGGAGACAGTGGAGCTGGAGGACCTGCGGCCGCACGCGCCGGTGCCGGAGCCGGAGCCGCATCCGCTCGCCCTGGCGCAGGAAGGGGTGTGGCCCCTGCGCCGGCTGGAGGGCGAGTACATCCACTGGATGGTGCAGCACTGCGGCGGCAACAAGACGCGCGCCGCGGAGCTGCTGGGCATCGACGTCTCCACCATCCACCGCCGCGAGCGGGAGCGGTAGCCTCAGCTCCGCGTGAAGGGCCACACGAGCGGCACCGCGAACGTCAGCAGCACGAGCATCAGCACGGTGAGCGGTGTCCCCACCCGGAGAAAGTCGACGAAGCGGTAGCGCCCGGGCCCGTACACGAGCGCGGCGGACGGCTCCAGGGGCGTGAGGAACGAGCACGACGCGGCCAGGCAGATCCCCAGGGCGAACGCTCGCGGGTCGAGCCCCATGTCCATCGCGACATGGATCCCCACGGGAAGCATGATCAACGCCGCGGCCTGGTTGCTCATGGGGACGGAGAGCACGATGGTGGCGATCATGATCACGCAGAGCACCCCGCGCGGCCCCACGACGCCCGCCAGCGGGAGCACGGCCTGCGCCAGCACCTCCCCCGCGCCGCTCTTCTCCACCGCCTGCCCCAGGGCCAGCAGCGCGCCAATCAGGATGACGACCCGCCAGTCCACCCGGAAGGCCGTGCGGGTGTCGACGCAGCCTGTCGCGATCATCGCCAACATCCCGGCCAGCCCCGCGATGGCGGGCGAGGTGAGGCGCAGGCCCGCGACGGCGACCGTGGCGGCGAAGATGATCACGGCGAGCAGGGCGCGCCGGTAGCGCGGCCGCTGGTATTCGACGCTGCCGAGCACGGTCAGCTCCTCGTCCCGCGCGAGCTCACGGACACGGCGCTCCGATCCTCCCACGAGCAGCAGGTCGCCCACCGACAGGGAGATGTTCTTCAGGGCGTCCCCGCTGGCGAGGCTCCCCAGCAGGTTCAGGTGCTGATGGGAGCCTTGCAGCGTGGGATGGCGGTGGATGGCCATCGCCACGAGCCCGTAGCGCTCCGCGAAGCGGATGTCCCTGAGGGACCTGCCGGCCAGGGCCGACGTTGGCGGCACCGACACCTCCGTGAGCGTATGGGAGTGGCGGTGGTCCTCGGGAATCCGGAGGTCGGCGCTGAGGCCGATGCTGCGCAGGTCCTTCACCCGCAGGATGTCGCCCACGCTGCCCGCGATGATGAGGTGCTCCTGGGCCTCCAACCGCCCCCGGGGATCGGGAGGCCGCATGGCCCCCTCGCGCACGACGCCCCGCACCGGGACTCCCAGCCCTTCGGTGACGTAGCGGAGCTCCTTCCCGATGAGATGGGAGCCGGGCGTGAGCACCGCCTCCGTCACGTACTCCCGCTGGGGCAAGGCTCCCGCGCCCTGCTCGCCTTCACGCGCGGGCAGGAGCCACCGCATGAGGACCAGCGTCACGCTGATCCCGATGATCGCGAGGGGAAGCCCCACGGGGGTGAGCTCGGTGAAGCCGATGCGTCCGAGGCCTGATTGCTCCATCGCCGAGCTGACGACGAGGTTGGTGGACGTGCCGAACAGGAAGATGGTTCCCCCCAGCATCGAGGTGAACGCCAGGGGCATCAGCAGCCTGCGCGGAGACACCTTCGTCTGCGCGGACGCGGCCGTCGCGACGGGGAGGAACGCCGCCGTCACCGCCGTGTTCGAGGCCACGGAGGAGAAGATGCAGACGGCCACCAGCAGCATGACGATGAAGGCCTGCGGGCTGAACCGCGCGATGAACAGCAGCCGCCGGCCCACGAGCTGCATCACCCCCGTGGCGCTGAGCCCCTGCGTCAACGCCAGGAGCGTGAAGATGAAGATGGCTGTCTCGCTGGAGAACCCGGAGAGGGCCTCCCGGGGCGTCAGGAGCCCGCTCAGCACCAGCAGCACGACGATGGCGAGGGAGCTCACCTCGGTCGGGATGCGGTCGATGGAGAGCAGGATGATGGCCACCACCACCACGCCCAGCGCGAGTGTCACCACCATGGCTGGAAGG
>NZ_RAWB01000803.1 GCF_003612055.1 Corallococcus llansteffanensis
GGCGTGCGCATCGTGGACATCGAGGGTGGGTGGCGCACCACGCACGAGGACCTGCCCCCGCTCTTCCACCAGGGCGGCACGCAGATCAACGACGTGAGCTGGCGCAACCACGGCACCGCGGTGCTGGGGGAGATGGTGGGCGCGCTCAACGGCTACGGCGTCACCGGCATCTCCTCCGACGCGCAGGCCGGCATCGAGTCCCACAGCGGCGTGGGCGTGGCGGTGGCCGTGAACCGCGCGGCGGCGGCGGTGGGCCGGGGCGGCATCGTCCTGGTGGAGGCGCACAGCCCGGGCCCGGCGGACGGCACGGCGTGCACGTGCAACCAGTCCCAGTGCAACTACATCGCGATGGAGTACTGGCAGGGTGAGTACGACGCCATCGCCACGGCCACCGCCAACGGCGTCATCGTCGTGGAGGCCGCGGGCAATGGCAGCGCGAACCTGGACGCGGCGGCCTATGGCGGGCGCTTCAACCGGGCCACGCGGGACTCGGGCGCCATCATCGTGGGCGCGAGCGCGGGCAGCTCCCGCGCGCCCACGTGCTGGACGAACTACGGCGGGCGCGTGGACGTGCACGGGTGGGGTGAATCCGTGGTGACGCTGGGCTACGGCGACCGCTTCGGCAGCGCCTACGGCGAGGACCAGTTCTACACGTCCACCTTCAGCGGCACCTCCAGCGCGTCGCCGGTCGTGACGGGCGCGGCGGCGAGCGTGCAGGGCGTGGCCCTGGCGTCGGGCCGGGCCGCGCTGGACTCGCGCGCGATGCGCTCCCTGCTCGCGTCCACGGGCACGGCGCAGTCCGCGGACGCGCGCAACATCGGTCCACTGCCGGACCTGCGCCGCGCGGTGTCCCAGCTCCAGTCCGGGTGCCGGCTGATGGCGCCGGGCACGGACCTGCTCGTGGGGCAGAGCGTGACGTGTGACGGCTCCACGCTCGTGCACCAGACCGACGGCAACGTGGTGCTGTACCAGGGCGGGCACCCGCGCTGGTACACCGGCACCCAGGCCCAGACGCAGCGCTTCGCGATGCAGACGGACGGCCACCTGGTGCTGTACGCGACCAACGGCGCGGTCCTCTGGGTGTCCAACACGGCCGGCAATGGCGGCGCGCGGCTGGACCTGGAGCAGGCCTGCAACCTGGTCATCCGCGCCACGGACGGTCGGGCCCTGTGGCAGTCCAACACGCGGTGCGTGACGCAGGCGTGTGGGGGGCTGCAGACCGAGGACCGCCTCTACTCCGGACAGTCGGTGCAGGCGTGCGGTGGGCGCGCGACGCTCTCATACCAGGTCGACGGCAACCTCGTGGTCTACCGCTACGACGGCGCGCCGCTGTGGCACTCGGTCACGTCGGGCCAGTCCCCCGGCATGGTGCGGATGCAGAGCGACGGCAACCTCGTCACCTATGACGCCGGTGGCCGTCCGGTGTGGGCCAGCAGCACAGCAGGACAGAACGGCGCGCGCCTGGACCTGCAGAGCGACTGCAACCTCGTCGTCTACAACGCCGCGGGCCAGCCGGTGTGGGCCAGCGGTTCGTACTGCCCGTAGCGCCCCGTCGTGAAGCGCCCGGCCGGGCCCTCGCATCCGGGGGTCCGGCCCTTCTTCCCGCGCGCTCCGGCGTGGCCTCAGCGCCCGCTGTAGCGGCGGTGATCCACCATCAGGCAGCGGTCCTGCACCACGCGGATGCCCGCCGCCGCCAGCTTCTTCGCGGCGGCGTCGTTGCGGATGCCGGACTGGAACCACACCGCCTTCGGCTTCTTCGCGATGATGTCGTCCACGTGCTGGTCGATGTCGCCCGGCCTGCGGAACACGTCCACGAGGTCGATGTCCCCCGGGATGTCCACGAGCCGCCGGTACACGGGCTTGCCCAATATCTGCTTCGCGTCCGGGTAGTAGACGGGCACCGGCACCACGTCCACGCCTGCCTTGGCCAGGTACTCCGGCACGTAGTACGCGGGCTGGCCGGAGTGGTCCTCGGTCTTGATGCCCAGCACCGCCACCCGCTGCGCGTCCTGCACGACGCGCTTCACGCCCGCCTCGTCCTCGATGAGGTTCTCCACGTGGCTCATGACCCTTCCTCCTGAAGCGTCTCCGCTTGCGATTCGGTGGTGAGCGTCAGCGTCCCGCCCTCCCCCACCGCCTTCACCATCAGCAGGCGGCGCACCGGCACGAACCGGCCCCACGCGACCACCTGCTCGCCTTCACACGTCACGCCCTTCGCCAGCTCCGGCGACCCCGCCTCCTCCCACGCGGCCCGCAGCTCCGCGGGCGCCTTCTCTGGGAGCGCGTCCAGGCACCGGAGCGACACCACCACCGCGTCGCCGAACGTCGTGGGCCGCGTGCCCTGCACCGTGCGCTCCAGCAGGTAGGCCCGCTCCACGCCGTCCACCGCGAGCAGGTCCACCGCCCACGTGCGCTGGCCCTCCACCAGGTTGCGCTGCAGCAGCCCCGCGTACTTCGCCTCCCACTCGCGGCGCGTCCGGACCTCCAGCGCCTCCGGCGTGAAGAAGCGCTCCACCTCCGGCAGCCCCGTGCCCTCGGGCGCCACCTGCCGCAGCGCCTCCTGCGCGGCCTCCGCGCCCACGAGCTTCACGAAGGTGCCGTCCGCCGCCAGCTGCATGCGCAGCGTGAAGCGCTCCAGCACCGCGCCGGGCAGCGACGTCACGTCCTGGCCGTCATGCACCTGGCGCGGGGTGCGCACCGCCTGGGTGACGCGCCAGCCGCCGTCGGACGGGGTGAAGCGGGTTTCGGTGGTGAACGCCGCCTCGTCGCGCACCTCCGGCTGGCCCTCGCGCTGGAGGGTGCGGGTGGCGCGCACGGACTCGGTGAGGAGGCGGTCCACGGGGGGCTTGAAGTCCAGACGCACCGGCGGAGGCAGCCCCGGCGCGGGGTTGAGCGGCGGATACCGGGACGTGCACCCGGAGGCCAGCGACAGCACGAGACAGCACCAGAGGGGACCAGGACGCATGCGCTCGCGGACGCTGGCAGAAAGCCAGGGCGCCCGCGAGCGTCTTGCAGCGTCCAGGGGGTGCATCCCGGGGAAGCAGGTGCTTGGAGAACGCTACGGGTGACGGGTCTGTCCGTTCGGCGCGTTTTCCACGCGGTCGCGCCCGATGTTGCTCCGGTCGCGGTTCACGCCGTCGTCGTCCTTCAGCCCTCCCATGGCGAAGCGGCGCTCCGCTTCCGCCAGGTCGCGCATCACATGCTCGCGCAGCATGTACTCCTTCTGGGGCAGGGACTTGAAGACGTTGATGATGTCGACCGGGGCGCCGTTGTCCTCCGCGGCCTCCACGAGGTCCTCCCGGGTCACCGGGTAGTCCACGGAGTCCAGATGCGGGGTGATGGAGCGCGCCGGATCCTCCGCCTGTCCGTAAGCCATCGTGCCTTTCCACCTTTCTCTGCCCGGACCTCTGGGCCCGGACGACCATCCAGGGACAACGTGGGGATGGCGCCCGCCCCGGGCCACCC
>NZ_RAWB01000804.1 GCF_003612055.1 Corallococcus llansteffanensis
CTCCCCGGTGGCCCCAGTTCGGGCATCGAACTGAAGTCCCCGAAGAGGTCCGACGCCGGGGCCGCCTTCGCGGCGGGAGCCTCCACGGGCTTCGCGGCGGCGGGAGCACTCCGGGGCGCTGACGCAGCAGCCGGGTTGCTCCTCGGCTCCCGAGCGAGCGGCTGCGCGGGGGCGGCCGGGTTGCTCTTCGGCTCCCGAGCGAGCGGCTGCGCGGGGGCGGCCGGGTTGCTCCTCGGCTCGGGCCCCGACACGGGCGGAGCGACACCCTCGCCTGGAGTGGCCGTCACGGACGCGGCGGACGCCTCCCGCTTCACGAGCTGGAGGTGACGGCAGCGGGGACACTGCGCGCGGACGCCCTTGGCCGAGATCAACCGATCGTCGATCGCGTAGGCCGCCGCGCATTTCTGACAGACGATGCGCATGAAGTTAGTGACGGAAGTGTCGCACTCCCGTCACCACCATGGCCATCCCATGTTCGTCGGCGGCGGCGATCACCTCCGGATCCCGGACGGAACCGCCCGGCTGGATGACCGCCGTGGCGCCTGCCCGGGCCGCCTCGTCCAGCCCGTCCCGGAAGGGGAAGAAGGCGTCCGAGGCCACCGCGCTGCCCTTCAGGGCCTCGCCGCCACGCGTCATCGCGATGCGCACCGAGTCCACCCGGTTCGTCTGGCCGCCGCCCTGGGCGAGCAGCTGGTGCCCGGCTGCGAACACGATGGCGTTGCTCTTGACGTGCTTGCACACCTTCCAGGCGAAGCGCAGCGCTCGCTCCTCCTCCAGGGTGGGCGCGCGCTTGGAGACGACCTTCCACTCCAGGGGCGGCTCCACCGCGTCGCGGTCCATCAGCAGCATGCCGCCCGACACGCTCCGGGCGTCCACCTGGGGACGCGGCCGCGCCGTGGGGGACGCCAGCTCCGGGCCCGCCTCCAAGAGGCGCAGGTTCTTCTTGGTCGCGAGCACCTGGAGCGCCGCGGCCGAGTACGACGGCGCGATGACCGCCTCCAGGAACGTCTCCGCCATGGCCTTCGCGACGGCCTCGTCCACCTCGCGGTTGAAGGCCACGATGCCCCCGAAGGCGGACACCTCGTCCACCGCCCGGGCGGTGCGGTAGGCCCGCTCCAGCACGTCATCCACCGCCACGCCGCACGGGGTGTTGTGCTTGATGACCACCGCGCAGGGCTTCTCCGGGAACTCCAGGACGAGCCCCAGGGCCGCGTCCAGGTCCAGGATGTTGTTGTACGAGAGCTCCTTGCCCTGGAGCACCTTGGCGAACGCCACCGACGGCTCCTTCGGCGTCTGGAACTCGCGGTAGAAGGCGCCGCGCTGGTGCGGGTTCTCCCCGTAGCGCAGCCCCTGCACCTTCTGGAACGCGAGCGACAGCTCCTGCGGGAACGGCTCCTGCGCCTCGCCCGACAGCCACCCGGAGATGGACGCGTCGTAGGCGGCCGTGTGCGCGAACGCCTTGCGCATCAGCCGGCGCCGCGTCTCCTCGCCCACCGCCTTGTGGCCCTCGATTTCAGCGAGCACCGCCGGGTAGTCGTCCGGGTCCACCACCACGGCCACGTGCTTGAAGTTCTTCGCCGACGCGCGGACCATCGCCGGCCCGCCGATGTCGATGTTCTCGATGACGTCGTCCTCGCCCGCGCCCGACGCCACCGTCTTGCGGAACGGGTAGAGGTTCACGGCCACCAGCGAGATGGGCTCGATGCGGTTCGCCGCCATCTCCGCCCGATCGCTCTCCAGGTCGGGCCGGCCGAGGATGCCGCCGTGGATTCGGGGGTGGAGCGTCTTCACGCGGCCGCCGAGGATTTCAGGGCTCTGCGTGTGCTCGGACACCTGGGTGGCGGGGATGCTGGCGGCCTTGAGGGCCTCCAGGGTGCCGCCGGTGGAGAGCAGTCGGTAGCCCAGCCGGACCAGGCCTTGGGCAAAGGGGACCAGACCGCGCTTGTCGGAAACGCTCAGGAGAGCCAGCACGTGTGCGCCTCGGGGTGCGGGGGGGGTGGCGCGGGTCCTAGCAACCACCCCCTGGGGTGTCAACGCAACACGTCACCCCAGCGACGGCACGACACACGGGCCCGACCTCAGGGCTTGCGAGCGGACACGGGCGGCTCTTCGTCGACGGCTTCACGCAGCTTCATCAGGCCGCGCGTCTCCACCTGACGGATGCGCTCGCGGGTGAGGTTCATGATCTCCCCCACCTCTTCGAGCGTGATGCCACCCTTCTCCGCCACGTCCAGGGCGCAGGTGTGCTCCAGCTCGGTGATTTCCTTGTCCGGGAAGTTCAGCTTGATGGAGCCCGTCTCCGGGTTCACGTCCAGGTACAGGTTGTGCTTGCAGGACACGAAGAGACACGGACGGGGACCGTTGATGCAGTCGGCGCGGGTGCGGGGGCGCTGCTCGTCCACGAGCTTGAGCGTCTCCGCCTCTTCCGGGTCCAGCTGACCGGCGAGCCTGCGACGGCGCAGGTCGCGGGCCATCTCCTTGCGCGACATGGTCTTGGAGCGCCGGCGTTCCGCGGGCAGCTCCTCCTCGACCCCTCCCCCCTCGCCCTCCTGCAGCTGCTTCACTTCCGACATGATTCCTCCAGATGTGTGGAGTCTATCCGGTTCAACAGGACCCTGGGGGGCATCCTATTGCGGCCGGAGCATTTCGTCTTCGCGCGCCGTGACGGCGCTGCCCAACCGGGCGACATCCCGGACCAGATCCTGCGCCCGTTGCCTCAGCGTTGCCAACTGGGCTTCGAGTGACTTCCTGCGTTCTCCTCCCAGCGGCCGCCCTCCCAGCTCCTCCTGGAACCCGTCCAGCACCTCGGACAGGTCCCGCTGGAGCTGGTCGATGTGGTTGCGGTGGAACACAAAGGACCGGCGGATGTCCTCCAGGGTGTGTCCTTCGGCCATCATCTTCTTGATGACGTTGATGCGCCGCACCGCCTCCACCGGGTAGAGGCCCAGGCTGCCCTGGTGCTTGCCCTTGCGGCCCACGCGACGGCTGCGCGGCAGGAGCCCGGCCTGGACGTACTTCCGGAACGTCGCCTCCGACAGCCTCACGCCCCGCGGCCGGAAGATCTCCAGGATCGCGTTCGCGGGCAGTCCCCCCGCGTTCTCACGCTCGATGCGCTCAAGTTCCTCGGGCGCAAGCAGGTCCATGGATTCCATTGAATAGAAGCTACTGAATGGACCGCATAGGTGCCAGATTCACGCGTCATCCGTCAAGGAGGACGAGCAGGCGGGCGGGCGGACGTCACCCGTTCAACGCTCGGAAGTCCTGGGTCACGGTGCCGTTGGCGGGGACGACGACGGTGTACGTCCGCGTGCCCGCCGGGTGCTCGAAGTGCAGCTTGTAGGTGCCGGGCGCGACCTTGAAGGACGTGCGGCCCTGCACGTCGCCCAGCCGCTTCGTGCCCAGGAAGACCGTCGCGTACGGGTTGGCACTCACCTGGAGCGTGCCC
>NZ_RAWB01000805.1 GCF_003612055.1 Corallococcus llansteffanensis
CGGCATGGTGGCGCTGCCGAAGGGCATGCGGGACGTGACGGACCTGCCCCGCCTCACCGAGGCGCTGCTGCGGCGACACCCGGAGGCGTGGGTGGAACGTGTGCTGGGTGGCAACTTCCGACGTTACTTCCGGGAGACGCTCGGCGGCGGTTGACAGCGAAAAACCGCTCGCGAAGAGTCGCCACCACCCATGAACCGTCTTTCTCTCGCGCTCGTGTCCTTCGGCTTCTTCCTCCTTTCCGGCTGTGGCGGGCCGGGCTCGGGTGACTCCTGTGACGGCGGGGACTACGTGTGTCAGGACGACGCGCAGGCGCTGGAGTGCCGGAACGGGGAGTGGCGCGCGCTGGCGTGCCGCGGGCCGCTGGGCTGCCGTGAACTGTCGGACAGCGTGCGGTGCGACACGTCCCTCAACCTGGAGAACGACGCCTGCGCCCAGGACGCCGAGGGCCGCGGCGGCTGCGCCCCCGACGGCAAGTCGCTGCTGCTGTGCGAGGGGGGCGTGCTGAAGAAGACCGACGCTTGCTCGTCGTGCACCGTGCAGGGCGATCAGGCCGTCTGCACTCCCTGACGGGCTCCGCGCGCCCTCGGTCTGAAGGCGCGCGGGTTCACCGCTCCGGTTCGCCGTCGTCCGAGGACGGCGGCGGGCTCCGGGCGGGCGGCCCGGGCAGGTAGCCTCCCGCCGCCATCCGCTTCGCGGACTTTTCGTACATCTCCGGCGCCATGCCCTGGACGCCGGTGCCGTCGATCCACCGGTTGTAGAAGTTGAAGAGGGCGCAGACGGAGACCGCGTCGTAGACGGCCTCGTCCGACCATCCCGCCGCCTTCACGTGCTCCACGTCCTCGCGGCGCACGTCTCCGGGCGCGTCGTTGAGCTTCTCCACGAAGGCGAACAGCGCCCTCTCGGCCTCCGGAATGGGGGCCGTCGCCACATCGTCCAGCACCGCCTGGACGCGCTCCGTGCTGCCCAGCAATTCCGCCGCGACCGCGGCGTGGGAGCCCGTTCAAAAAACGCAGGCGTTGCGCCGCGACGTGTACGCGGCGATGAGCTCCCGCAACCCCGCCGACAGCGGCGAGGGCCCGCGCATCACCTCGTGGGTGAACGCGGACAGCGCGTCCGTCATGCGCGGCTTGAAGGCGAACAGGTGCCAGATGCCCGGGGGCGCGAAGCCCGCGGCCTTCGCCCCGGCGATCATTCGTCCGTAGTGGCCGTCGGACGTGTGGGACTCGACGTCCGGCAGGTACAGCGCTTCCGGGACAGGGGGCTTCTTCATCGCGCACCTTTGCGTTTCGAGGACGACGGGGACGACGGGGACGACGGTCAGGACAGCGAGGCGAGGAACGCGTCCAGCACCGCGTTGAAGGCTTCCGGTTGCTCCTGGTTGGGCAGGTGCGCGGCGCCGGCGATGATCTCCAGCCGCGCGCCCTGCACCAGGTCCACCATCTGCTTCGCCTTGGCCACGGGCGTGACGGTGTCGTGCTCGCCCACCACCACCAGCGTGGGCCCCGCGAAGCGCGCGAGCAGGTCCTTGCTGTCCAGCCGCAGCGCCATGCCCCGCTGCGCGGCGGCGAGCGCCTGGGGCGAGGCGGCAAGGCCCATCGCCGTCACCTCGCGGCCCACCGGCGAGTCCGGCCCCGCGTGCACGAGCTTGGGGACCAGCCCCTGGATGACGGACGGCGTGCCTTCGGACAGGGCCTGCTTCGCGGTGGCCTCGCGCCTCTCCCGGCCAGCGTCGTCGTCCGCGGTGCACTGCGTGTCCACCAGCACCAGCCCGCGCACCCGGCCCGCGTCCTCGCGCAGCAGCGCCATGGCCGCGTAGCCGCCCATGGACACCCCGCCCACCACCGCCGCGTCGAGGTTCAGCGCGTCCAGCAGCGCGAGCGCGTCCTGCGCCAGGTGGCGCATTTCCGTGGGCCCTTCACCCCGCCGGCTCTGCCCGAAGCCGCGCAGGTCGGGGACGATGAAGCGGTAGCGCCCGGACAGCGCCGCCACCTGCCGGTCGAACGCGGAGCCGTCCAGCGGGAAGGCGTGCAGCAGCAGAACCGGCAACCCCTGGCCCACGTCCCGGTAGTGGAGCGGGATTCCATCCACGGCGACCGTCAGCATGCGTCCTCCCAGGTGCTCCGGTGCGGGTGCGGCGTCAGAGCCACTTCTTGTACTTGAACCAGCCGAGGAGCCCCAGCGGGAAGCCCACCATGGTGGCCCACATGAAGTAGTACCAACCCTTGCCCGACAGCTCGTCGAAGTTCTGCCCGAAGAAGCCCACGATGAAGGACAGGGGCAGGAAGAGGGTGGCGAAGATGGTGAGCTGCTTGCTGATGTCGTTGGTGCGGTTGGCCACCATGGACAGGTAGCCGTCCATCACGTTGCCTACGACGTCGCGGCTGGCGTCGATCTGCTCGTACAGCCGCACCAGGTGGTCGTACACGTCGCGGAAGTACAGCGTCGTCTTCTCCTGAATCTGCGGGATGCCCCGGCGCGACAGCATGCCCACCACGTCCCGCTGCGGGGACAGCACGCGGCGCAGCGTCACCAGCGAGCGCTTGAGCTGGAAGATGCGCTGGAGCTGTTCGGGGTCCGGCTCCGCGAAGATGGCGTCCTCCAGGTCCTCCAGCTCGTCGCTGAAGTCATCCATGATGGGGAACTGCGCATCCACGAGCGCGTCCGTGAGCATGTACAGGATGACGTCCACGCCCCGGCCCAGCGTCCCCGCGGGGTCGTCCTTCACGCGGCGCACGACGGCTTCATGGCTGGGCAGCCGGAGCTGGTGCACGCTGATGAGCCAGTCCGCGCCGAGGAAGAAGTGCTGCTCGTGCAGCGTCAGCTCCGTGACCTCCTTCCCGCAGGTGAAGCCCTGGAGCACGATGAACTGGTGGTGCGGGTACTCCTCCAGCTTGGGCCGCTGGTCCAGGTGCAGGCAGTCCTCCACCGCGAGCCGGTGGAGTTCGAAGCGCTCGGCCAGCCGGCCCAGCACGTCCGCGTCCGGCTCCAGGACGTCGATCCACTTGGGCCCCGGCCGGTCGAGCAGCTCCTCGCCCCCAGAAATCGCCTTGCCGTCCTCCCACAGACAGACCTGGATCATCTCCGTCGGCTCCCCGGCCATCCTTCTGGCCCGGGACGCTTGCTAGAACTCCCCGGACGCGATGTCGAGGGGTAGAGTGGGGTCAACGTGTCCGCTGCCGCCGAGAATCCCCCACCGGCCTCCCTTACCCCGAGGCTCGAAGAAATCCTCCAGTCACTGCCCGACCGCGCCTTCGCCGCGCGGCTGCGTGCGGTGTATCTCGCCGCGGCCCAGGCCATCCTGCGGCTGAGCGACCTGGACCTGGTGAAGTACGAGACGCCCGTCGTCGACGCCAGCCCCGACCTGTCGCTGTGGGAGGAGATGGCGCCCGTCATCCGCGACACGGTGATGGACGTCAACGCGCTGCTCAACGTCATCCGGGAGC
>NZ_RAWB01000806.1 GCF_003612055.1 Corallococcus llansteffanensis
GGGAGGATGGCGGGGGCCTGGCTTCGCGCGGCGGAGTCGATGCGGGCGGCGAGCGCCGCCACGGTGGGCGCCTCGAAGAGGGCGCGCACGGGCAGCTCCACGGCGAAGGCCTGACGCACGCGCGACACCACCTGCGTGGCGAGCAGCGAGTGGCCGCCGAGAGCGAAGAAGTCCTCCTCCACGCTCACCGCTTCCACGCGCAGCAGCCCGGCCCAGAGGGCCGCGAGGCGCTCCTCGGTGGGGGTGCGCGGAGCGACGGAAGCCGTCGCGCGGGAGGGCCCTTCCGGTGCGGGCAGGGCCTGGCGGTCCAGCTTGCCGTTGGCCGTCAGGGGGATGGCCTCCAGGGTGACGAAGGAGGAGGGCACCATGTACGCGGGCAAGCGCTCCAGCAGGAAGGCGCGCAGGGCCTCGGCGGAGACGGGCTCCGAGGAGGCGACGACATAGGCCACCAGGTGCTTGTCACCGGGCACGTCCTCGCGGGCCACCACCAGCGCCTCGCGCACGGTGGAGTGCTCGCGCAGCACGGCGGCGACTTCTCCCGGCTCCACGCGGAAGCCGCGCACCTTCACCTGGAAGTCGGCGCGGCCGAGGAATTCCACGCGTCCGTCCAGCCGCCAGCGCACCTTGTCACCGCTGCGGTACATGCGAGCGCCGGGCAGCGGCCCGTGCGGGTCCGGCAGGTAGCGCTCCGCCGTCAACTCCGGCCGGCCGAGGTAGCCGCGAGTCACCTGGGCGCCAGCGATGAAAAGCTCGCCCGGGACGCCGACGGGGACGGGTTGCAGCCGGGCGTCCAGCACGTACAGGCGCGAGTGGGCCAGGGGGCGGCCCAGGGGCACCGGAGCGCGCTCCCGGGGTGGGACGAGGCCCGCGAGTACGCCCACCGTCGTCTCGGTGGGGCCGTAGTGGTTGAAGACTTCGCAGTCGGGGGCCAGCGTGCGCACCTGCTCCAGCAGGGCGCTGGGGGTGGACTCCCCGCCCAGCACCAGCTTCTTGAGGGGCAGGACGTGACGGGGCTCTGCCGCGGACAGCAGCGCGGCGAGGTGGGAGGGGACGATTTTCATGCAGTCCACGGGGTGGCGCTGGAAGTAGGCGGCCACGTCCGAGGGGCTGCTGGCGAGGTGCTGGGGCAGTACGTGCAGCAGGCCGCCGGTGCAAAGGCAGGGGAAGAGGACGGTGTTGCCCAGGTCCGCGGCGAAGGTGGACACCAGCGCGAAGCGGGCGCACTCCTCCAGGCGCAACCGCTCGGTGGCGGCGCGCACGTAGTGGAAGAGCTGGCCGTGCTCCACGGCCACGCCCTTGGGACGGCCGGTGCTGCCCGAGGTGAAGAGGACGTAGGCGGCGTTCTCCGCGGACGCCCCGCCCAGAGGCGCCACGGTGGGGTGGCTGGCGAGTTGCCCCGCGTCCTCGTCCATGCGCACCACATGCGCTGGGGTGGAGGTGAAGGCCGCCGCGTGGCGGGCCACCGTCACCACCACGGGCGAGGCGACTTCCTCCACCAGCAACCGCAGGCGCGGGGCGGGCTGGGAAGGCTCCAGGGGGACGTAGGCGCCGCCGGCCTTCCAGACGCCCAGCAGGGCCACCACCATGTCCACGGAGCGCTCCAGGCACAGCCCGACGCGCACCTCCGGGCCCACGCCCAGCGAGCGCAGGTGCCAGGCGAGCTGGTTGGCGCGCGCGTCCAGCGCCGCGTACGTGAGCACCTGCCCCTCGCAGGCGACGGCGGGGCGCTGCGGGTGGAGCGCGGCCCGCGCCTCGACAAGCACGTGCAGGGGGCTCGGCGCGGTGAAGGACGCCGGGGACGCGTTGAAGCCCTCCAGCACCTGGTGGCGCTCGGCGGCGGAGAGCAGCGGCAGGTCGCCGACGTGGGTGTCCGGCGCGGCGAGCGCGGCCTCCAGCAGGGCGCGCAGGTGGCCGCTCATGCGGGAGATGGTGGCCGGCTCGAAGAGGTCGGTGCGGTAGAGGAGCGCGCCGGAGAGGCCCTCGGGCGTCAGGGCCAGGGAGAGATTCAAGTCGAACTTCACCGCCGGCAGCCCCGGCTCCACCGCGGAGAGTTCTAGCGGCTCGGCGCCGCCCAGCACGCGGAGGGGGGCGTCCGGGGTGTTCTGCAGGGAGAGCATCACCTGGAAGAGAGGCGAGTGGCTGAGGCTGCGCCGGGGCTGAAGCTCCTCGACGAGCTTCTCGAAGGGAACGTCCTGGTGCTCGTAGGCGGCGAGGGTGGTGGAGCGCACCTGGGCCAGCAGCTGGCGGAAGGAGGCCTCGGGACGCACCTGGGTGCGAAGCACGAGGGTATTGACGAAGAAGCCGATGAGGCCTTCGGTCTCCGAGCGGGTGCGGCCGGCGATGGGCGAGCCGACGCAGACGTCATCCTGGCCGGAGTAGCGCGCCAGCAGCAGTTGCCAGAGGGCGAGCAGCGCCATGAAGGGGGTGGTGCCCTCGCGCTGGCAGAGGGCGAGCAGCGCCTCGGTGAGCGGCGGGGGCAGGTGGAAGGGCAGCCAGTCGCCGCGGGAGGACTGGACGGCGGGACGGGGCTTGTCCGTGGGCAGCTCCAGGAGGGACGGCGCGCCGTCGAGCTGCTGACGCCAGTAATCAAGTTGTTGTTGCAACACGCCGCCGCGCAGCCAGCCGCGCTGCCAGGTGGCGAAGTCGGCGTATTGCAGGGGCAGGGCCGCGAGCGTGGATGGACGCCCCGACGCGAAGTCCGCGTAGAGCGCGGCCACCTCGCGCACGAGCACGCCCATGGACCAGCCGTCGGAGACGATGTGGTGCAGCGTCACCCCCAGCACGTGCTCCTCCGCCGACAACCGCAGCAGGGAGGCGCGCAGCAGCGGCCCGCGCAGGAGGTCGAACGGGCGCTGCGTCTCCGCTTCGATCCGCTCCCGGGCCCGGGCCTCGCGCGTTTCGTCCGGCACGGCCGACAGGTCCACCACCGGCAGCACGAAGTCCGAGGCGGGGTGGATGAGCTGCACGGGCTCGCCCTCGTGGGAGGCGAAGGTGGTGCGCAGCGACTCGTGGCGCTCGACGAGTCCACCGAAGGCCCTGCCGAGCGCCGGTACGTCCAGGCGGCCCCGGATGCGCAGCACGGTGGGGATGTTGTAGGCGGTGCCACCGGGTTCGATCTGCTCGATGAGCCACAGCCGCTGCTGCGCGAAGGACAGCGGCGGCGCGCCGGTGCGAGGCGCCGCCACCAGGGGCGGCGCCATGAAGGGGGCCCGGGGTCCCACCGCCTCCAGCCGGAGCGCGAGCGCGGAGAGGGTCGGCGCCTCGAAGACGGTCTGCAGGGGCAGCTCCACGCCGAAGGTGGCGCGGATGCGGGAGACCAACTGGGTGGCCAGCAGCGAGTGGCCGCCCTGCTCGAAGAAGTGGTCGTCCGCGCCCACCTGCTCCACCTGCAGCAGCGGGGCCCAGAGCGCGGCGAGCCGCGCCTCGGTGGGGGTG
>NZ_RAWB01000807.1 GCF_003612055.1 Corallococcus llansteffanensis
ACCCGAGGGCGCGGCAAAGGGGTGGGGGGCGGGACCTTCCCCGGGTGTTCCGGCGTACAGTGGATGGACGGGGTGAGTGCATGACGGTTCGCATCCAGCGTCGGCGGTGGGTCGCCGGCGGGCTTGGCGTATTGCTCGTAGGGGGAGGCCTGGCCGTGGCCGCGTCCGGGCGGTGTCTCTCCGCCTGGGTGTTCCAGGGCGTGGAGGTTCCCCAGTGCCCGGACGGCGCGTTCCGCCAGACGGCGGGGGTGTCCGCCCAGGGCCTGGCGCGAGGCGCCTCCGGCACCGTGGCGGTCTGGGCGGAGGCGAACGCGGTGGACGAACACGGCAACGCCCTGCGGGCGCTCGTGGGCCGGGGCACCGCGGCGCTGGTCCTGGTGGACGCGGCCGGCAAGGAGACGCCCCTGCCCGTGGACGAGCAGGCCCGCTGGGAGCGCCTGGACAACGGCGCGCAGACCGCGCCGGTGACGCTGCCCCAGGTGCCGGACGGCGACTACCGGCTGCGCGCGCGCGTCACCACGCCGCTGGGCAGCGACACGGTGGAGGCGGCCCTGCCGCTGTACGCGCCGGCGCGGGTGCGGGTGCTGACGGACCGTCCCCTCTACGAGCCCGGGCACCGGGTGCGCTTCCGCGCGGTGGCGCTGCGCGCGAAGGACCTGTCGCCGCTCGACGGGCGGCCGGGGACCTGGAAGGTGATGGACCCTACCGGAGAGGTGGTGCTGGAGGAGCGCGCCCCCGCGGGCCCCTGGGGCGTGGTGGCCGGGGACCTTCCGCTGGACCGGGGCGCGACCACGGGCGAGTGGACGGTGGCGTGGACCAGCGGCGGCGCGTCCGGCGAGGCGCGCTTCACGGTGGAGCCCTTCAGCCTGCCGCGCCTGCGGCTGGAGGCCCAGAGCCCGAAGCCCTTCTGGCGCGCGAACGAGACGCCGGAGGTGACGGGCCAGGTGTCGTACGCGTCCGGCGCGCCGGTGGCGGACGCGGACGTGGCGCTCGCGTGGAGTCATGCGGGCGCGTGGCCGCCTCCGCCGGAGTGGCTCAAGGGCGAGCTTCCCCAGAAGGTCCGCACGGACGCGGCGGGCCGCTTCCGGGTGACGCTGCCGCGCGTGCCCGCGGACCTGCGCGGACAGGTCACGCTGAGCGCTCGCCTGGAGGCGAAGGACGCCACGGGAGAGCCGGTGCGGGGCGCGGTGTCGCTGCTGCTGTCCGAGGACGCGCTCGCCGTGTCCTCGGTGACGGAGCTGGAGGATGGGCTCGTCGCGGGCTTCAGCAACCGCGTGTACCTGCGCGCCACCACCGCCGCGGGCCGGGTGCTGCCAGGCGCGGAGGTGACGGTGACGCGCGCGTGGGACCCGGCGGATCCGGGCGTGCGCGCGGTGGCGGACGAGGACGGCGTGGCCGCCTTCCAGTTGGACCCTGGCCCCGCGGTGAACGTGGTGGTGCCGCCGCTGCCCGTGCGCGTGATGCCGCGCCCGCCGCCCGTGAGGCTGGCGTCGGCGCGAGACCTGTTGAACGAACAGGAAGAGCAGGCGTCGCTCGGGGATCAGCTCGCGCTGGAGCGCCTGCTGCCGGGCCTGCACCCCTGCGCGCGCTTCGTCTCCCCGTCCATGGGGTCCGCCACGGTGGCGCTCGCGGCGCGGGTGGCCCCGTCGGGGCAGGTGCTGGACGTGGCCGGCTCCGAGGATGGATTGGGCGCGTGCGTGGCGGCGGTGCTGCGCGGGCGCGCGCTGCCGTCCGGCAGGGAGCGGATGCTCGCGCTCCAGTTCTACGTCACGGATCCCGGACTGCCCCTGCTGGAGCTGGAGCCGCAAGCGGCCTCCGGTGACCCGCAGGCCGTGATTGAAGCCCTGGCCGGCCCCGCGCTGGATGCACGCGCGTGCCTGTCGCCCACCCTGTCGGAGGCCCTGGACGTGCCCGTCACGCTGGCCTGGCGACAGGGGGTCGGGCAGCGGGACGTGGCGGTGTCGTGGGTTTCCCGGCCATCGCAGGGCCCGGCGCTTTCCGCGACGGCGCTCGCGTGCGTGAAGGCGCGCTTCGCCCGGATCCGCGTGTCGGCGCCCGCATTGGCATTGGAGGAGTCGGAGGCCTCGGAGGACGGCTCGCCGCAAGGGTCCTCCATGGGCGTGGTGCGCTTCACCCTGGAGCCGTCGGTGGAGCCGGGGCAGGCCCGTCAGGCCCAGGCCACCACGTTCCTCGGGTACGAGCTGAAGGTGCGGGCGAAGTGGGACGGCCAGGACGCGGGAGAGACGAAGTGGGTGGTGCGCCCCGCGCGGCTGCCGGCCCTGCGCCTGCGGGCGACGCCGGTGCTGGCGAAGGCCGGGGAGTCCGTGAAGGTGGAGCTGCTGCGCGGCCCGGACTTCCAGGGCGAGCTGCCCCGGACGCTGGTGCTGGTGGCGGGGCAGGCGCGGCTGAAGGAGGTGCTGGACCCGGCCACGCGCTCGGCGCGCTTCACGCTGCCCCCGGACTTCGAGGGCTGGGCCCAGGTGGAGGGCGTGGAAGCGCAGGCGCGGGTGTACGTGGCGCCGCGCGCGAAGCTGTCGGTGGAGGTGTCGCCGGACAAGCCCGCGTACGCGCCCGGAGAGCTGGCGCACCTCCAGGTCCACACGGTGGTGGATGGCAAGGACGGGGCGGCGGCGGTGGGCCTCTTCGGCGTGGATGAGACGCTGTCGCAGCTCGCGCCGCTGCCGGGCGCGGACGCGCTGGATGGCCTGCGGCCCTCGCCCACGGTGTCCACACCGGCCTTCGGGGTGCTGGACGGACAGGCGCTGGCGATGGGGCGGATCCGCGGCGCGAACGCGGCGGCGGCGGCGCTCCTGCGGGTGACCCAGGTGCCGCCGCCGGAGGAGCTGGAGACGCGGGTGTCGGCGAGCGGGACCACGCCCTTCTTGCCGGACGCGGAGCTGACGGAGCCCTTCTACGCGGTGCTGACGGAGCTGCACGCGCAGACGCGCAAGTGGGAGGAGACGGCGCCCGCGGGCGAGACGTTGGATCCAGCGGGCCTGGCCCGGCTGTGGACGGCGTCGCTCGCCGCGTGTGAGCAGCGGGGGGAGAAGGTGACGGATGCGTTCGGCCGCAAGCTGCGGCTGTCGCGCCTGCCGGCGGACCTGCTGGCGCTGACGGATCCCCGCGCGGTGGTGGTGAGTGGAACGCGGTTGCCGGAAGACGTCGTGAACTGGGGCGCATGGGTCGCCCGGGAGGCGCCATGAGCTCGCGCGCGATGAAGGTCGGGGCCGCTGGCCTCGTGGTGGGCTTCGTGATGGGCGTGTGGGCCGTGGCGATGATGCGCAACGGCGAGACCGCCGCCTACGCGCTCGCGGGTGAGCCGATGCCTGTCGCGACCATGGCTCCTCCGATGATGGACGGGGCGCTCCAGGAGGCACCGCCGCAGATGGCGAAGCGCAAGAGCATGAAGTCCTTCGGCGCGGAGGGGCTGGGCG
>NZ_RAWB01000808.1 GCF_003612055.1 Corallococcus llansteffanensis
CGCCCCAGCTCCTGCTCCGCCCGCGTCATCCCGCGCTGCAAATCGTTCCAGTCCAGCGTGCCCGCGAGCAGCCCTTCCTCGTCCACCACCGCGAGCTGCGGCACCCCCGCCTCCGCCATCCGCCGCAGCGCCGTCCACCCGTCCTCGCACAGCTCCGCCACCACGCCATCCTCCATCACCTCGCGCACCAGGCACCCGGCCCGCTCGTCCTCCGGGATGCCCTCCACCGTCGCCCACGACACGCGCCCCACCGGATGGCCCCCGTTCGTCACCGGCAGCAGCTGCGTGTGCTCGCGCCGGAGCGCCCACTGCGCGTCGGACATCGTCAGGTCCAGGTCCACGCCCACCGCCCGGGGCGTCATCAGCGTCGCCACCCGCACGTGCTCCAGCACCACCCGCATCCGCACCTGCCGGGACTCCGCCTCCGCGCCCATCAGCACGAAGAAGGAGATGACCAGCGTGAACGGGTTCAGCGACACCACGCCCCACACGCCGAACAGCACCGCGAACACCCGCCCCAGCATCGCCGCCACCCGCGTCGCCTTGAGCACCCCCAGCCGGGGCGTCAGCGCCGCGCGCACGATGCGCCCCCCATCCATGGGGAACGCGGGCAGCAGGTTGAACACCCCCAGCACCCCGTTCAGCATCGCCAGGGTGAAGCCCGCGAACCGCAGCGGGAACAGGCCCAGGCCCTGCGTCAGCCACGTCGCGCCGCCCAGCACCACCGCCACCCCCAGGCTCGTCAGCGGCCCGACGAGCGCCATCAGCGCCTCGTCGCGCGGCCGCCGGGGCACCTCCCCCAGCTCCGACACGCCTCCGACAATCATCAACGTGATGGCGTGCACCTCCCCGCCGTGGCGCAGCGCATAGAACGTGTGCGCCATCTCGTGCAGCAGCACCGACAGGAACAGCCCCACCGCTACCACCAGCCCCCACACCAGCGGATGTCCGGGGAGGCTGCCCGGCGGCACATCCGCCATGCTCGCCGCCTGCTGGAACGTCCCGGCGAACGAGAACGCCAGCAGCGGCAGCACCAGCAACAACGAGAAGTGGATGCGGATGGGCACCCCCCGGAACGAGCCCACCTGGAGTGTCCCCGGCCGCGCACGCATCGTCGCCTCCCCGCTCCCGACCGCGCCCGTCCCGGACCCGGTGTTGGAAATCCTGAACTTCTGTCTGGGCCCCTCCCGGTGCACGCGAAGCCCGGCCGTCCGCCCGTCCCGCCAGTGGCAAGGGAAGCGCTGCGACCGGCCCTCCAATCGTGTTAGAGCGCCCTCCCATGGACGCAACCCCCGAGAAGGATCCTCTCCGCGCACGGCTCCAGCAGATGGAGCAGCAGGCCGAGCAGGGCGGCGGCACCGAGCGCATCGCCAAGCAGCACGAGGCCGGCAAGCTCACGGCCCGCGAGCGCATCGACCTGCTCCTGGACCCCGGCTCCTTCAGCGAGCTGGACAAGTTCGTCACCCACCGCAGCCACGACTTCGGCATGGGCGACAAGAAGATCCTCGGTGACGGCGTCGTCACCGGCTACGGCACCGTGGAAGGTCGCCAGGTCTTCGTCTTCGCCCAGGACTTCACCGTCTTCGGCGGCTCGCTGTCCGGGGCCTACGCGCAGAAGATCTGCAAGATCATGGACCTGGCCACCCGCGTGGGCGCGCCCGTCATCGGTCTCAACGACTCCGGCGGCGCGCGCATCCAGGAAGGCGTGGAGAGCCTCGCGGGCTACGCGGACATCTTCCTGCGCAACACGCTCGCGTCGGGCGTCGTGCCCCAGATTTCGCTCATCCTGGGGCCGTGCGCGGGCGGCGCGGTGTACTCGCCCGCCATCACCGACTTCATCATGATGGTGAAGGACACGTCGTACATGTTCATCACCGGCCCGGACGTCATCAAGACGGTGACGCACGAGGAGGTCTCCAAGGAGGCCCTCGGCGGCGCGCTGACGCACAACCAGAAGTCCGGCGTGGCCCACTTCGCCGCGGAGAACGAGCAGGCCGCCATCGCGATGACGCGCGAGCTGCTCTCGTACCTGCCCTCCAACAACCAGGAGGATCCGCCGGTCCAGCCGAACGACGACGACGCGTTCCGCACGGAAGAGTCGCTGAAGACCATCGTCCCGGCGAACCCGAACAAGCCCTACGACATCAAGGAGATCGTCCGGGCCATCGTGGACCAGAAGCACTTCTTCGAAGTGCAGGAACACTTCGCCCGGAACATCGTCGTCGGCTTCGCGCGCATGAACGGCAGGAGCGTGGGCATCGTCGCCAACCAGCCCGCGGTGCTCGCCGGCTGCCTGGACATCGACGCCAGCGTGAAGGCCGCGCGCTTCGTGCGCTTCTGCGACTGCTTCAACATCCCCCTGCTCACCCTGGTGGACGTGCCCGGCTTCCTGCCCGGCACCGACCAGGAGTGGGGCGGCATCATCACCCACGGCGCCAAGCTGCTCTACGCGTACGCGGAAGCCACCGTCCCGAAAATCACCCTCATCACGCGCAAGGCCTACGGCGGCGCCTACGACGTCATGGCGTCCAAGCACATCCGCGCGGACATCAACTACGCGTACCCCACCGCCGAAATCGCCGTGATGGGCCCCGAGGGCGCGGTGAACATCATCTTCCGGGGCGAGCTCCAGAAGGCCCAGGACGCCAACGCCGAGCGCAAGAAGCTCACCGACGACTACCGGGAGAAGTTCGCCAACCCGTTCAAGGCGGCGGAGCTGGGCTACATCGACGAGGTCATCCGCCCGGAGGAGACCCGCGCCAAGGTCATCCGCGCCCTGGAGATGCTCAAGGACAAGCGCCAGGAGAACCCGCCGCGCAAGCACGGTAACATCCCGCTCTGAGTCCCGGCCCCCGTCCGCCCGCCCTCCTCCGCCCGGAGGGCAGGCGGGCATGGACAGTTCTGGAAATTCTCGGGTAACGCCGGGGCTTTCACGGGGCCACCCAAGGAGCCCCCCGCGTGTCCCAGCAGCGACGCCTTGTTCTCTTCCTCTCCGACGTCGAAGGTAATCTCACCGCCCTGCGTCAGACGCTCAAGGGCGTGTGCGAGGGGCTGGAGCTGCCCACTCCGGAGGTGAAGTGGGTGGAAGCCCGCCCGGATGCGCTCGCCGACGGCGGCTGGCACGTGGCGGAGATCCCGCTCGTGTCCGGCAAGACGTCCGGCAAGGTCGCCTCCCCCGAGGAGCACCTGGACGCGATGACGCAGGCCCTGTCCAAGGACTTCCGCGACCGCTCCATGGGCATGTACGTGGACCGTGAGCACAGCTATGCCCGCGTCTGCATGGCGGCCCCCAGCCGGCCCCCCAAGGCGATGGAGGGCGAGTACCTGGACGTGCTCCGCCAGGCCGCGCGCTGGCTGGACGTGGAGACCACGACGCTGGCCCGCCTCTTCAGCGGGAACGCGGCGCGCAACCTGCTGGCGGCGGCCGTGGAC
>NZ_RAWB01000809.1 GCF_003612055.1 Corallococcus llansteffanensis
CCCGAGGGGAGGGCGTCACGGCACGGGCGCTGCACAAGGGCCAGGGCATCACCTTCCCAGGGTGTGTCCATGACGACCTCGACCGCCGCCGTCCCCCGTCCGCAGTCCGCTGGCCCCATCCACCCGATGCCGCCGCAGCCCGTGCTGGATGCCACCGTGGTGCTGCCGATGGGGCAGGGGGTGGTCGCGGCCTACGACTCCTTCAACGGCAAAACCGTTCCGGTGGTCAGCGGCTGGACGCAGCAGGACACCCTCACCGTGTGGGTGCCGCAGAAGGGAGGTGCCCCGGAGCTGTTCGGCCTCTGGTACCTCGCCGACGGCGATTCGAGCACGGCGATGCTGGCGCTGCGAGGGACGGTGACGGCCGCCGATGTCCGCGCGGACGAGGAGTACGCCACCACGTCCTTCGTGCCGTTCAACGGCGCGACGCTGTCCCCCGTGCCGCAGGTGCACGGCGGGTTCTGGAGCATCTACACCGGGGTGGGCGGCTCGGTGACGCAGTCGATGCAGGCGCAGGTGTTCGCGTGGCTGAAGGCGAACAACATCCAGAAGCTCTACCTGACGGGCCACAGCCTGGGCGGCGGGCTCGCGGAGTTGATGGCGTTGGACCTGGCGGTGAGCCAGTCGTCGCTGAGCGTCACCACCGTCACCTTCGCGGCGCCGAAGGCGGGGCTCACGGACTCCTGGGGGAAGGCCTATGCCCAGTACGTCACGAGCCCGGTGACGGTGCGCGTCGTCAACCAGTACGACGTGGTGCCCACGCTGCCGCCCGCGGTCCGCTACGGGCAGGTGGGCGAGGAGTTCTCCATCCTCTTCTACAACACGCTCGGGAGCCACAGTACGCAGGAGGCGACCATCCGGCACGAGATGGACAACTACCTCGCCGTGCTCACGAAGGCGCTGCCCGTGGTGCCGCCGCCGCAGATCTACGCCGGCCCCTTCCCGGACGGCGTCTACACGGATGGCAGCGGCAACCCCCTGACGGACACCAGCGTCCCGCCCACGGCCGACAACATCGCGAGCGCGAAGGCGTCCGCGCAGGCGCTGCCGCACCAGCCGGTGGCGCAGCCCCCGAGCCATCAGGTGGCGGCGCCGTAGGGTCCGCGCCTAGAGCTGGATCTTGAACCCGCCGATGAGCGTGCGCGGCGCGTTGGGGCGGGCACCGTAGGGACGGCGTCCGACGATGACCGCCTCGTCCAGCAGGTTGCGGCCGCTCACGTAGAGCTGGCCCCAGCGGGTGACGTTCCAACTGGCGTTCACGTCGAACGTCAGCAGGGCGCCTGTCTTCACGCCCTCGGGAATCTCACCCTGGCCTGCCTCCTCGCGCATGCTGGCGAGGTACGTGGTGCTGATGAAGGCGCCCCAGCGGGCGCCCTCCACGCCCAGCGAGGCGAAGAGCTGGTGCCGGGGCACGTAGGGCAGCTCGTCTCCGGCCTGCACGTTGCCGAACTGCGGATCCGACGAGCGGAAGTCCTCCAGCAGCTTCGTGCGCGTGAAGGTGTACGCCACCGTCAGCGGGAAGGTGATGCCGCCGCCCGGACGGAAGGTCTTCTCCGCGAAGGCCTCCAGGCCGTAGATGTGCGCCTCGCCCGCGTCCACCTGCCGGTCCAGGTTGTCGTCCAGACAGCCGTTGGAGAAGGTGCAGACGTCGGTGAGGTTCGAGTAGTCGTTGAAGAAGCCCACGACCTCGAAGCGCTCGCCCCGGCGCGACCAGCGGGCGCCGGCCTCGGAGTTGAGGCTCTTCTCCGCGGACACCGCCTGGGGCTGGCCCGGCGCGGGCGGGGAGAAGCCGCGGTAGGTGCCCGCGAACAGGCCCAGCGAGGGGGTGAGCGCGCCATACACGCCCACGCCCGGCATCAGCGCCTCCAGCGAGCCGTGGTCCTCCGTGCCCGCCAGCTTGTCCGCGGACCGCGAGCGGATGATCTCCAGCCGCACGCCCGGCGTCACCACCAGCGGGCCCCAGGCGATGGCGTCCGTCGCGTGCAGCGCGAGCGCGTGCGTGGAGTCCTTGTTGTCGGCGGTGACCTCCGTCTCTCCACCCTCGGCCACCAGCTCGCCGCCCACCATGAGGAAGCCGTCCTGCGTGTGGCGACGGTCGATGCTGTCGTAGTGGTAGCGCACGCCGAACTCGGCGTTGTGTGACAGCGGGCCGGTGGTCGCCGTCCAGCGGGCGACGCTCTGGAGGCCCTGGCTCACGAAGACGCGGTGGTTGGGCCCGATGAGGATGGTCTCTCCCGGCGTGGACGAGTCCAGCTCCCCCGTCAGCACGCCGTAATAGATGGCGTTGCGCGCGCTCGTGGGGTCCGCGAGCACGTCCGCGATGGACGTGCCCCGGAAGCCGTTCACCTTGCGCCAGGTGCGGTCCAGGTCCTGGCGGTACAGCGACGTCGTCACCGCGACGTCGCGCCCCTCCAGCACGTGGCTGAGCACCGCCTGGGTGCGGTGCCACTGCATGTGGTCGAACTGGCTGGCCTTGTAGCGGCGCAGCGGGGCGTCCGCGAAGTCCGCGTCCGACAGCCCCAGGTACGTCTCGTTGGAGCCCTCGTCGGAGTAGCCCAGCTTGAGCTGGAGCGTCTGGCGCAGCTCGCCGTCCGGCACCAGCCGGTAGCGCACCTTGGCCATCCACTCGTTGCGGTGGAAGCCGGTGGAGGCGTCGCTGTTGTCGATGTCCTTGAAGCCGCTGCTGCGCAGGTGGATGCCTTCGATGAGGAAGCCCGCGCGCTCCGTGCTCGCGCCGAAGTAGCCGTGCGCCTTGCCGTAGAGGTACTGGCCGCCCGCGACGTCCAGGCCGAACGACTCCTGCGCCGGGATGTCCCGGGTGATGAGGTCCACCGACCCGCCCACCGTCTGCGGGCCCTGCTGCACGGAGGAGGGGCCCTTGAGCACGCGCACCGACTGCATGCGCGTCATCAGCGGGAAGTAGTACGCGGCGGGCGCGGAGTAGGGCGCCGGCCCGAAGAGGATGCCGTCCTCCAGCAGCGTGACCTTCTTGCTGCGGTCCGGGTTGACGCCGCGCAGGCCCAGGTTGGGCCGCAGGCCGAAGCCATCCTCGCCCCGGCCGTACACGCCCGGCACGGACTGGAGGATGGCCTGGGGGTCGTCCAGCTCGTAGCGCTGGAGCTTCTCTGGCTTGAGGATATGGATGGAGCCGCTCGTCTTCGCCTCGGACGTGCCCACCACCACGCTCTCGAACTTGCGCGAACCGGCGGGCGGCGTCTCCGCGACGGGCGCGTCGGAGGCCACGGGCGCGGTGGGCTCCGCGGCAGGCTCCGGAGGGGTGCTTGCCTGGAGCGGTTCAGCGGGTGGGGTGGCCGGCTCGGACGCAGGTGCGGCGGGCTCGGCGGCGGCCGGCCCGGGCGCGGGTTCGGACACAGGCGGGGATGCGGGAGCCGGTGCCGGGGGCGTCTCCGCCGACGACGATGGGGG
>NZ_RAWB01000080.1 GCF_003612055.1 Corallococcus llansteffanensis
CCCTCACCCCCGGCGAGTTCCCCGCCGTCCAGGACCCGGAGGAGGATCCGCTCGACCGCGACCTCGTCGCCCTCTTCATGGACGTGGCCCGCGCCGACGGGGAGGTGCGCCGCGAGGAGGTCCGCGAGGTCCGCCGCTACTTCGAGGAGGTCCTCCACGCGGACGCTCACACCGTCCAGGCCGTCCGCCGGTACCTGAAGGACTTCCTGCGACGCCCCACCTCGCTCGACGCGCCCGGGGCGCTCGCCTCCTGCCTGGAGGCCCTGCCTTCGGGCGAACGGCTGCGCCTCCTGGACGCCCTCTATGAGCTGGCGCTCGCGGACGGCCCCCTCCAGCGCTCCGAACGCGAGGCCCTCCAGCGCGCGGCCGAAGGGCTGGACGTCCCGGACGACAAGGCGCAGGCCCTGGCCGAGCAGCACCTGGGCGACGCCACCGCCCACTTCGAGCGCCTGGGCCTGACGCCGGACGCCTCCGACGCGGAGGTGAAGAGCGCCTACCGCAAGCTCGCCGCCACCCACCACCCGGACAAGGCCAGCCACCTGGGGCCCCGGGCCGCCGAGCAGGCCGCCCGACGCTTCCAGGAGGTCCGCGACGCCTACGAGGAAATCCGAAGGCTGCGCGGTCTGTAGCCCGGGTTAGAACCAGGACATCCCATGAGCAAGCAGCCCCCGAAGAAGAAGGAAGCGGCCTTCCAGAACAACCCCTTCAAGTCCGCCATCAAGACGCTCCAGGACCAGGAGAAGCAGGAACAGCAGAAGGCCGCCGCCGAGGCCGCCGCGAAGAAGAAGACCGTCGCGAAGCCCGTGAAGGCCCCCAAGGCCCGGCCGGAGGACGACGACGTCGGCCTCTTCTTCTCCGCCATGGACGGCGTGCATCAGATCACCAACCGGGGTGAAGCCCCCAAGGTGAACCCGCGCCTGCCGGAGATCATCGACGACAACGCGGAGGCCCTGGCCCAGCTCTCCGAGCTCGTCGCCGGCGAGGGCGGCTTCGACGTCGCCGACTCCAACGAGTTCATCGAGGGCGCAGCTCCCGGCGTGGACCGCAACCTGCTGCGCTCGCTGCGCCGGGGCGACTTCTCCGTGCAGGACACCCTGGACCTGCACGGCAAGACGCAGGCGGAGGCCCGCGGCGCCGTGGAGCGCTTCCTGTCCGACAGCCAGCGCTCCAAGAAGCGCTGCGTGCTCATCGTCCACGGGCGCGGTTTGAACTCCAAGGACCAGGTCCCCGTCCTCAAGGAGGGACTGCGGGTGTGGCTGTCGCAGAAGCGGATGGAGCGGATGGTGCTGGCGTTCGCCACCGCACGTCCGCAGGACGGGGGAACCGGGGCCGTGTACGTGCTGCTTCGCCGATAGCTTTACGCGTGCCCGGGGCTGTGCATACATGCCGCCATGGTTCGCGACCTGATTGACCTCCACATCCACGTGGGTGGCGCGGTGGCTCCGCACATCCTGTGGTCCATTGCCCATCAGCAGGGCTTCAAGCTCCCCGTCAAAAACTACTTCGACTTCGTCGAGCTGATCACCTCCCGTCCGGGCAAGGTGGGCAGCCTCGACGACTACCTGAAGATCCTCCATACCTGGACGGAGAAGATCCAATCCTCTCCCAGCGCCATCGAGCGCTCCGTCTACGAGGTGATTGGCAAGGAGTACCGCGGCAGCCGCGTCACGCAGATCGAGCTGCGCTTCAACCCGATGAAGCGCAACCTGTCCTCCGAGCTGGACCTGGACCACATCATCCACGCCGCGCTCCGGGGCATGGACCGCGCGGTGCTGGAGTACGGCGTGAAGGTGGGCCTCATCTTCTGCCTGGCCCGCGAGTTCGACCACAAGCTCAACAGCATCATCGTGGAGAAGGCCATCAAGTACCGCAGCCGCGGCGTGTACGGCATCGACCTGGCCGGCACCGAGCGCGACGCGATGGAGCACAAGCCCGCGCTGGCCCAGTACGAGGACCTCTTCGCCCGCGCGCGCAAGGCGGGCCTGAAGTGCACCGTGCACACCGGCGAGACGGCCGGCACGGGCGCCGAAGGGGTGATGGCCGTGGTGGACAAGCTCAAGCCCCACCGCATCGGCCACGGCATCCGCGCCGCCTACGACGAGTCCGCGATGAAGGTCCTGCGCGAGAACAACATCACGCTGGAGCTGTGCCCCACGTCCAACATCCACACCCGCGCGGTGGCGGACCTGGCCGAGCTCAAGCACATCATGCAGACGTTCTGGGACCGCAAGGTGAAGTTCACCATCAACACGGACGGCCCCTACCTGCTGGAGACGGACATGCGGCGGGAGATTGAGATCGTCGAGTCCAACGGCCTGCTCTCCACCGAGCAGGTGGACCAGGCGCTGGCGTGGGCGCGCGAGGCGTCCTTCATCCCCGCTTGAGCGGCATGTACGGCCTCACGCGCGCGCTGCTCTTCACGCTGGCCCCGGAGCCCGCGCACCGGCTGGGCATGTCGGGGCTCGCGGCCCTGGGGCGCTTGCCGTCCCTGTGCCAGTCGATGCGCGAGCGCACCCTGCGCCAGGCGCCCATGGACCTGTCCGTGGAGCTGGCCGGGCTGCGCTTCGCCCACCCGGTGGCGCTCGCTGCCGGGCTGGACAAGGACGCGGAGGCCGTGGACGGCCTCTTCGCCTGCGGCTTCTCCGCCGTGGAGATTGGCACCGTCACGCCCCGGCCCCAGCCGGGCAACCCGAAGCCGCGCCTGTTCCGGCTGCCGGAGCACCGCGCGGTCATCAACCGCATGGGCTTCAACAACCACGGCGCTGGTACCGCCGCGGGCCGCCTGACGGGCCGCGCGTGGAAGCCCGGCCCGCTGGGCGTGAACATCGGCAAGAACAAGGACACCCCGCTGGAGCGCGCGGTGGACGACTACGTGGCGTGCGTGGACGCGCTCGCGCCGCTGGGCGACTACGTCGTCGTCAACGCGTCCTCGCCCAACACCCCCGGGCTGCGCTCGCTCCAGGAGCCGGAGCAGCTCTCCGCGCTGCTCTCCGCGGTGCAGGAGCGGATGGCGAAGGTGGCGCCCGGCACGCCGCTGTTCCTGAAGATCGCCCCGGACCTCACCCCGGAGGCCGTGGACGAGGTGGTGGACGTGGCGCTGGCGCGAGGGCTGTCGGGCCTCATCGCCACCAACACCACCATCACCCGCCCCTTCGAACACGCGCACGCGAAGGAGGCCGGCGGCCTGTCCGGCGCCCCCGTGCGCGAGCTGTCCAACGCCGTCATCCGCCGCGCCTACGTGCGCAGCCGGGGCACCCTGCCCCTCATCGGCGTGGGCGGCGTGTTCACCGCCCAGGACGTCTACGAGAAGCTGCGCGCGGGCGCCACCGTGGTGCAGGTGTACACGGGTTTCATCTACGAGGGCCCGGGCATGGTGGGCCCCATCCTGCGCGACCTGGGCGCCCTGCTGGCCCGCGATGGCTTCACCTCCGTGCGCGACGTGATTGGCCTGGACGCGCATCAGGGCCCGCCGTCCTCCGCCGCGTAGCCACGGCGGTCATGACGCAGGCTGCCGTGCGACGGCCTGGAGGGTCCTCCGGGGAGGGCTGACGTGGCGCGTGCGCAAGCCGGCGCGGTTGGGTATAGCGCCGCCCATGCCCACCCTCCTCCTCAGTGCGAAAGAGCTGCGCGGCCTCTACACCGTCGAACTCGGACTGGAAGCCGTGGAGCGCGCCTTCCTGGCCCATGGCCGCGGCGACGCGCTCATGCCGCCCAAGGTGTACCTGTCCCTGCCGAAGTACGACGGTGACTTCCGCGCCATGCCCGCGTTCCTGGACGGGGCGGCGGGCGTGAAGTGGGTCAACGCCCATCCGCGCAACCCGCAGAAGCACGGCCTGCCCACGGTGCGCGCCGTCTACATCCTCAGCGACCCGGACACCGCCTCCCCGCTGGCCATCCTGGACGGCACGCTGCTCACCGCGTGGCGCACCGGCGCCGCGGGCGGCATCGCGTCCAAGTACCTGGCGAAGAAGCAGCCCCGCACGCTGGGGCTCGTGGGCTGCGGCGTGCAGGCCCGGGTGCTCATCGACGCGCACCGCGCCCTCTTCGGGGACCTGGAGCTGCTCCTGGCGGACGTGTCCGAGCAGGCCGCCAAGGCCCTCCAGCAGGAGAAGGGCGGCCGCGTGGTGAGCCTCCAGGAGGCCTCCGGCGCGGACATCGTCTGCTCCGCCACGCCCGCGCGCGCGCCCGTGGTCCGCCGCGAGTGGGTCCAGGCCGGCGCCCACATCAACGCCATGGGCGCGGACGCCCCCGGCAAGCAGGAGCTGGATCCGCGCCTGCTCGTCGAAGGGCGCGTCTTCATCGATGACGCGGAGCAGGCGCTCCACTCCGGCGAAGTCAACGTCCCCCTGCACGACGGCCTGCTGTCGGCGGAGCAGCTCGCCGGAACGCTGGGCGAGGTCGTCGCGGGCCGCAAGCCGGGCCGCACCGGGGACGAGGTCACCGTCTTCGACTCCACCGGCCTCGCCGTCCAGGACGTGGCCCTGGCCCGCGCCCTCTACGACGTGGCCCGCGCCAGGGGCGTGGGGCAGCTCTTCGACCTCGTCGGGGACGCATAGCCGGGGACGCCGGGCGAAGCGTCCCGTCCCGCACGGATTTTCGGGGAGGGGGAAACTTTCTCCGGTTTCCGCGATAATCTCCCAGAATCACTTCTTCGCCCGGAGAGGTCCCTCGCCGGGCGGCCAGGACAGGTGGTGCGCATGAGCTCGAAGGTTTCGGACAGGACCACCATGGCGGCGCTGAACGCCAGTCAGAGCCTCAGTCCCACCGAGCAGAAGATGCTCCAGGGCCTCAGCGGTGACGACTACAAGCGCGCCCACGCCCAGTTGATGCTCCAGAAGCAGTCGGAGACGGTGAACTTCGTCACCAACATCCTGAAGAACAACACCACGATGTCGGTGCTCGCCAACCTGAAGTAGTCGCCCTCAGCGGGGGACGGGTGGAGGCCTCTGTCGCCTCCCCTCCACCGCTTCAGCCAAAAAAGAGAGCGCTCGCCGGCACCTTGGAGTTTTACCGGCGAGCGCCCCGGGCCGCGTGCCGACTGGCAGGGCCTCGTGAAGTCGCGGCGGATACGAAGAAGGCCCTGGGGCCACTCCGCGCCACCTTCATGTTCCGCGTCCGCCCCGCGTCCCGTGCCTCCGGGCCCCGCGCTCGACGTCCGCTTCCTTCAAAACCACGTCCTGCTGGCGGTGATTCCTGATCCGCCTGATCCGCCGCCACCCACGGTGAGCACGCCCGGTGTGACTGGCAATGCCTCCGGCGCCATTACCACAGGCTTCCCACCAATCTCCACGAAAAACGAGCTATTCCCATCTATAACCTGGAAACGCAGGGTGGGATACGCGTGGAGCACTTCCCCCTTCCTACGAACGCGCCCGCCCCCAATTGCTTGAGGACGGGCGTGGATTATCCAGGAGGGTCTGACATTTGCCGGCCCTGAGGGGCTGGGCTCAGCCCTGGGGCCGCTGTACGACTTGGCGGTACAGGGCATCATGCTGGCCCACCATCTTCTCCAGCGACAGGTCGCGGGCGACGAAGCGCCGGGCGGCCTTGCCCATCTTCCGGGCCTCCTCGGGCTGGGCCAGCAGCCGGCGGAACGCCTGGGCGAGCTGGGCGGGCCGCTGCGGCTCCACCACGAGCCCTCGCTCCCCGTCCACGATGAGGTCCGGGTTGCCGCCCACCCGCGTGACGACCATGGGCAGGCCCGCGGCCATGCCCTCCATCACCGCGTTGGACATGCCCTCCGCGGACGAGCACAGGACGCCGAAGGTGGCCCGGCGGTAGAGGGCCGGCACGTCCGAGCGGTGCAAGAGGAAGTGCACCCCGTCCGCCACGCCCAGCTCGTGCGCCATCTTCTGCAGCGCGGGCCGGCGCGGGCCGTCTCCCACGAGCCACGCGTTCAGCCGGACGCCCTCATGACGCAACATGGCAAGCGCGAGGAGCAGGTCCTCCTGCCGCTTCACCGGGTGGTTCATGTTGGCCACGTGCACCACGGTGGGCACGTCGCCCGTGTCCGGGAGCGGGGCCTTGAGGCCCTCGGCGACGCGCGCATCGAAGCGCTGCAGGTCCAGGCCGTTGTGGATGACGGAGACGCGGTCCGCGGGCAGCCCCTCCTCTTCGATGAGCATCGTGCGGATGGCCTCCGCGTTGGCGACGACGTGGTCCGCCAGGCGTGTCATCCGCGTGTGCAGCAGGCGGCGGGCCCTGCCCTGCCAGTGGGACAGGTCCAACCGGCCGACGATGACCTTCGCGCCCGCCAGCTTCGCCGCCGGCACCGCGATGATGCTCGAGTAGAAGTCGTGCACGTGCACCAGGTGCACGCGGTGCTTCCGGAGCCAGTGCGCCAGGCGGAATATCTGAAGGGCCGTGTTCGGCTTCGCGAGCGACCCGTTGAGCGGGAACACCTCCGGCGCATGGCCCAGCTTCCGGACGGACTCCATCAGCGGCCCGGCGTTCTCCAGCACCGACACCTGCAACTGGTAGCTGGACGGCAGCCCGCGCAGCAGCTCCAGCACCTGCACCTCGGTGCCGCCAATGTGGAACGACCGGGTGAACTCCACCAGGCGGAGGGGCTCCTGCCCCATCCGTGCTTCCTCACGCCGCATGCCCAGACCCCTCCCACGTGGCCGTCGGCACCTGATTCATCGCCGGCTGCCTCCCCACCGCCAGGGCGCGCTCCCGAGCCTGCGCGATGCGCTGCGCGCTCGCGGCCAGGCCGAAGAGCACGTAGCAGTGCGCGGACAGGATGTAGCCCGAGAACAAGTCACAGATGAGGTAGCCCGCCACCGACGCCAGGAGCGCGCGCGCCAGCCACCCCATTTCTGAATCCGCCGACGCGGCCGCGGCCCCGCCCACGGCGCCCCCGGAGAACACCAGGAAGCACAGGAGGCCGATCCACCCGAGCTCTCCGATGACGTCCAGGAAGATGTTGTGCGCCACGTAGGCCCGGTGCGCCTCCGGCGGCGCGTACTCGAACCACGCGTAGCGGAAGCCGCCCGCGCCCACGCCCAGGAGCGGCTTGTCCAGGCTCATGCGGCTGGCCACCTGCCACGCGTACACACGGCCCATGGCGGACGCGTCCTCGTGGAAGCTCGTCACCGTCTCGTTGCGCTGCCAGAAGCTCTTGGGCGCGAACACCGCCAGGCCCAGCACGAACACCGTGCCCAGCACGATGGCCTGCATGCGGCGCTTCTCGCGGATGGCCCACAGCGCCATCGCCACCGACAGTCCGATGAAGCCACCGCGCGAGTGCGACAGCACGATGGCCACCACCGACAGGATGGCGGACGCGCCGCAGAGGATGCGGAAGAACCACGGGGTGCTCTTGCGCGCCACGAAGGCCACCGCGAGCGGAACCACGACGACCATGTTCATCGCCATGTGGTTGGGGTCCGCGTACACGCCGACCCAGCGCGAACGGAAGCCCTCCACCATGTTCTCGCCGACGATGTACCAGTTGATGACGCCAATGGACGTCACGATGGCGCCCAGCACCATGGCCGCGCACACCGCCGCCAGCCGCTTGCTGTTCGTGATGACGTTCACGAGCGTCAGGTAGATGGCCGTGAGCTTCAGCAGCTCCACGCCCTGGAAGCGCGTCACGTCCGGGTTGACGGACCACGCCACCGAGCAGAACGCCAGCGACGAGAACGCCAGGAGCGCGATGCCCCGCGCCCCGTCGAAATAGAGCGGCTCCGCCTTGCCCAGCCGCCGCATCACCATCAGCCCGGCCGCCAGGCCCGACGTCAGCAGCGCGAGCCGCAGCGGCGCGAGCGCGGGGATCCACTCACCCGGCACCGCGTACATCACCCCCGCGAACCCCACGAGCAGGAAGAAAGCCAGCACGTCGCGACGCTGCCCCTGCGCGCCCGGTTCCATGAACTCCACCCCTTCGCTGTCGGTCGCTCGTCCCGTCACACGCGTGCCCCTGGCCCTCTTGGAAAGCCGTTGGTTGGCCGGACGCAGGCACGCCGCACGCGGAACGCATGCGCGACACCGACGAACAGCCAGCGGGCGGGGGCAAAGCAGCGGGCGTGCCAGGGGATGCAGGCGCAGGAAGCCCGTATCTTCGGGCAGTTGCGCGATCACCCCCGACACGGGGGCCGGGCAAGGCTGAAAAAGCTACGGGACCGGCGCGCTCTCCATCGGAAGCACCGCGGAGGCGATGAGGTCCAGGCGCCCCTCGCGCAGCCACGGCGTGCCCAGCTCCGACAGCAGCCGCGTCAGCGTGACGTTCACCACCCGACGCAACTCGTCCTGCGTGGGTACGGGGACGGCGGGCGTGAGCGCGGCCAGGGCCCGCTCCGCCGCGCTCGGGCGCAGGCGCGGCGCCTCCGGGCTGCCCTCGAAGAGGCGCTGGCCCAGCTCCGCCGTGCGCCCCAGGGGTACGGGCCGCACGTCCACGCCCTCCTCCAGGACGGCCATGGCGACCACCGCCGCCCACAGCCGCTCCACGCCCAGCACATCCAGGGACACGCCGAAGCGCGCCAGCACGGTGTGCGCGGGGCCCTCGGAGCCGCCCAGCAGCGCGCCCAGCGCCGCCACCTGTCCTTCCGCGCGGGCGAGCAGCACCTCCGAACCGGCCACCTCCCGCAGCGAGCGGAACGGCACGGCCTCCGCGCCCGGCACGCGCAGCGCCCTGCGGGGACGCTTGCGGCGCAGGGCCTCCAGCGCCGCCGCCTCCTCGGGGAGCACGAGCGGCACGTCGTCCAGCTTCACGAACGGCTCCTTGAAGAGCCGGTCCGCGCGGTACTTGAGCTGGAGCGTCAGCGTGAAGCCCACCTGGAAGACGCGGCGCAGGGGCGTGTCCCGCAGCGCGTCCGGCGCCCGGGCCGGGTCGCCGCCCGTCAGGTGCTCCAGGCCCAGCGACAGGTAGTCGCGCACCCACTCGCCCACGCGGCGCACGGCGTCCAGGTCGCCCGGGTCGCCCAGCTCCGCGACGAGCACGGCGTTGGCCACCTCGCGCAGCTCGTCCTCCGCGTTCATCCGCTCCGTGTCGGACAGGTCCCGGAAGGCCGCCTCCATGTAGTCCACGTGGCCGCCGGTGGCGGTGAGCGCGGGAGCGGCGCTGGAGGTGGGGCGCGGGGGCACGTCCACGCGGCTGAAGAGCGCCAGGGCGTCCTCCAGCGTGGGGAAGCCCAGGTCGGACAGGCGCGCGCGGCGGAACTGGAAGGCGGTCTCCTCCAATTCGGAGGGAATCTCCCAGCGCACGGCCTCGAAGAGGCGCACGGACTCGAAGGGGTTCTCCGCGATGAGGTCGTTGACGATGGCGCGCATGGCGGACATCTCCGCGCCCTCCAGCTTGATCTCCACGAGGTAGCGCCCCTCGGGCGTCTCCACCGTCATCCCCTGGGGGTTGGCGTCCGGGTCCTCCTCCAGGTCGTACACGGTGGTGAACTCCTTGAGGAGCGTCTCCACCACCTCCAGGTCCACCGCGTGCAGCTTGCGCAGGAAGTCCTCGGGCTCGTCGCCGCGCGCGGCGCGCAGCCATGTCAGCACCGCGTGCGGGTCCAGCTTGTCCTTGGCCCACCCGCCCAGGTCCACGAAGGTGCGGAACTGCGCGGGCGACGCCAGCTGCACGAGCTCCGTCGTGTCCGCGAGGCCGATCTCCTGGATGGTGACGTACAGGTCCTCGGCGGGCAGCGAGCGCACCATCGCGGGCGTGTCCGGCCCGTCGAGGAGGGCCTCCATCCGCTGGCGCGGGCTCAGGCGCATCAACCGCTGACGCACCTCGCGGGGAGCGAGGGGCGAACCACCACCGTTCGTCTTGCCGTTCTGGGACACGCCGGGGGTGCTACCACAGCGTGACAGGGCCCGGGAGCCTCAGACGCGGGTGGCCTTGCCGAAGGTGTCCAGCAGCGTGCCCCACACCTCCTCCACGCCCAGCTTTTCGGTGGAGGAGAACGCCACCAGCGCCTCGCGGGGCAGCTCCAGCTGCGCGGACAGGGCGTTGAGCCGGGGCTTGCGCTGCGCCTTCGTCAGCCGGTCGATCTTCGTGGCCACCACGAGGATGCGCCGGTTGTGCTCCTGGAGGTAGTCGAGCGTGCGCAGGTCCTCCGGCGTGGGGCCCACCTCCGCGTCGATGATGCTCACCACCACCTCCAGCCGGTGCCGGTTCTTCAGGTAGGAGGTGATCATCTCCTGCCACTGGGCCTTGTCCGCCTTGCTCGCCTTGGCGAAGCCGTAGCCGGGCAGGTCCGCCAGGCGCACCGTGTGGCGGGTGCCGTCCCGGTCCAGGTCCACGTCGAAGAAGTTGAGCGTGCGGGTGCGCCCCGGCGTGTTGGACACGCGCACCAGCTTCCGCCGGTTCGTCAGGGCGTTGATCATGGACGACTTGCCCACGTTGGAGCGGCCGACGAAGGCGACCTCCGCGGCATGGTCCGTGGGCAGGCCCTTCAGTTCCACGGCGGTGGTGACGAAGCGGGAGTCGAGGATCTTGATCAAGCGGGGGTCACTTCTTCGCCGTGGCGGGTGCCGGCGTGGAGGGGGCCGCGTCCGCGCGGGTCTGCTGCTTGCGGGCACGTTCGGCGGACCAGTGGTCGATGGCCTTCAGCGCTTCCTTGAAGTCGAACGGGCGCAGGGAGGGAGAGGAGGCGTCATGGCAGGTGCGGCACTGCTTCTCGGAGGGGTCCACCAGCCCCACCAGCCGCGCCAGCTCCGGGTCCTTCATCACGTAGGACGGCGAGTAGTACTGCCCGCCCCCGTGGCACGTCTCGCAGGTGACGGCCGCGAGCGTCTGCTCCGCCTGGTCCGGCGCGTGGCAGGACAGGCAGCGCGCGTCCTTCTTCTGCCCCTCCGCCAGCGTCTCCGTGGCCCGGGCGTGCTTGGACTTCATCCACGCGTCGTAGGCCTCCGGGTGGCAGCCCTTGCAGCTGTCGGGACCCGTGAAGTCCGCGGCGCCGGCAAGACCGCCACAAGCGGCGAGCAGGAGGGCGGAAAAGACCCGGAAGGCACGAGAACGCATGGCTTGAGCACGTAGCAGAGCCCCCCGGACGGGGCAAGGCGTCTCATTCGTGATTGAATGCCGGGTGGACACGCGCGGTCCTTGAGGTAACGGACCTTGAGGCGCGCCTGCCTGATCCGCTAGGGAGGAGTCGAGATGCGGACCCCCGTCATTGCCGTCCTTGTCGCCGTCGCTGCCGTCGTCGTCTCCCTGCCTGCTTCGGCCAAGCCGTGGCAGACCATTGAACCCGGGTCCTCCAAGAAGGAGGACATCGTGAAGAAGTTCGGCGAGCCGTCCCGGACCATGTCCCAGGACGGAAAGGAGATCCTGGCCTACTTCGCCAAGGAGGCCATCAAGGGCACCACCCAGGCGCAGTTCAAGGTGGACCCGGCCACCCAGTTGGTGGAGCGCATCGACGTGTTCCCCGCGCCCATCATCGAGAAGGACACCATCGAGAACAGCTACGGCCCCGCGTGCCCGGCCGGAGCCGTGCCCGCCACGCCCTGCTACCTGCGCAAGCTCACCGACGACTTCCGCACCTACTTCCTCTACGTGAAGCTGGGCGTGGCCATCTTCTTCAACGAGGACGGCAAGACGGTGCAGTCCTTCGTCTTCACCACGCCCAAGGCCGCGAAGTAACCCGTGCACGTCTTCGGCCTGACGGGCGGCATCGCCTCCGGCAAGAGCACGGTGAGCCGGATGCTGCGCGAGCTGGGCGCGCGCGTGCTGGACGCGGACGTCATCGCCCGTGAGGTGGTGGAGCCCGGCACGCCCGGGCTCCAGAGCATCCGCGAGCGCTTCCCCGGCGTGGTGGGCCCCGATGGCCGCCTGGACCGGGTGAAGCTGGGGGCCCACATCTTCGCGGACCCCGCCGAGCGCGCCGCCCTCAACGCCATCGTGCACCCCCAGGTGCGCGCCGCGTTCCTCCAGAAGCTGGAGGCGCTGGAGGCCGAGGGCATCACCCACGCCGTCTACGACGTGCCGCTCCTCATCGAGACGGGCCTGCACACCGCGATGGAGGGCGTGGCCGTCGTCTGGGTGCCCCGGGAAGTGCAGAAGGCGCGGCTGATGGCGCGCGACGGGCTGGACGCCGAAGCGGCGGAGGCGCGGCTCGCGGCGCAGCTGTCGCTGGACGACAAGCGACAGCACGCCACCTGGGTCATCGACAACAGCGGCGGCCCGGAGGCCACCCGTCCCCAGGTGGAAGCGGTGTGGCGGGCGATGCTCGCACACGGCTGACGGGCGGGTATGTATGCTGCGCCCCGAATGAGCGACAAGCCGAAGAAGAGCAGCGCTGGCACCTACTTCATCACCGGCTACCCGGGCTTCATCGGCAAGCGGCTGGTGGAGCACATCGCGCGCGAGGACCCCAAGGGGCACATCTACGCGCTGGTGCAGCCCAAGGCCTTCAAGGAGGCGCAGGCGCTCGCGGCGAAGGTGCAGGGCGCGAAGGTGGAGCTGCTCACCGGCGACGCGGTGGACATGCACCTGGGCCTGTCCGGCGACGAGTACCAGCGCCTGTGCGAGCGGGTGACGGACATCTTCCACCTGGCGGCCGTGTCCCAGCTGGGCGTGCCCAAGGAGACCGCGTGGCGGGTAAACGTGGACGGCACCCGCAACCTGCTGGAGCTGGCGCGCGACTGCGAGCACCTGTCGCGCTTCAGCCACTTCTCCACCTGCTACGTGTCCGGCGACCGGGTGGGCGTCATCGCCGAGGACGAGCTCGACCGCGGCCAGGGCTTCCGCAACGCGTACGAGGAGACGAAGTTCCAGGCGGAGCGGCTGGTGCAGCGCGCGGCGGCCACCCTCCCCGTCACCATCTTCCGGCCCTCCAGCGTGGTGGGCGACTCGCGCACGGGTGAGATTGACCGGTTCGAGGGCCCCTACTACCTGGGCATCCTGCTCGTCACGTCGCCGCTGGTGGTGCCGCTGCCCCTGCCGGGCAACGGCGTCGCGCCCCTCAACGTCGTCCCGGTGGACTTCGTGGTGGAGGCGGTGTGGCGGCTGTCGCGGGATGAGCGCGCCAAGGGCCGCACCTTCCACCTGGTGGACCCCAACCCCATGAGCGCGCGGCGCGTGTACGAGCTCATCGCGGAGAAGTCGAACAAGCGGCTGCCGCGCTTCAACCTGTCCGCGCGCGCCGCGGACGTGATGCTGCGGCTGCCCCTGCTGGAGAAGCTGGCCCGGCCCCAGCGCGCCGCCATCAGCTACGTGAACCACCTGGCCATCTACAATTGCCACAACACGCTGGAGCTGCTCGACGGCACCGGCGTGAGGTGCCCGCCGCTGTCCTCGTACCTGGACCAGCTCGTCGCCTACGTGCGTGAACAGTACAAGCTGCGCCGCGAGGGCGCGGAGGTGGAGGATCCGCTCGACCACGCCTCCCTCTCTTCACCCGAGGACGGCACCGCGACGCGCTCGCGCCGCTGAGCAGGGCCGCGTCCCACACGCAAGGTGCGGCGCGGCGTGGTGCCCCGGCCATCGCCTGGCTGGCTGCTGGAGGAGCGCGCGCCGCGGGCACCGCTTATTCCAGACTGACAATTGTTACTGGGTTGCTAACGCAAAGATGAGGGGACCCCCTCTTTTCAACGATCCAGTGTCCTGGTTAGCATGCGCCCTCACTTGAATCCGGTCCGGTGAACAAAACCGTACCGGAGGAGTGGGTTGGAGAGCAGCTTTTGCCAGTAATCGTTGACAAGCGATTCGAGTCTTCCACTCCGGGCGCCGGTATCGCGCCCCGCCTGTCCGGCCCCGAGGAGCGCTCCGCGCCCTCCGCGCGCGCTCCCTGCTTCGTGCCTCTTCATCGTGCCCCGCGCTGTCGCGTCCATGCGACGCCTGGCGTTGGGATGCGTTTCCTTCTGGGCTGTCCCATCACGGTCCGCCAGTCGTAGGGAGCGCGCCCCCCCGGCGTGCTCCTCGCAGTCGTCGTCTCTCGCAGTCCCCTCGTTCGTCGTTGTTCATCACCCCCAAGAAGGAAGGCGCATGCGTCTCAGGGAAAAGCTGTTGACCAGTCTGCTGCTGGTGCCCATGGCGGGCACCAGTGCGTGGGCCAAGGAGCGGTCGAACTACGACGCGTTCCTGGAGCAGCGGGAGTCCCGCGCGCTCGCCGTGGACTCCGCCACGGCGGTGGCTCGCGGACTTCGCGTCGAGCAGACCGAGCAGCGGCTCGGCGTGCCCACGTTCGCGTGGGCGGCTCAGGAGGGTGCGCAGTCCAAGTCCGTCATCCGCGGCGGCATGACCACGGAGGCCGCGGCGCGCGCGCACCTGCAGAACGTGGCGGAAAGCTACCGCCTGTCGCGCACCGACGTCTCCGGGGCCACCCTGCGCTCCGTGCATGACACCGGCAAGGGCGCCGTCATCGCCACGTTCGAGCAGACCGTCAACGGCATCCCGGTCTTCCGCAACGAGATCAAGGTCATCATGGGGCAGGACCAGCGCCTGGTGGCCCTCAGCGGCTACCTGGCCCCGTCCGACCTCACGCAGACCGCACGCGCGAAGGCCCGCACCGGCGCCTTCCGCCTGGGCGCCGCGGAGGCCATCTCCGGCGCGTTCACGGACCTGACGGGCTCCGGCACGCAGGCCACCGCGTTCGTCAACACCGGCACGAAGGGTGACTACACCTTCTTCGCGCTGAGCCCTTCCGCGAAGAGCGCGCTGCCGCAGGACCTGGCCACCCCGGCCCGTGCCCGGCAGGTGTTCTTCATGATGGCCGGCGGGCTGGAGCCCGCGTGGTACGTGGAGGTCAACGCCGGCCCGAAGGCGTCTGTCTCCAACGACTACTTCGGCTACGTGATCTCCGCGACCACCGGCGCGGTGCTCTTCCGCAACAACCTGACCGTGGACGCGACGGGCACGCCCTTCACGTACAAGGTCTGGGCGGAGAACGTGTCGCCGTACCTCCCGGATGACGGGCCGCAGGGCACCGACATGACCCCGCACCCCACGGGCAATCTCGACGGCTCCCAGGGACCGCTGAACCGCCCCGCGCAGAACATCACCCTCGCGAACAGCCCGTACAGCCAGAATGATCCGTGGCTGCCCGCCAACGCCACGCAGACCCAGGGCAACAACGTGGACGCGTACGCGGATCTGGCCGCGCCGGATGGCTACCAGCCCGGCGGCGGGGACATCCGTCCGACGACGACGGCCGCCAACACCTTCGGTTACACGTTCGACACGACCCAGGCCCCGAACGCGACCCCCGAGCAGACCAAGGCCTCGGTGGTGAACCTGTTCTACGTCAACAACTTCCTGCACGACTGGTTCTACGACGCGGGCTTCGACGAGGCCTCGGGCAACGCCCAGTCGGTGAACTACGGGCGGGGTGGCGTGGAAGGCGACCCCATCCAGGCGCAGGGCCAGGACTACCTGAGTCGCAACAACGCGAACATGAGCACGCCGGCCGACGGTGCGTCGCCGCGCATGCAGATGTACCTGTTCAACGGCACGCCCGAGCTGTCCGTGACGGCCCCGGCGTCGATCACGGGCATCTACGAGGCGTCCTCCGCGAGCTATGGCTCCCAGGCGTACCTCGTGACGGGCGACATCAAGGACGCTCCGGCGGACAACAAGATCGGCTGCACCGCGTTCGCGGCGGACTACTTCAAGGGCAAGGTCGCCCTCATCGACCGCGGCACGTGCAACTTCGTCGTCAAGTCGCGCTTCGCGCAGGAAGCGGGCGCGATCGCCACGGTCATCGGCAACAACGCGCCCGGCAGCCCCGGCGCCATGGGCGGCAATGCCATTGACGATCCCTTCGTCACGACGCCGTCGCTGATGATCACCCAGGGCGCCGCCGCGGCCTGGCGCGCGGAGCTGGCGAACGGGGCCGTCTCCGTGAAGCTGAGCCGGACGCCCAAGGAGGACCGCGACGGCACGCTGGACAACGCCGTCATCGCGCACGAGTGGGGGCACTACATCTCCAACCGCCTCATCGGCAACGCGGCCGGCCTGTCGAACAACCAGGGCCGCTCCATGGGCGAGGGCTGGGGTGACTTCACCGCCATGCTCATGCAGGTGCGCGCCGAGGACGTGACCAAGCCCGGCAACAACCAGTGGCAGGGCGTCTACGGCGCCGCGGGCTACGTCTCCAGCGGTGGCAGGAACCAGGGCTACTACTACGGCCTGCGTCGGCTCCCCTACAGCACGCAGCTGGCCAAGAACGGCCTGTCGTTCCGGCACATCTCCAACGGCATCGCGCTGCCCGCCAACGCGAACACGACCGCGCTGACCGGCACCAGCAACAGCGAGGTCCACAACAGCGGTGAGGTGTGGGCGTCGATGCTGTGGGATTGCTACACCAGCCTCCTCAACGCCCATCCGTTCCAGGAGGCCCAGGAGCGGATGAAGCGCTACATCGTCGCCGGGTACAAGGCGACGCCGAACGCGCCCACCTTCCTGGAGGCGCGCGACGCGATCCTGGCGGTGGCCCTGGCCAACGATCCGGCGGACTACAGCCGCTTCGTCGCGGCCTTCGCCAAGCGCGGCGCCGGCTTCGGCGCCAAGGCGCCGGACCGCAACTCCTGGGACCACTTCGGCGTGGTGGAGAGCGGCGTCACGGGCAACACCATCGAGGTCACCGACCTGCGCCTCGATGACAGCAAGACGGGCTGCGACAAGGACGGCGTGCTCGACGTGGGCGAGGAGGGTGTGCTCCACCTGACCGTCCGCAACGTGGGCGGCGGCGCGCTGGGTGCCTTCACGGGCACCGTGAGCACCACCAGCACCACCGCGACGCTGGGCTTCCCGAGCGGCACCACGGTGAGCATCCCGGCGCTGGCGCGCGGGGCGGAAGCGCACCTGACCCTGCCTGTGTCCCTGACGGCCGTGACGGCCCCGGACACCCACGCCGGGCTGAAGATCACCTTCAACGAGCCCAGCCTGCCCGCGGCGGCGCAGACGGTGACGTTCGATCCGCGCATCAACTACGACGACGTGGCGAACTCCAGCGCGACGGACTTCTTCGCGTCCGGTCTGTCGGCCTGGACCGTCTCCAGCAACCTGTACGCCGAGGGTGATTGGAGCATCCGCCAGGAGGACACGGACTTCCTCGCGCACAGCGACGACGCCAACATCGCCGTGGACGGCACCCTGACGAGCCCCTGGCTGACGCTGAACGCCACGGGTGACTTCGTCTTCAGCTACTACTACCGCCACTCCTTCGAGACCGACTACACGGCGGCGGTCACGCCGTACGACGGCGCCGTCGTGGAGTACAGCGTGAATGGCGCGTCGTGGACGAACGTGTCGACGCTGACCGCCCAGGTGCCCACCGTGGCGCCGACGTACACCGCCACCATCTCCGCTGGCGGCGGGAACGTGCTGGAAGGCCAGCCCGCCTACGCCCGCGCATCCACGGGCTTCCCGGGCTTCCGCCAGCAGGTGCTCAACTTCAAGGACTACTTCCGGAAGCAGGGCATCACGCGGGTGCAGCTGCGCTTCCACGTGGCCTCTGACTCGGGCCAGGGCGCCTACGGCATGGACCTGGCGGAGCCGTCGTTCTCCGGCGCTTCGCTGGTGTTCCCCTCGCGGGTGGAGCAGCCGGCGGCCGCGGGCGCTTGCAACCAGCGTCCGGTGGCCAGCGTGGGCAATCCGCAGGTGGTGGCCGAGTTCGTGACCGTGGGCGGCCAGTTGCAGCGCAACACGGTGACGCTCAACGGCACGGGCAGCTTCGACCCGGATGCCGCCTCGGGTGACGCCCTCTCCTACCAGTGGACCCAGGTGGGCGGTCAGGCCGTCGCCACGCTGAACAACGCGAACACCGCCACGCCGACCTTCGTGACGGACGTCGCCGCCACGCAGTACCTCCGCTTCCAGCTGGTGGTGACGGACGCGCAGGGCAAGGCGAGCCAGCCGAAGACGGTGGACATCGGCGTCAACAACGTCAACCGCGCTCCCGTCGTCGTGGCCACCGCGCCCGAGACGGTGAACGAGGGCGACGCGACGCCCGTGGTGCTGAATGCCTCGGGCTCCACGGACGCGGACGGTGAGACGCTCACCTTCACGTGGGCGCAGACCGCTGGCACCCCGACGGTGACGCTGACCAACGCCAACACGGCCCAGGCCTCGTTCGTCGCCCCCCAGGTGACGGAGGACACGCAGCTGACCTTCACCGTCACGGTGACGGATGGCCTGGCCAAGAGCACCAAGTCGGTCGCGGTGACCGTGAAGAACGTCAACGGCGCGCCGGTGGTGGACGCGGGCGCCGACCAGGAGGCGGAGGCCCGCACGACGGTGACGCTGGCCGGCACGGCCACGGATCCGGACGGTGACGCGCTCACCTACGCCTGGACCCAGGTGGATGGCACGAACGTGACGCTCACGGGGGGCAACACCGCCTCCGCGACCTTCACCGCGCCGGACGTCAGCGCCGACACTGTCCTGTCCTTCCGCCTGACGGCGACGGCCAACGGCGTGTCCGTGTCCGACCTGGTCAACGTGACGGTGCACAAGGCCAACCGTGCGCCGACGGGCACGGGTGGCACCATCACCGTGGACGAAGGCGCCAAGGTGACCCTCAACTCCAACGCCAGCGACCCGGACGGGGACACGCTCACCTACGAGTGGACCCAGACGGGTGGCCCCAGCGTGAGCCTCACGGGCGCGAACTCGCCCAAGCTGGAGTTCACGGCGCCGCAGGTGAAGTCCGACACGGACCTGACGTTCAGCCTCACCGTGACGGACTCCGACGGTGCCACGACCGGTGCCATCAACTACACGGTCAAGGTGAAGAACAAGGGCGGTGGCTGCTCGTCCACGGGCGGTTCCGTGGGCGGCATGGCGCCGCTGATGGCCCTGCTCGCGGCCATGGGCCTGTCGCGCCGCCGCAAGAAGGCGTAGTCGGCCTGAAGTCCTGAAGCCTTGAAGTCATGGAGGGGCGGTCCTCACGGTGAGGGCCGCCCCTCTCTTCGTTTCCACCGGACACCCGTGGACGGGGAGCGGTAGGCTTCCGCGCCTCATGGCACGCACGTTCCAGGTGGGAGACACCTTCACCCACGTCCGCCAGTGCGACCGGCTGCGGCCGGTCTATTACGCGGGCGCTTCCGGGGACTACAACCCCATCCACATCGACCCGGAGGTGGGGAAGCTCGCCGGCTTCCCTGGCGTCATCCTCCAGGGGCTGTGCACCCTGGGGTGGGCGGTGGAGGCGGTGGCCGTCTTCGTGGGGGACCCGGGGCTCGTGCGCCGCGTGAGGGTGCGCTTCTCCCGGCCGGTGCTGCCCGAGGACACCGTCACCTTCACAGGCCGCGTCACCGCCGTCGCGGACGGCCGGCTGACCACCGAAGTCACCGCCACCAACCAGCGCGGCGAGCCCGTCCTCCGGGGCGCCGTCGTTGAAACCTCGCTCGGATAGCCATGGCCCTGGACCCGAAGTTCATCGGCCGTGCGTACGGCCCGTTCACCTATGAAATCGGCCGGGAGAAGCTGCGCGAGTTCTCCCTCATCCTCGGGGGCTCCGTGCCCTCCGCGGGCACCTTCGGGGAGCCGCCCGCGCACGTCAGTCCCCTGCTCTACTCGCAGGACGCGGCGGCGGTGGGGCCCTACGGGGACGTCATCGCCTTCCCCAGCTTCGCGGTGGTGTTCGCCATCCGCCCCTTCAGCGCCGCCATCGCGGACCCGGAGCTGGGCGTGGACCGCGTGCGGCTGGTGCACGGCGAGCAGGAGCTGGAGTTCCTGGGGGTGATGCGCCCCGGCGACGTGCTCACCACCACGGGCCACATCTCCGAGCTGTACCGCAAGGCCGGGATGGACTTCCTCGTCGTCACCACCGAGACGCTCAACGCGCGCGGCGAGCCCGTGGTGCGCGGCGTCTGGACGGCCGTCATCCGCCCCGCGTGAAGCCCGGGGACTCGCCGGGGGCGATGATGCCCTCGTCGAGCAGCTGCGCGAGGATGCGCGCGGTGTCCAACCGCGACATCCCGGACAGCGCGAAGAGGTCGTCGAAGCTCACCGCGCCGTCAATCTGCGCGAGCACGAAGCCGGCGCGGTGATCCAGGTTCAGCCAGATGATGTCGTCCGGCTGAAGGCGCACGCGCGGCATCCGGCTCAGGTCGCCCAGGCGGGCCTCCAGCATCGCCACCAGGATGCGCTCGCTGCGATCCCTCAGCGCCTCCACGCGCGGGTCCTCCGGCGCCAGCGACTGGGCCCGGCGCAGCAGGTCCACCGCGCCCGAGTGGTCATCCAGCGTCAGCAAATCTTCCGCCCCGCGCAGCAGGCACTCCACCTCGGAGCCCTGCGGGAGCGCGCCGCCCATCACGGAGAAGGACTCCGGAAGGCCGAACTCCTGCGTGCGGTGCTCCTCCGCGATGAGATCCAACGCGTCGCCCCGCATCCCCGTTCCCTCGGGGAGGCTGACGGACTCAGGCAGGGGATTGACGGGGCCGGCGCTGGCGGAGTCGGCCCAGGCGCCCCAGTCCCCCTCCAGGTCGGAGGCCGCCGCGTTCGCCGCCCCCGCGGCGCCGGGGCCCGTGGCGCCACCGCCCTGCCCCAACAGCTGGCGCGCGCGCGTGTTGGCCGGATCCAGCTCCAGCGCTCGCGTGAACAGCTTCTCCGCGCCCGGCGTATCGCCACTCAGTCGCAACAGCAACCCTGCCTCGACGAGCTGCCTGGCGCGCAGCGTGTTCATGGGGCACTCCATCGCGAGGCGTGGCGCGGGAATGGGCTCCGCGACCGGGAAGAACCGAGGGACGTGGCGGAAGGCCCGGGCATGCGCGGCTACCTTCCCGGCGTCCCGCGCGGGCTGGCCGAGCGCAAGAGCGGCAGGCTCTGCGAGAGCGCCTCGCAGGCCCGCGTCAGGGCGCCCACGTCCTCGCCGCCGCGCACCTGCCGCGCGTGGTCCAGGGCCATCTCCGCGCGGGCGACGACGTCGGGCGACAGGCCTCCGGCCCCGGGCAGGAGCCGGACGCGGGAGAGCGCGTCCACCAGGTCGCGAGCCAGGGTGTCCAGCTCCACGCGCTTCGTCTTGATTTCCTCGGAGGCGCGCGCGGTCACCATCCAGTCGCGCTGCTCTTCCATGATGCGGCGCAGCTCGTCCTCCGTGAGGCCGCTGGACGCGGTGACGGTGATGGACTGGCGCAGGCCCGTGTCCCTGTCCCGGGCGGACACGGACACGATGCCCTCCGCGTTGATGTCGAACGTCACCTCGATCTCCACCTGACCGCGCGGTGCCTCGCGCAGGCCGGTGAGGAGGAACTCGCCCAGCAGCTCGTTGTGGTGCGCCAGCTCGTGCTCGCCCTGGAGCACCATGATCTTCACCGTGCGCTGGAAGTCCTTGGACGTGGCGAACACCTCCGTCGCGGACGTGGGCACGGTGGTGTTGCGCGGAATCAGCCGGCGTACGTAGCCGCCCGCGATGGCCACGCCCATGCTCTGCGGCGTGACGTCCAGGAGCAGCAACTCCCCCTCCTGCGCCACCAGCGCGTGCGCCTGGATGGCGGCTCCCAGGGCCACCACCTCCTCGGCATGCACGCCCTTGCAGGGCTCGCGGCGGAAGTACTGGCGCACCTGCTCCACGATGCGGGGCATGCGCGACATGCCCCCCACGAGGATGACCTCCTTCAACTCCGACGGGCGCACGCTCGCCTCGCCCAATACCTCGGAGGTGATGCCCACCAGGCGCTCGCCCAGGTCCGCCGTCAGGTCCTCCAGCTTCTCGCGGGTGAGCGTCGTCTGCAGGTGCAGCGCGGCGCCTCCGCCCGGCGGCGTGCAGATGAAGGGCAGGTGCAGCTGCGTCTCCTTCACCGACGACAGCTCCACCTTCGCCTTCTCCGCGGCGTCCTTCAGCCGCTGCAGCGCCATGCGGTCCTTGCGCAGGTCGATGCCGTGCTCCTTGGCGAAGCCGAACACCATCCACTCGATGATGCGGTGGTCCCAGTCCTCTCCGCCGAGGAACGTGTCGCCGCCGGTGGCCACCACGTCGAAGATGCCGTTGTTGATCTCCAGCACCGACACGTCGAAGGTGCCGCCGCCCAGATCCAGCACGGCGATCTTCCCGTTCACCGTGCGCCCGAAGCCGTACGCCAGCGCCGCCGCCGTGGGCTCGTTGATGATGCGCAGCACTTCCAGCCCGGCGATGCGGCCCGCGTCCTTGGTGGCCTGGCGCTGGCCGTCGTTGAAGTAGGCCGGCACGGTGATGACGGCCTGGGTGACGGGCCGCCCGAAGTGGGCCTCCGCGTCCGCCTTCAGCTCCGCCAATATCATCGCGCTGATCTCCGGCACGGCCAGGTCGCGGCCCGCCAGCCGGATGCGCACGTCGTCGTGCGCGCCGCACACCACCTGGTACGTCAGCGCGCGCAGCGCGTCCTGCACCGGGTGCGAGGAGAACTTGCGGCCGATGAGGCGCTTCGCCGCGGACACCGTCTCCTGCGGGTTGGTGATGGCCTGCCGCTTGGCGATGCCGCCCACCAGCCGCTTGCCGTTCTTCGACACCGCCACCACGGACGGCGTGAGGGGCACGCCCGTGCGGTTCTTGATGATGATGGGCTGGCCGTCCTGGACGGTGGCGACGAGGCTGTTCGTCGTCCCCAGGTCGATGCCAATCAGCGGTTCGGGCTCAGCCATGGGGACGCATGCACCTCACGAGAACGTCCAACGCAACTTCTTGAGGGCCGCGCGACCCTCGGCGTGGTCCGGATCCAGGCGCACGACCTCCTCGAAGTGGTGCTTGGCCTGCTTCTTCTGCCCCGCCGTCAGCAGCACCTGGGCCAGCAACAGCTGGTAATCCACCCGCCCGGGCTTCAATTCCACCGCGCGCTGGGCGAGCGCGCGCACCTCCTGCGGGTCCTGGTTCAGCTCCCGGCCCACGCGCGCGGCCTGATAGGCCGCCTCCGGGTTGTCGCCGTTGAGCGAGACCGCCAGCTTGTAGGCCGACTGGGCGCCCGCGAAGTCCCCGCGCAGCTCCAGCTCCTGGCCGCGCTCCACCTCGGCCTGCGCGCGGTGCAGGTCGTGCTTGCGGCGCGCGTCGACGAGCAGCGCGGCGACCTCGCGGTTCTTCGGATCCAGGCCCAGCACGTGGTTGAAGTCCTGGTAGGCCCGCTCGAAGTCTCCGCGCGTGATGGCCGCCCTGCCCCGGGCGATGAGCTCCGTGAGCTTGTGGCTGCGCGCCATGTACGGGTGGCGCGCGAGGCGGGCCTGGCGCTCGGCGCGGCGGGCCTCGGACTCCGTGTCCTCCGGCGGCGCGGGCGTCGACTGGACGGACGCGAAGGCCCCCGACGGTGGACGCGCCGCGCTGGACGCAGTGGGGACGGACGCGAAGGCTCCGGAGGGCGGACGCGCCGCGACGGGCGGTGG
>NZ_RAWB01000810.1 GCF_003612055.1 Corallococcus llansteffanensis
CCCGGCGCCCGCCCGCGAGGCCACGCCCCCGCCGCCCGCGAAGGACGAGGCGCGGCGCAACGGCCGGGTGCGGATGCACACGACCATCGACACGCGCAGCGACTCCAACTTCTTCACCGGCTTCTCCATGGACATCAGCGAGGGCGGCATCTTCATCGCCACGGTGGAGTCGGTGCCGCGCGGCACGCCGGTGGAGCTGGACTTCACCCTGCCGGGCGGACGGCCCCTGACGGTGAACGGCGTGGTGCGCTGGGCCCGCGACGGCAACGACCGCACCCCGGAGCTGATGCCCGGCGTGGGCGTGCAGTTCACCACCCTGCCGCCGGAGGTGGCGCACGCCATCTCGTCGTTCGTCGCCACGCGCGACCCCATGTTCTACCCGGACTGAGCCGCGGTTCGGGTCTTTCCCGACCAGCTCTTCAATGCTATGCGCAGCCGCGTAATTCGTCTTTAACCTGCGCAACCTGAAAGCATTGAGGAGTCCCCCTTGAAGCCCTCTTCCCTCATCGCCTCCCTGGCCCTGGCGGGCATGCTGTCCGCATGTGGTCCGGGTGAAGCGCCCGAGTCGCGGCAGCCGGCCTCCACGCAGGACGTGGGGAGCACCGCGCAGGCGCTGGACTGCGCCGCGCTCAGCGCTCCTGTGTACATGCGCGTGCGGCCGGCCACCGGCTCCAGCCTCCTGACGACCAACCCCACGGAGGCCGCCAACGCGGGCACGACGTATGGGTTCACGGATGACCGGGGCACGCCCTTCAAGGCCGCGACGTCCACGGGCACCGGCCTGTCGCCCGTCTACCGCCTCTACAGCCCCGGCAAGACCGAACACATCGTCACCATCGACGCCACCGAGCGCTCGACGCTGATGGCCAACGGCTACACCACCGACGAGGGCGTGGGCTTCTACGCCTCCAAGACGGCGGAGGCGTGCCTCATCCCCGTCTACCGCTTCAACAACACGACCCTCCAGAAGCACCGCCACGCCGTCACCCAGGCGGAGCGCGACAGCCTCACCGCCGCGGGCTGGGTGAGCGAAGGCATCCGGTTCTACGCGGCGCCCACCGCCGTGGACACGAAGTTCACCCTCGTGGTCATCCCCGACACGCAGCTTGAGACGGTCTACCAGCCCGCCCGGCTGACCCAGCGCATGCAGTGGATCGCCGACAACAAGACGGCGCAGGACATCCGCTTCGTGATGCACACCGGCGACCTGATGGACTGGGACACGCCGGACCACCTGCACTACCAGCGCGCGAGCGACTCGTACCAGGTGCTGGACAACGCCCAGATTCCCTACGCCATCGCCCTGGGCAACCACGACACGGCGGCGGTGTGCCAGGGCGGCAGCGCGTGCCCGGGCAACGTCAACGCCAACCTGCGCAACACCACCACCTTCAACACGTACTTCCCGCTGTCGCGCTTCAAGGCGCTGGGCGGCGTGTTCGAGACGGGCAAGTGTGACAACGCCTACCACACGTTCAGCGCGGGCGGCCTGAGCTGGCTGGTCGTGAACCTGGAGCTGTGGGCGCGCACGGATTCGGTGAACTGGGCGAAGACGGTGCTGGCGCAGTTCCCCAGGCACAACGTCATCTTCATCACCCACTCGCACCTGAACGGCAGCGGCGGCATCGAGCAGTCCAACGGCGGCTACGGCAACAACAGCCCGCAGTACGTGTTCGACAACCTCATCAAGCAGTACGCCAACGTGCGCTTCGTCTTCTCCGGCCACGTGGGCAACGCCGCCTACCGCACGGACACCGGCGTCCACGGCAACACCATCTACCAGATGCTCAACACCTACCACGACAGCACGACGAACCCGACGCGGCTCGTGGAGATCGACACCGCCGCCAACACCATCTCCACGCGCGTCTACGCGCCGCTGACGAACACGGAGCGGGCGGACGGCGTGAACGCGTACAGCAACGTGAGCTGGGTGCGCTGACTCGCTGGCGGCGGAGGGATGGGAGCGCGGCTGCTGGACGCCACGCAGCCGCGCTCAGGGCTGGTTCGGATCCGCGCCAATGCCCTTGAAGGGGTTGAACGTGTACGTCGTCGAGAACTGGGACGACGGGCTGAAGTAGTACGCGGCGAGCTTCGCCGGGTCCTTGGCGATCTCCCCGCGCAGGATGGGGCCGTCGTTCTGGTCATCCCAGCCCCAGGGCGCGTTCGCGGAGTTGGTGCCGCAGTTGCCCGCCGCCAGGCCGCAGCCGCCCCCCGTGTCGCCCCGGAACGTCCCGTCGGACACGAACAGCGTGGTGAGGTCCCGGCGCGGCCAGAGCCCCTCGGTGGGGCTGTAGACGTCGAGCAGCTTGTAGCGCACGTCCGCGTCCGTGGCGGAGGACGGCTGCTCGGCGAGGCTCAGCGACGGGTAGTACTTCACGCCGTCCCCGACGATGTCGAAGTACGGCCACGCCTTGAGGCCGTGGCCCTTGGCCTCCTGGGCGGTGATGGGGTGCGGCTGGCCCTCGAAGGAGGCCAGCGACAGCGTGCCGTCCAGCGACTCCGACCCCGAGCCGAGCGGGCTGCCCGCCGGAGTGAAGGAGAAGAAGTCCTTGTGCGCGACCGTCACCGCGCCGACGAGCGCGCCGTACTCGCTCCCATCCCGCTGCACGACGAGGAGCACCCCCTCGCCGTCGTTCTCGTGCTCCGTGTCGAAGATGGAGTCGGACCAGTCCCGCGGATGGAAGAAGGTGTAGAGCAGGTACCAGTGCGAGCCTGTCTCCACCACCGACTGGTAGGCGTGCGCGGTGAGCGCTCGCGAGCCCGTGTTGTCCCAGTTGTTCGTCCCGCTCCAGTCCCCGTCGAAGTCGACGCGGGTGATGAAGTCGGACTTGCCGCTGAGCGAGTGCGAGCCCGTGACGTCCACGTCCTGGTAGTGGATGGGCGCCCACCGCTTCGCGAGCGCCGCCCGCGCCGCGGTGGACCCGACGCCGTTCAACAGCGCCTGCCGGGCCTGCCCGAACGGGTCGTCCTCCGACACGCCCTCTCCGCAAGCGGTGAGCAACCCCAGGGCCGTGGTGACGGCCGTGAGCGCCAGGACTCCGGGAGAACGACGAAGCGATGACCGCATGCGAAAGCCCTGCCTTCTTGCGTGGGGCGGTCATCAGACGTCAACCGGCAAGATTTTGAAAGGCTGCTTTCTGTGAAATCCCAGTGGCGGGTGTTCTACAATTCCAACCGGGGGCATGGGCGTCCGGCACCGGACGGGCATGCACATCCCTGTCGCAAACCCTATCGTATGCCCGCATCCGTCTGATACCGGACCCGGCTCACCGCGGTGGGCTGAAACACGGCCCGGTGTCTGGCGGAAAGACACACAATCCACGAGGGGGTGTGCCTGCTTCCCCCCAAGGAGACCCCGTCCGCATGAGCACGCCCACCCGGACCTCGCCCCCCCTGGGGGGC
>NZ_RAWB01000811.1 GCF_003612055.1 Corallococcus llansteffanensis
CCCCCAGGACTGGCCCTCCGCTGTCGCCCACGCAGCTCATCCCCGGCGCGGGTCCCGCCTGGAAGGAGGCCGGGGCCACGCCCGTCACCTGGAGCTGCCCCTGGCGCCGCTGACCCGAGGGCCGGGCCGCGTCCTTCGTGTCCCCGTAGCCCACCGCCCGCACGGCGCTCCCCACCACCGGGGCGTCGGATGCCCCCGGCAGGCGGAAGGGCGGGACGTCGTTCACGGGCGTGGCCAGCCGCAGCAGGGCCGCGTCGTAGGCGTGCGTGGCCGGGACATGGCCAGGGTGGGACACCGCCCTCGTGACGCGCACGAACCGGCCTCCAGGCTCCGGGAGCAGGGTCTGTCCGAGGAAGACTTCGTAGGGCCCCGCCTCCCCGAACACGGCCAGGCAGTGCGCCGCCGTCAGCACCACGTCCGGGGCGATGAGGGCGCCCGAGCAGAGGAGCACCGGCGGCTCCCCCCCACAGCGCGTGCGCCGGGCCACCAGCGCCACCGCGGCGGCGTCCCCGGGCGCGTCCGTGCCCTGGACGATGGCCCGGGCGCTGGAGTCCACCGGAGGAGCCGGCTCTGGCGGGTGGGAGACGGGCAGGCAGGCAGGCAGCAGCAGCGCCGCGAGCGCAACCGCCCCGAGGGGTCGGCATCTCCTGGGGATGCGGAGGGACGCCATGGACCGTTTCGCCATGGGGCGCATCCTAGGCAACACCGGGTCGTGGGAATGGGGACGCGCCCGCGTTACCTTGCCTTGGGGGGTCGTGAACCGGGTAGAGTCCGTTGCACGTCTCCCTGCCTGGCTGGCCAGAAGGCGTGCTTCCTGACGCTTTCGGGGCAGAAGGCCTACCGTCCCGATCGGGAGTCGGACAGGCTGACTGCCGTACACACCGTAGGGCCTGCCACTTTGAAGGGCCCGCCACATCTTCACGGGTGGTGGGTCTGCAACCCTTTTTGGAGGATGTTCACATCATTCGCGAACAGAGAAACAGTCGCGGTCCCAACAGGGACCAGAGAACCAACCGCCGCATCCGCGCGCGGGAAGTCCGTGTCGTGGGCTCCGACGGGTCGCAGCTCGGGGTCATGACCATCGAGGCCGCCCTGGAGCGGTCCCGAACCGAGGGGCTCGACCTGGTCGAAGTCAGCCCCATGGCCAAGCCGCCGGTCTGCAAGATCATGGACTACGGCAAGTTCAAGTACGAGGAGAAGAAGAAGGCCTCGGACGCGAAGCGCACGCAGGTGGTCATCCAGCTCAAGGAAGTGAAGCTCCGTCCCAAGACGGAGGAGCACGACTACGAGTTCAAGGTGCGCAACACCCGCCGGTTCATCGAAGAGGGCAACAAGGCCAAGGTCGTCATCCAGTTCCGCGGGCGTGAAATCACGCACAAGGAGTTGGGCAGCGCCATCCTCGATGACGTCGTGAAGGACCTGAAGGACGTGGCCGTCGCCGAGCAGATGCCGCGCATGGAAGGCCGGCAGATGTTCATGATCCTCGCGCCCACGCCGAAGGTCGCGCAGAAGGCCCGTGAACTCGCGCGCCAGGCCGCCGCGGCCGCTCGCAAGTCCTCGCCGCCGAGCCAGAAGAAGCCGCACCCGGAAGGGGGCCACCACCCGGCCGCGGACGGAGCCTCCACGGCGCCGGTCGACGCCGACGACACGGGTTCGGACGACGCCGACGACGATACGGGCGACGAGCAGGACACCGCGACGCCTCCTACGACGACGTAGGCCGTTCGCGCGAACGGGCTATGCGTCTCCCCTCTGCCGGGAGACGCGCCCACGGGCGGTGCCCCTCGGGATGACTCCCGGGGACCCCGCCCGCGCGCACCGTCCTCTCCGGTCTCCGGTCTCCGGTCTCCGAGCCTTGGCGGCCCGCGCTAGAAGCGCAGGGCCCGGGTGGGGAGGCGACGTCCCAGCTCCATCAGGCTCAGGGTCAGCAACACCGCGAACATCGCGCTGGCACCGCCACACCCGACGGCCACCGCCTCCTGGGACGGGCCCGTCAGCGCGCTGCCCAGCGTGCCGGGGTCCTGGGGCGTCGGGCCGGACGAGGGCGGTCCACCCGAGCCTCCGGTGGCCGCGACGCGCGCGTCCCCAGCCTCGTCGTGGGACGGGGACTCCTTCGCGGCCACCGCGCTGGACTTGAGCGACGACGTGCTGGTGGAGAAGAACGACACCCGGTAGCTGGAGCCGGACGAGGGCTCGATGCCGAAGAGGGCCACCAGCGGCACGCCCGAGGGCAGCACCTCCGGCGCGGCCGGGTAGCCCGCGAAGCCGGACACCGACGCGAGCTCCTTGCCCGCGCCCGGCTTGCCGCTGGAGGAGAGCGCGCGGACCCACAGCCGGTACCCGCTGCCGTCGCTCCGGAGCTGGTTGTAGAAGAGGTACAGGCTGCTGCCCACGCGGGTGAGCGCCGGCTGCGAGGCCCAGTCCCCGTCCTCCAGCACGCGCACCGCGGAGCCGAAGCTGCTGCCGTTGAAGCGGCGGTACATCAGGCGCTCGGAGTTGTCCTTGTAGACCAGGTGCAGGCCGCCGCTCCCGTCCGCCACCGCGCTCAGCGCCGCGCCGTGGTAGATGCCGTCGGAGAAGGCGGTGCGCGTGGAGGACCAGGAGGACAGCGACGCGCTGTCGTCGCGGATCCGGTAGCGCGTGCTGTCGGAGCCGCTGTGGGAGGCCCACAGCATCATCATGCGGCTGCCCAGGTGCACCAGCCGGCCACCGCCGCGCTTGGAGATGTCGCGCGCGAGCGCGGACTGTTCGCGGAAGGTGGAGCCGCCGTCGCTGCTGACCGCGATGCTCAGCGTGTTGCTGGCGTCCTTCTCGCGGAAGAAGGCCTGCACCCACAGCCGGCCCTTCGAGTCCCTCGCCAGCTCCGCGCGGTAGTACGCGGTGCTGGAGCTGGTGGAGTCGAAGACGCGCACCGCGGACTCGGGGCTCCAGCGGTTCTTCGAGGAGCTGTAGCGCCACCACTGGAAGTACACGTCCCGGCTGGTGGAGCCGCCGATGCCCTGGCTGTCCGGCGTCTCCACTGCGTAGACGAGCGCCACGTCCCGTCCCACCACGATGAGGTCCGCGCGGTCGTAGGAGGAGCCGTCGTGGATGACGCCCTCCAGCTTCCAGCTGCTACCGCCGTTGTCGCTGCGGAACATGCGCAGCCCGTGTCCGTCCTGTCCGCCCTGTTGCACCGCGGCGAGCAGCACGGAGCCCTCGCTGCGGGACACCCGGACGATGTGCCGGTGCGCGGGCAGCGTCAGCGCGTTGCCTCCCCGCACCGGAATGGCCGTGGGCGGTGTCGCGGCCGTCATGCCCGTCAGCAGCAGTCCCGTGAGTACCGCCCAACCCATGCCTGTCCCCTCCCGTTGGATTCCTGGCGGAGAAACTGGTGGGTGGGGAGGGCCCGGAGAAGGTG
>NZ_RAWB01000812.1 GCF_003612055.1 Corallococcus llansteffanensis
TTTCAGGACAGGGGGTGGGCGGGAGCAGGACCCCGCCCGACAAGGGAGGCGGTGGACCCGGAGGTCATCACCGCCCTCACCTTGTAGGTTGGGCGGAACGTCAGGCCGCCGCGTCCTCTTCCTTCGACGGCTCCGACCCGTTCACGATCCAGTCGATGGCCTTGTGCTCCCAGTCCGGATCCTTCGACGCGTCGATGTAGCGCTCCCACTCGTACACGCCGCTCTGCTTCGCCATGCGCACCATCATCAGGCGGGCCACGGTGCTGTCGAGCACCACCGTCGAGCGGACCATGCCGTTCTGCTTCAGCCAGCCCATCGCCTGCTTGGTGATCTCCTGCGTCTCCGGCGGGTTCGCCTTCTGGCCCCGGATGTCCACCAGCACGCCGAAGGGCCGGCCCTTCTTCACCGCCACCTTCGTCTTGAGATCCTCGAACCAGGCCTTGGCTTCGGCAGGCGTGATGTAGCCCGACGCATTCATCCGGAAGCCGAACTCCGTCCGCAAATTCTCAGCCATGACAACCCCCACTTTGAATTGGTGGTGCGCGTCTTTCCGTGCGACCCGAACCGGAGGCGGCGCACCCTCGAAGCCTACTCCAGCCAACACGTCCATGGATCCACACTCGCGTGGCTTCCGTACGCGCGAACCGTCCGCTCGAGCCGTCCCGCGCTCCCCGTGAAACCAGGAAGGTCCGTATCCGTGGACGGAGGAAATCGTCGTGAACTGTAAGAATCCAGCGTCACGCAAACTTTCCAAGGTTTTTACTTCCCAATCGCCGACAGTCTCGCTAGGAAGGCGATGCATCTTTTCAGCACCCCCGCAAAACTGCCGCATGCATCGAGGGTTCTTCCCCGGACTCGGTGGCAGCGACTCGCCGTGTAGTCGAGTCTAACGGGACCCGGGGCCTTGGAGACGCCGCCCGATGTCTACCTCCTCGCTCGCTGAGCTGCAGTCCGTTCCCTCGTCCACGAAGAGGACCGAGTTGTCGGTGGAGGCGCTTCGTCATGAAGCTCCGACCGCCGGGCAGGTGAACGTGCTCGAGGCGCGGCATGGCGACCCCATCCCGATGTACGGGGATGCGAACGCACGCGGCTTCAAGACGGTGGAGGACCTGTCCGTCACCGACTGCGTCATCGCGCACCTGGAGGCCGAAGAGGTGGATGCGGTGTTCGGCGTCCCGGGCGGCAACATCGCGCCGTTCCAGCAGGCGCTGCGCAAGCACGCCTCCATGCGCTTCATCATCGCGTCCCATGAGTCCGGGGCGGCGTTCATGGCGGATGGCTACGCGCGCGCCACGGGCAAGCTGGGCGTGTGCATGGTGACGGCGGGCCCCGGTGCCACGAACGCGCTGACGGGGGTCGCCTCCGCGCACCTGGACGGCGTGCCGCTGCTGGCCATCAGCGGCAACGTCCCCACGGAACGCGTCGGCCTGATGGCCCTCCAGGAGAGCAGCAGCACCCACGGCGTGAACACGGTGGAGATGTTCCGCCAGGCGTGCGCCAGCTCCGTGGGGGTCGGGGATGCGCAGAGCTTCCAGCGCCTGCTGGCGCGTTCGCTGCGCACCGCGCAGGGGCTGCCCGGCGGCGCCGCGCACCTGAGCATCCCGGCCAACATCGCGCGCCAGCCCATCCACCGCGCCACGGTGCCCACCACGCGCGGCGCCTTCCGCGCGCGGCCCCCGTCCGCTCCCTTCGAGGACCTGCGCGCCGCCTTCACCATGCTGCGCACCGCGCGCCGTCCGCTCATCTTCCTGGGCTCGGGCGCGCGTGAGGCGATGGGGCAGCACGGTGAGGCGTTCAACGCCTTCATCACGCAGCACGGCATCCCGGTGGCCACCAGCGTGCGCGCCAAGGGGCTCTTCTCCGAGCGCGAGGCGCTCTCGCTGGGCGTGCTGGGGCTCGCGGGCAGCAAGCGCTCCGAGACGTACCTGCGCGACGGCGTGGATGTCCTGCTGGTGCTGGGCAGCCGCCTGGGCGAGTGGGCCACCCGCAGCTTCCACAAGCACTTCCAGGCCATCCACCACGTCATCCAGGTGGACGTGAACGCGGCCAACATCGGCCAGTTCCTGCCGGTGCGGCTGCCCATCGTGGCGGACGTGGGTTCGGTGGTGACGGGCCTGGCGGAGCTGGGGCAGATGATTGGCCCGTCCAGCGGCGCGCGCGTGCAGGAGCGCTGGTCGCAGGTGATGGCGCTGAAGGAGCCCGCGCCCCACGTGCGCGCTGCGCAGGCCGAGGGCATGGTGAAGCCGCAGCAGTTGATGGCGGAGCTGGACAAGCACCTGGGTCCGGACATGGACCTGTACATCGACATGGGCAACTGCACGGCCTGGACGTCGAACATGCTGCACGTGACGCCCCCGACGCGCGTCTTCTACCCGTGTGGCCTGTCGTCCATGGGCTGGTCCTGCGGCGCCGTCATTGGCGGCAAGCTTGGCCGCCCGGAGCGCGCCGCGGTGGCCATCACCGGTGACGGTGCGTTCCTGATGAACGGCGTGGAGATGCTCACCGCCTCGCGCTACCGCGTGGGGACGGTGACGATCGTGCTCAACGACAACTTCCTGGGCACGGTGAATCACGGCGAGCACGTGCAGGACCGGTCGTACCCGCTGGAGGACGAGTTCTACAGCCTGGGCAACCCGGACCTGGAGCGTTTCTCCGAGTCGCTGGGCGCGCGCGCCTACACGGTGACGGCACCGGGAGAGCTGGACGCCCTCCTGCCGGAGGCGCTGCGGCGCGCGGACGAGACGGGCCAGCCGCAGGTCATCATCGCGCGCATCGACTACCGCGAGGTGCCGCCCTACGGCGAGCGCTTCGCCGCGGTGGCGTCGGACGCGACGTAGCGCATCATGACGTCCCCCACGTACGCGCTGCTGGGAGTGGGCGCCGCGGTGCCCGCCCAGGTGCGCGGCAACGACGACCCGCTCTTCGAGCCCCTGCGCCGTGCCGCCGCCGCGGGCGGTGGTGAGCACGCGCTCTTCTACGGCAACCGGGAGCGCCGGGTGCTTGCGCCCGGTGAGTCGCTGGCGTCGCTCACCGCGAAGGCCGGCGCCGCCGCGCTCGAGGACGCGGGGTTGACGCCCGCCGACGTGGACCGGCTCTACGGCTACGTGTCGGTGTCGGAGTTCGTCACGCCCAACGCGCTCTACGCCGTCCACCGGGAGCTGGGGCTGGGGCAGGGCGCCCTGGTGGTGCCGGTCCAGACGGACTTCGTGAACTTCCTCATGGGCGTGGTGCTGGCGTGGGAGGCGCTGCGCGCGGGCAGCGTGCGGCACGCGCTGGTGGCCGTGGGCTCCGCGTGGACGCGCAACGTGGACTACACGCAGGGCCACGCCATCGGCATCGGGGATGGGG
>NZ_RAWB01000813.1 GCF_003612055.1 Corallococcus llansteffanensis
CCCGGGACGGGTGAGATACGGTCCCGCCTGCTTCTCCTCGGAAAAAGCCCACCCGGAGCCCACACGCGATGCACAAGGAGCCCATCATCGGCATCGACCTCGGCACGACGAACTCGTGCGCGGCGATCGTCGAGGACAGCGGGAACGTCAAGCTCATCCCCTACAAGGGCGGCGAGTACACCATCCCCTCCATCTTCGCCATTGACGACAAGGGCAACGAGCTCATCGGCTTCGAGGCGAAGCGTCAGTGGCAGCTCAACCCGCGCAACACCGTCTACGGTGCCAAGCGCCTGGTGGGGCGTGCCTTCGGCAGCGATGTCGTCGACACGATGAAGAAGGTCGTGGCGTACAACATGCGCCCCGGCGCGAAGAACGAAGTCACCCTGGACGTGGGCAAGAAGGAGTTCACCCTCCAGGAGATCAGCGCCAAGATTCTGGGGAAGATCCGCGAGGTCGCCTCCAACTACCTGAAGATGCCCATCAAGCGGGCGGTGGTGACGGTGCCCGCCTACTTCAACGACCGGCAGCGCCAGTCGGTGAAGGACGCCGGGAAGCTCATCGACCTGGAGGTGGTGCGCATCATCAACGAGCCCACCGCGGCGGCGCTCGCCTACGGCGTGGGCAAGGGGCTGGCGGAGAAGGTCGTCATCTACGACCTGGGCGGCGGCACCTTCGACGTCTCCATCATTGAAATCCGCGACCGCGTCTTCGAGGTGAAGTCCACCGGCGGCGACGTGTTCCTGGGCGGCATCGACTTCGACAACGCCATCATCCACCACGTCCTCAAGGACTTCGCGGCCAAGACGGGCATCGACCTGGCCACGGACCCGGTGGCCATGCAGCGCATCAAGGACCTGGCCGAGCGCACGAAGATCGACCTGTCCGCGCGCGAGGAAGTCCCCTTCAACATCCCCTTCATCACGATGACGGCGCAGGGCCAGCCCCTGAACATCGAGATGAAGTTCACGCGCAAGATGCTGGAGCAGCTGACCAACCAGCTCGTGGACCGCACCCTGCAGATGGTGGCGCGCGTGCTGGTGGACTCCGGCCTGTCCACCAAGGACATCGACGAGGTCATGCTCGTGGGCGGCCAGACGCGCATGCCCATCGTGCAGGACCGGCTCACGAAGTTCTTCGGCAAGCCGCCCAGCAAGGGCGTCCACCCGGACGAGGCCGTCGCCATTGGCGCCGCGCTCTACGCGCACTCGCTCCAGGACGACACCAACCTGCGCATCCAGTTGCTGGACGTGATTCCCATGGCCATCGGCCTGGAGCGCGGCGACGGCGGCTTCCACGTCGTGTTCCCGCGCAACGCGTCCATCCCCAACGCGAAGCAGCTCCTGGCCACCACGAGCGTGGACAACCAGACGGAGCTGGCCATGCGCATCTACCAGGGCGACCACGACGCGGTGGCGCGCAATGATCTGCTGGGCGAGTTCACCTTCTCCGGCATCCCGCCGTCCAAGGCTGGCACGGTGAACGTGGAGATCATCTTCGACGTGAACGTGGAGGGCATCCTCACCATGAAGGCGAAGGATCCCATCAGCGGCCGCGAGATGAAGACCACGGTGCGCGTCACGCAAAGCTGAAGGCGCGGGGCGCTGAAAACACCACGGCGCCCCTGCCTGGGAAGGCGGGGACGCCGGGTGGGAAGCAACCGACCGCCGAGGGAAACCTCAGGCGGTCTTCTTTTCCTTCTCCATGACGATCTGCGGAGGCTCGTGCTTGGTGATCACCTGTTCGGTGATCTTGCACTCCTTGACTCCCTCGCGGAACGGCACGTCGTACATGATCTCCAGCATCGCGTCCTCCATGATGGCGCGCAGGCCGCGCGCTCCGGAGTGACGGCGCATCGCCTCGCGGGCGATGGCGCGCAGCGCCTCCTTCGTGAAGGACAGCTTCACCTTCTCGATCTCGAACATCTTCTGGTACTGCTTCACCAGGGCGTTCTTCGGGATCGTGAGGATGGTGACGAGGTCATCCTCCTTCAGGTCGTTGAGCGTGGCGATCATCGGCAGACGGCCGATGAACTCCGGGATCATCCCGAACTTCATCAGGTCTTCCGGCTCCGTCATCGCCAGCAGCTCACCCACGCTGCGCTCTTCCTTGTGGGTGATCTTCGCGCCGAAGCCCAGGCCCTTCTCACCCACGCGGCGCTTGATCACGCCGTCGATGCCGTGGAAGGCACCGCCGCAGATGAAGAGGATGTTGGTCGTGTCGACCTGGACGTACTCCTGCTGGTTGTACTTCTTGCCGCCGCGCGGCGTGACGTTGGCGCGGGTGCCTTCGATGATCTTGAGGAGCGCCTGCTGCACGCCCTCGCCGCCCACATCGCGGGTGGCGCTGGGCATGTCACCCTTGCGCGCGATCTTGTCGATCTCGTCGATGTAGACGATGCCGCGCGCCGCCTTCTCCACGTCGTAGTCGGCGTTGTGGAGGAGGTTCTGGATGATGTTCTCCACGTCCTCGCCCACGTAGCCGGCCTCGGTGAGGCTGGTGGCATCCGCGATGGTGAAGGGGACGTTGAGGAAGCGCGCCAGGGACTGGGCGAGCAGCGTCTTGCCGGAGCCGGTGGGGCCGATGAGCAGGATGTTGCTCTTCTGCAGCTCCACGTCCTCGCCGCCGGGACTCTTCACGCCGGGGCGCGGCCGGGCGGCCGGCTTCTTCTGGTAGATGCGCTTGTAGTGGTTGTAGACCGCGACCGAGAGGACCTTCTTCGCCTGGTCCTGACCGATGACGTAGTCGTCGAGGAACGCCTTGATCTCCAGCGGCGTGGGCAGGCTGACCTGAGGCTTGCCCTCCTCGCGTTCGTTCTCGTCCGCGATGATGTCGTTACACAGCTTGATGCACTCGTCGCAGATGTAGACCGTGGGCCCGGCAATCAGCTTGCGGACCTCACGCTGCGACTTGCCGCAGAACGAGCAGGACAGGTTGACGTGGTGCTCCTTCTTCACTGCCGCCTCCGAGTTCGCCAGGCCCCGGTGCGCCCGAGGCCTTCTCCGCCGACCACCGCACTCCAACACCCTCGAAACCGCCCACGTCTCAGACGGCTCCAGACCCACCTGCTACAGGCCCTGTACCCACTATAGGGCCCTCCCCCCCGGGCAGGAAGCCCGACGGCGGGGGCCCCGTCGCGGAGCGTTCAGCCCCGGTCAACGGGTTGGGTTGGCGTTGGATAACAGCGAGTCAGGCGTCCGTCACGCTCGACGCGATCTCTTCGACATCGTCCGCCAGGGCGGCCGCCCGCTCAGCGACGGCGTTCGGGACCCGACGGCTTCCCGCCAGCTCGGAGGCGAGCTTTCGCGCCAGCTGCGCCAGTTTCCGCACCTGGAGGCTCTCCGGGGG
>NZ_RAWB01000814.1 GCF_003612055.1 Corallococcus llansteffanensis
CAGCTCGCGCGGGCCTCCGCTCAGCTTGTCGGCGGCTTCGTCCAGCAACTGCCCCAGGTGTTCGCGGGTGAGCCCGCGAAAGGCGCGCACTGTCGCCGTCAGCGGCTCCTCCCGAGCGATGTGGCGGAGGAGGTCGACGAGCGAAGGGGGCGGCATGGGGTGAGGCGACCTTCGGGCTGCCCGTCGCTACTTCTCGACGGAGTCCTGCAGCGCTTCGATGGCGAAGATGATGCGGTTGCACGAGGGGCACACGTCGGTGCCCAGCGAGGTGCGCAGCATGTTGTACATCTGCGGGGGCAGGTTCATGTTGCAGCCCTGGCAGGTGCCGGCCACCACGCCCACCATCGCGGGCAGCTTCTTCTTGCGGATGACCTCGTAGCGGCGCAGCAGGTTGCTGTCCACCTTCGCGGCCACGGCCTCGCGGCGGCCCTCCAGGTCCTTCACCTGGGAATCCGACTCGCCCAGCTTCCCGCGCAGCTCCGTCATGCGGCCCGACAGGCCCTGCTGCCTGGTGGCGTAGTCCGACTCCTTGCCCTTGATGGCCTCGCGCGCCATCCCCAGCTCCTTGACCTTCTCCGTCAGGGCCTCGGACTGGGTGAGGATGCCCTTCTTCGCGATGTCGATTTCGCGAGCGAGCGCCGAGTACTCACGGGTGGAGCGCTGGTCGGACAGGCGCGCTTCCCACTTCTTCACCTTGTCCTTCTCGTCCGTGATGTTCTGTTCGAGCAGGGCCTTCTGCTTCTCCAGGTCGGCCACGCGTGTCCGCTCGGCTTCGATGCCATTGCGCGCGACCCCCAGCTCCCGCTCCAGCTCGGAAATCTGGCGGGGATGCACATCCGCCGCCTTCCGGAGCGAGGCGACCTCGAGGTCCACCTTCTGCAGCTCCGCCAGGGCCTTCAGTTTCTCCCGCAAATTTGCTGCCTCCCAACACGGCCGCACCGACGCGCGGCGTGGCTCTTGTACCAACAAGGGTGCTGGTGTTCCAACGCCCAAATGGGTGACCGTCCATCCCTGGGCTTCCGGCTTGCTCCTCCAGCGTTTGAATCCGCTTCACGCACCCGTTAGACGGGACACGTGTTCCCACCACCGCTCCGACCCCTCCTGGCCCCCGCGCTCCTGCTCGCCACCGTCGCCTGCCGCGAGCCTCCACCGGGCCGACCTCCGCCACCGTGGCCCACGTCTGCGGCGACCAGGCGCAAGACCGGTCGCTCGTCGTGGGAGGGGAGGGCGCCCTGGCCCATGCCGTCGTCTCGCTCCAGGACGGCGCGGCGCTGCCCGCCCCGGAGACGCCGGCCCCGGCGCCCGTGCTGGACCAGAAGCAGTGCCACTACGAACCCCCGGCGCTCGCCGCGAGGGCGGGCACGGAGCTGGTGCTGCGCAACTCCGACCCGCTCGTCCACAACGTGCGCGCCCAGGCCGGCGCCAACCGCTCCGTCTTCAACGTGGCCATGCCGCTGGAGGGGATGTCGCTGCGCCGCCCCCTGCCCGCCGAGCCCGGCACCGTCCAGGTCCGCTGCGACGTGCACCCCTGGATGCACGCGGTGGTTCGCACCTTCGACCACCCGTACTTCACCACCACCGCCCCGGACGGGCGCTTCCGGCTCCGCGTGCCCGAGGGCTCCCACACCCTCGCCTTCTGGCACGAGCGGCTGCCCGGCTCCTCCCAGACGGTCACCGTCCGGGCCGGAGAGACCGTCCAGGTGGAGCAGACCTGGGACGTTGGGGCGCTGCGTCAGGGCGCCGCGGTGCGGGAAGGCCCTCCCTGACGCCGCTGTCATGCCCTGGAGGGCGAGAGGGAAATTATCGCCCCCGAAGGCCGTCTAAATGCTGGGAACCACAATCCCTGGTCAATTTTCTGTTTTGGTGGCAAAATTGCAGACCTGGAAGCCGTAGACTTCCAAACACGGGGGGACACACCATGCACCAGCCCAGGAAACAACCGATGGCGCCGAGCGAAGCCGACCGGGCGACCGGCGGGGCCCGTCGCAAGGGAGCCCGGCCCGTGGGGATGCAGGAGATGGGCCCCGGCCTCTACGAGCAGATCCGCCAGGTGCTGACCGAGCTGTCGCTGGCGTCCTCGCCCCGGCCCTGAGCGCCGCATCGCCCCCGGGCCCGGAGCCTGGGGGCGCGCCGCAAAAGCAAAGGGGCCCGCCCGAATGATTCGGGGGGCCCCGGAAGAGGGAAACCTCGAGGGAGGACCCTACAGGTCCTCGTCCTCGGCCGGCTCGGCGGGCGTCTCGGCGTCCTCGTCCTCGAAGGCTTCGAGACCTTCCTCGTCCTCCTCGGCCGCGGGAGTCTCCTCCGGCTCCGGCTCGATGACCTTTGGAGCGGCCGCCAGACGACCGCGCCGGCCCTCAGGGGCCTTGGCTACGACGTTCTCCCGCTGATCCGCCCCGCACTTCGGGCAGATGGGGTCCGGCTTCTTCATGTCGTAGAACTTCGTCGCGCACTTGTAGCAGACGTGCTTGTTCCCGAGATCCTTCGCCGGCATCCGCCACCCTCATCAAAGGCTAGAGAAAAAAGGGAGGGCGGCTGAATAGTTGGGCGGACGGACAGAGTCAACCGTGTGTTTGCGTGGGGGATTTCTGGCGGTAGCATCCCCGCCGGTTTCCCCCGAGAGCCGGACTCCCCCTTGAACTTCACCTGCGACAATTGCCAGAAGCGGTACTCCATTGCGGACGAGAAGGTCCGCGGCAAGACGGTCAAGGTCCGTTGCAAGAACTGCCAGAACGTCATCACCGTTGAAGGTCCCGCCGAGGAGGAGAGCACCCGCGTGGTGTCGCTCGCCGACGTGGAGCGCATCCGGGCACAGGAGCGGTCGCTCGCGGGTGGCGCCACCGCGCCCGCCGCCGCGGCAGCACCTGCCGCAGCCACCGCGCCTGCTCCCCTGTCCCGTCCCCCCGTGTCGGCCCCACAGACTCCCTGGGACGACGAACCCACGCGCACCGCGCCGCCCCGTCAGACAGCGGGAGCGCCCTGGTTCGTGATGGTCCGCAACAAGCAGGAGGGCCCGCTGGACGAGGCGGCCGTGGGCGAGTGGATGGCCGCGGGCACCATCAGCGCGCGCAGCTTCTTCTGGCGCCAGGGCATGCCGGACTGGAAGCGGGGCTCGGACATCCCGGAGCTGGCGGCGCTGTTCGCCCCCGCCGCGCCGCCCGAGCCTCCGCCGGCGCCACCCGAGCCGGCGTTCGTGGCCACGGCGCCTCCGCCGCGAGCCGCCGCGCCCGCCCGACGGGAGCCCGAGCCCCAGCAGCCCTTCTACGCCGAGCCCGAGCCGGGGCCCGCCGCCTCCGACCCGGACGCCGACGCGCCCGATCGCGATGACGC
>NZ_RAWB01000815.1 GCF_003612055.1 Corallococcus llansteffanensis
CCCACCCCCCGTCCGCGTGCCGCCGGGCTGCGAGAAGAACCAGTCCGGCGACTACCACCACGCGCAGAACCCGGCCTTCCGCTACCTGGGCCAGGACGACGGCGGCACGCTGTCACTCGCGGTGGTGCGAGCGTGGGCGGACGGCGGCGTGGAGTCTCCGGACGCGGGCTCGGTGGGCATCGTCCTGCGCCGAACCCCGGACGGCTTCGTGGGCGAGACACACGCCACGGGCTTCACCGGCTCCGGAACGCCCTGCCCCGTCGCCTTCCCCACGGAGGCCGTGGCCTGCACCGACGCCGGCCTCACCCTGCGCGCCGCGTCCAGCACCGCCATCGACGAGGGCTGCCACGCCGCGCCCTCCGGCCCGGCCCCGGTGCGCCAGGAGCAGGTGCTGCTGCGCGGCACGCCCGACGCCGGCCTCTAGCCAGAAAGCACCGCGCCGCCCTCCCGCCCCGGAAACCCGGGGAGGAAGCGGCGGCGCGAGGCATCCGCGGGACTGTCGGGGAGGGGCTTCAGGCCGCCTGACGCGGCTGCTCCTCGGTGGAGCTCACAGCCGGGGCGGCCTCCGCCACCTTCACCCGGCCGACGAACCCCTGCAGCAGGCTGGACACGCCCACGTAGAGGAAGCCCGCCTGGAACAGGACGATGAAGGGCACCGACGTGTAGATGCGCGCGTCGATGGCGAACCACAGCGCCCCGGTGAAGTAGGCGGCGAAGAGCAGCTCCACCACCGGCATCAGCGTCTTGCTGCCGCGGTAGCTCTTCTTCACCGGCGCCTTGACGCTCTTGCCCTCGGCGCCCGTCTTCGGCGTGCGCGCGAAGCCCGACTGCTGGTTGAGCAGCGCCTCGCCCACGGCCTTCGCGTTGTTGATGGCCAGGCCGATGCCCAGGCTCATCAGGAAGGGCAGGTACTTGAAGCGCTCCCAGCCGGTGGCGCCGCGCTCGCGCTGGGCGGCCACGTAGAAGACGCAGACGCTGGCCGTCGCGGTGATGAAGAAGGGCAGGTCCAGGAACAGCGTGCCGTACAGGCCGTGCTGGAAGCGCACCACCATGCTGATGGGCATCAGCACGGACAGGAGCACCATCAGCAGGTACGCCATGTTGTTGGTGAGGTGGAAGAAGGCCTCGCGCTTCACCAGGAGCGGAAGGTCGCTCTTGAGGATGGTGGGCAAGAGCTTCTTCGCCGTCTGGATGGAGCCCTTGGCCCAGCGGTGCTGCTGGCTCTTGAAGGCGTTCATGTCCACCGGCACCTCCGCGGGGGAGATGACCTCCGGCAGGAACACGAACTGCCAGCCCTTGAGCTGCGCGCGGTAGCTCAGGTCCAGGTCCTCCGTGAGCGTGTCGTGCTGCCAGCCGCCCGCGTCGGAGATGGTGCTGCGGCGCCAGATGCCCGCGGTGCCGTTGAAGTTGAAGAAGCAGCCGGCCCGGTTGCGCGCCGTGTGCTCGATGATGAAGTGCCCGTCCAGGAAGATGCTCTGGGCCTGCGTGAGGATGGAGAACTCACGGTTCAGGTGGCCCCAGCGCACCTGCACCATGCCCACCTTCGCGTCCGCGAAGAAGGGCACCGTGCGCATCAGGAAGTCGGGACTCGGGACGAAGTCCGCGTCGAAGACGGCCACGTACTCGCCCGTGGCCAGCTTCAAGCCGTTCTCCAGCGCGCCCGCCTTGAAGCCCTGGCGGTTGACGCGGTGGATGTAGACGATGTCGTGACCCTTCTGCCGGTGGCGCTCCACGCACGCACGCGCGATGCCGCACGTCTCGTCCGTCGAGTCGTCCAGCACCTGGATCTCCAGCAGCTCCCGCGGGTAGTCGATGCGGCACACCGACTCCACCAGGCGCTCCACCACGTACATCTCGTTGAAGATGGGCAGCTGGATGGTCACCCGGGGCAGCGCTTTGAGCGTGCCATTCGGAGTGGGCAGCTTGAACTTGTGGCGGTAGTACAGGAACGCCATGCGATACCGGTGGGATCCATAGACCCCCAGCACGCTCAGCAGGCTGAAGTAGACAGCCAGGAAGATGATCTCGACGGTGGTCATCGGTGACGCTCAGCCCCTCCCGCTGGCCCTGTCGCCAGCGGTCCTACCAGACGTGGCGGCATGCCGACCGACCGCTCACGCTGACCGCCGCCTCCTGGGTCCGCTGAGCCCCGCCCCGTATGTGCCCGAAATAACAGGGCTTTGACCATCCGACTACTGATCGCGGCCGGACAATAGGGAGGCACCCGGGTCGTGTCAAACTATTCCCCGGTTTCGGCAGACTGAGAACGCCGGTTTTGACGCGTTTCGTCAACCCCTCCTTCCCTGCGTCAGGGCGATCCCGGGAGGCGGCAGGGCCTCCCTCCAGAGGACTTCCAGGGTGCGCCGGGGGACGCAGGACCTAGCGGGCGGCGCGCAGGGGGATGGGCGTCACGGGGACGGGGGACACTTCGAAACCGGAGGCGTCATCGACGTGGGACTCGTCGCGGGTGGCGCGGTCGAGCACGCCCTGCACCAGGGCCGGGAAGTCCAGGCCCGCGCGGGCGGCGATCTTCGGCAGGAGGCTGGTGGGGGTGAAGCCCGGCAGGGTGTTCACCTCCAGCACCACGTCGTTCTCCAGGTCCGAGCACAGCAGGTCCACGCGGCCGTAGCCCCGGCAGCCCAGGGCGCGGTACGCGGCGAGCGCGAGCGACTCCACGTTGACCCGGCGCGTCTCCGACAGGCGGGGCGGCAGGAAGTACTGGGCGCCGCCCTTGTACTTGGCCTCGTAGTCGAAGCCCTCGCGGGGGAAGGACACCTCGCAGCTGCCCAGCACGGCGTCGCCGAGGATGCCCACCGTCACCTCCTGGCCCGCGACGAAGCGCTCCACCAGGGCCTCGCCGCCGAAGCGGCACGCCTGGGCCACCGCCGGCACCAGCGCTCCGGCGTCGTGCACCACCGACAGGCCCACCGACGAGCCGCCCTTCGCGGGCTTCACCACGCACGGGAAGCCGCTGTCGCCGTGCAGTTCCACCGCGCGCGCCACGTCCGCGCGGCCCACCCGGTAGCCCCGGGGCGTGGCCAGGTTGTGGAGCTGGAAGAGCTTCTTCGCCATGGGCTTGTCCATGGCGAGCGCGGAGGCCAGCACGCCGGAGCCGGTGTACGGCAGCTCCAGGAGCTCCAGCAGGCCCTGCACGCGGCCGTCCTCGCCCATGCGGCCATGCAGCGCGACGAACGCCACGTCGAGCTCCGCCGCGCGCAGCGCCCGGTCCAGCCCTGGGCCCGCGAAGACGCGGGTGACGGTGTGCCCCAGCGTCTCCAGGGCCGCCACCACGGCCTCCCCCGTCTTGAGCGAGATCTCCCGCTC
>NZ_RAWB01000816.1 GCF_003612055.1 Corallococcus llansteffanensis
CCCCTGGCATGCGCGCCATTGAACGTCCTGTGGAAATCACCGCGCTCGCTGAACGAAAAACTCGACAGAACGAGGAACGACCCTGAAGGGCTGAAAAAAAGTGAGGCCCTCCCCCCGTGGAAACCCCCTACCCGACAGGGAAACCCACGGATTCTGGGACCTGGCGGGGAGGCTGAGCCCTGGCACCCTGCCTGCATGGTGTCAGACCCAAGGTGTACGTCTCCGCGCAGTGGGATGTGGCGGGAGGAACCATGGCGAAGCGGACCGCAGGCAAGACGAAGGGTGGCACGGTGCGGCGGCAGGGTCGGCGGGTGATGCCCGCGCTGCGGCGCACGGCGAAGCGGGCGCGGGTGGTGGCCCAGAAGGCCCAGCTCACCGTGGGCGAGGTCATCGCCGCGGCGTTCGACACGGCCGGCGGGGAGATGAGCGGCGTGCTGGAGCTGGTCACGTCGCCGCAGATGGCCCGCGCGCTGGGTCGCCGCATCGTCCTCGTGGGCTGAAAGTAGCCGTCCCGGTCCTCCTCGGGCCGTGCTCCTGTGAACCGGGGCGCGAGAGGAAGGACTGTCGCGACACGACTGTCAGCCTTGCTCCACCCGGTGCCGCTTTTCGCGGGCGCGGCTGGAGTGTCTGTCCCCTGCATTTCCGAACCGACGTTCGTCCTGGAGCTGGACCCGGATGGGCGGTTCCTGGACTCGGGCGTGAGGGTTCGTCACGACCCCGCCTGGCCCGCGTTCGCGGCTTCGCACCCTGGAGCTCTGGAGGGCTGCCGACTTCGCACCTGGGCGGACGACGGCCCGCGCCCCTCCGCCTGGAAGCGGGGAACGCGGGCCGGGAAGCCCCGGCCAACCGGGGCTTGCGACTCCGAAGGGACTACCGGGGCTGCCAGCGCGGGCGGTGGTCGTCGCCCTCGTTCGTCACGACCGTGTACGTGGTCTTCGGGTGGACGATGGCCGCGCCGACCGCCGCGCCCGTGGCCGGGTTGATCTGCTGCACCTTGAGTTCACCGCCCTGGACGTAGGCCACGAAGCGACCGTCCGGCGAGAACGACGGCAGCGTGCCATTCTGCGCGAAGGAGACCGGCGTCCCATCCATCGCGCCCGTCGTGGGGTTCACGCGCTGCAGGAAGATTTCGTTGCCCGGGCGGTTCACCTCCGTGCACAGCGTCGCGGAGGCGTTGCCGCAGAGCGTGGCCGCGGGGCCGACGAGCTGGTAGTAGGCGCGCACGTACGCCACCCAGGTGCCGTCCGGCGCCCAGTTCGGGTTCGCGATGAAGGACTCCACGGTGCCGCCGGTCGCGGGCTCGGTGGTGGCGTCCGCCAGCGTCTGCGGCGTGCCACCGCCCGTCACGGGCAGCGAGTACAGCCGGAGCACCGGGGTCGTCTCCGTTCCGAAGAGCACCGTCTTGTTGTCCGGGTTGGCCAGGAACAGCAGCTGCGAGGTGACGCGGTTGTAGTGCGGTTGCTCGGCGGACGTGGGCGTGCCCGCGAGCGGGGTCGGCGCGGCGCCACCGGTGGAGACGAGGACGCCCGTCCCCGCGGCGCTGTACGCGTAGTCGACGCCGTTGGGCCCGAAGTCCGGGAATGTGCCGTTCTGGGTGACCGACCCGGCCGTGCCGCCCGTCGGGGCGATGGTGGAGATGCCGGACGAGCCACGCACCCAGGCAATCACGTTGCCGGGCTCCCATTCGAGGTAGCGGAAGCGCGGCGTCGTGGCGGCCGTGCCCGTCGTCAGCACGGTGGGCGCCGCGGCCACGAGCGGCACGGGGCGCACCACGAGCTCGGCTGTCGCGGCCGTGACATCCCCCTGCACGAACGCCACCTGCGAGCCGTCCCGACCGAAGCGCGGATAGGCGCTGCCGGCGTCCTCACCGAGCGCCGTCATCCCCGCCGTGTCGTAGCGGGCCACGAGCGCGTGCATCCCACCGTCCGAGCTCGTCCCCGTCACGCCGATGTAGAGCGCCTGGCAGGTCGCGGCCTCGCAGTGCAGGCCGGCCATGCAGTCCGTGGAGGCCGTGCACGCGCCGCCCTTGGCCACGTTCATGCCCGCGTCGGTGCCGGCGTCCGTGCCCGCGTCGACCACCGGGCCCGCGTCGGTGCCCGCGTCGACCACCGGGCCCGCATCGGTGCCCGCGTCGACCGTCGTGCCCGCGTCCTCCTCCGTGCCCGCGTCCTCTTCAGGCACCGTGGTCAGGTCGCGCAGCTCGCACTTGTTGTCCGCGTTGCAGGCGAACCGCTGGCCTTCCGGGGGCACGCCCTCGTCGCGGCAGTCGAAATCGTCGACGCACTCGTCACCGCAACCCGTCGCCATCATCGCCAGCGCACCGAACAGCGCGCCCCACACCACTCGCTTGGTCATGCTCATGCCTCCAAAGTCAGGGGGCGCGTCATAGCTTTCCCCTCGCGGGCGGCGGGTCGCCCTGAAGGGCGCGCGTCGCGAGGCTGTCCGTGATTGAACGAGGGTCGGAAGAAGGGTGCTCAATGATCGACACGCACTGCCATCTGGACGCTTCGCGCTTCGACCCGGACCGCGACAGCGTCGTCGCGCGCGCCTGGGAAGCGGGCCTGCACGGCATCCTCATTCCCGCCGTGGGTCCGGAGACCTGGGAGCCGCTGCTGGAGCTGCCCCGCCGGGACGCGCGCATCCAGGTGGGGCTGGGCATCCATCCCCAGTTCCTCCCGGACCTGCCGGCGGAGGACGACGGCCTGCACCTGGAGCGCCTGGACGCGCTGCTTTCGAAGGGCGGCGCGGTGGCGGTGGGGGAATGCGGACTGGACGGCCCGTCCGTCACGGGCGCCCCGCTGGAGCGGCAGGTGGCCGTGCTGCGCGGACACCTCGCCCTGGCTCGCAAGCACGGGCTGCCGGTGCTGATGCACTGCCACCGGCTGCACCCCGCGCTCATCGAACTGCTGAAGACGGAGCCCTGGCCCGAAGGCGGCATCCTCATGCACAGCTACAGCGGCGGCGCGGAGCTGGCGCGCTTCTACGTGCAGAAGGGCTGCCACTTCTCCTTCGCCGGCCCCGTCACCTGGGCGGAGGCGCGAAAGCCGCTGGACGCCCTGCGCGTGATTCCGCCGGAGCGCCTGGTGGCGGAGACGGACTCGCCGGACCAGGCCCCCACGCCCTTCCGGGGCCAGCGCTCCGAGCCGGGCTACCTGCCCCACATCCTCGCGGGCATGGCCCACGTCCTGGGCGAGCCCGTGGACGTGCTCGCCCAGCGGACGACCGAGAACGCCCGGCGCCTGTTCCGGGAAGCTTTCCCGCCCCCTTCGCTGTAGGCGAGCGTCGCGTGATAGAGGAGCCTTCATGAACCCGCAG
>NZ_RAWB01000817.1 GCF_003612055.1 Corallococcus llansteffanensis
CGCTGGGACCACCTCTTCGACCTCAAGCCCATCGCCCTCGTGGACCACCTGCTGGACGAGGTGGCGCGGCTGCTCGCCAAGGACCTCCAGGCGTGGCCGCCGCCCGTCCAGGACCTGGATGTGGCCACCCTGGGCGAGTTCGCCCCGCTGTTCACGGACGTCACCCGCCGCCCCGACCCGGCCGTCTACACGGAGGCCCTGCGCCTGGCGCGCTGGGACCTGGCGCGCGAGTTCGACGCCTTCGACGACTATGTGCGCAACAAGCGCTACCTGGAGCGGGGCCTCTCCCCGGACGACCGGGTCCCCCTGCTCTTCCTCACCCGCTGGCTGACCGAACAGATGCTGGGCCTGGGCGAGGCCACCCAGGGCCGCATCAAGCGCCCCCTGATGCGCAACTGCCTGGACCGGCTGGAGGCCCGGCTGGACGCCCCGCCCCCGCTGCCCCAGGCCTGAAGCCCCAGGCTCCGGCGCACCGGCGCCGGTCGCCCGCCTGCTCCCACGACGCTTCGTCGGCGTAGGAGCGGCGTCCTTTGCGCGAAGCTTTCTGTCGGGAGCTTGTCAGGAGGGAGCCTGCTGCCCTAAGCCGACATCCCATGTCGCAGCCCGTGGATGCCTCCGCCCCCGATGAACGCCGCAAGCGCCTGCTCCTCCTCGCGGGGCTGTGGGTGGCCCTCGCGGTGGTGCTCTTCTCCCTGCGCTCGGTGGTGATGCCCTTCGCGGGGGCCGCGCTCATCGCGTACCTGGTGCAGCCGCTGGTGGCGCGCATCACGCGGTGGAACCTGGGCGGCCGCTCCGTGCCCCGGTGGGTGGCCATCCTGCTCATCTACGCGGGCTTCTTCCTCGCGGTGTACCTGTTCTTCGTCGCGCTGGTGCCGCAGCTCTACCGCGAGGTGGTGCGCGTCAGCCGCGAGATGGCGGGCTTCGCCAGCGCGCTCACGCCGGAGCACGTGCAGACGCTCGCGCAGCGCGCGGAGACCTGGCTCAACGTGTACGGCATCCCCGTGGCCCTGTCGGACCGGGCCATGGAGGGCGCGGCCGCGGGCACCTCCAGCGGCTTCAGCCTCGCGCTGGACCTGGAGCAGATGCTCACCGACGCGGTGGCGCGGGGCACGTCGCTGGTGCGCGAGAACCTGGCGGACATCGTCAACGTGTCGCGCCGCATCGTCGGCGAGGTGCTGGCCGGCGTCTTCATGCTGTTCTTCATCCTGATGGTCGCCGCGTTCTTCTCCATCGACGCGCAGGCCATCCGCCGCTACTTCGGCACGCTCGTGCCCGCGGAGTTCCTGCCCGACGCGAAGACGCTGGTGGCGCGCATCGACCGGTCGCTGTCCGGCGTGGTGCGCGGCCAGTTCACCATCTGCCTCGTCAACGGCGGCCTCACCCTGGTGGGCCTGCTGCTGTTCGGCGTGAAGTTCGCCTTCCTGCTCGCCACCATCGCCACGCTCTTCAGCCTCATCCCCATCTTCGGCACCATCATCAGCTCGGTGCCCATCATCCTCATCGCGCTCGCGGACGGCGTGCAGAAGGGCTTCGCGCTCCTCTTGTGGATCATCGGCATCCACGCGCTGGAGGCGTACTTCCTCAACCCGAAGATCATGGGCGAGGCCGCGCGCATCCACCCCGTGGTGGTGGCCTTCTCCCTCATCGCGGGCGAGCGGCTCTTCGGCCTGTGGGGCGCGCTGTTCGCCGTGCCGGTGGCCTCCATCGCCGTGGCCTGCTTCGACTACGCGCGCCTCAAGGCCCAGCCGCCCCCGCTCGTCACGGCCGCCAGCCCGCCGTCCGTCGGCTCCACGGACGCCGCCCCGGCGGCATGAAGGCCTTCGCCGCGGGTGGGGACTTCCCCCCAAGCGTCCACCGGTGAAAAACGCGGGGCGGATGCACACATCCCCCTGGCCATCCGCGGAGTGAGTGCTTAATCCATCGCGCCCCTCGTCTTCCGAGGCCGCGTCATGACCGCCAACCCGCCACAGGCCCCTGACTTCCGGGCCCTGTTCGAAGCCTCGCCCAATCCGTACCTGGTGCTGACGCCCGGGTTCGTCATCGTCGCGGTGACGGAGGCATACCTGCGGGCCACCCAGACGCGGCGTGAGGCCATCCTCGGCCGCCACATCTTCGACGTCTTCCCGGACAACCCCGACGACCCGGCGGCCACCGGGGTGACCAACCTGCGCGCGTCCCTGGAGCGCGTGGTGAAGACGGGCGCCCCGGACGCGATGGCGGTCCAGAAGTACGACATCCCCCGGCCCGAGGCGGACGGCGGCGGGTTCGACGTGCGGTACTGGAGCCCGCTGAACTCGCCCGTGTTCGACGGGGATGGGACGCTGCGCTACCTCATCCATCGCGTCGAGGACGTGACGGACTTCGTCCAGCTGAAGAACCAGGACGCCGAACAGAGCCGCAAGAACGCGGCGCTCCAGGCGCTCGCGGGCGAGATGGAGGGGGAGATCTTCCGGCGCGCCCAGCAGATTCAAGAGGCGAACCAGCAGCTGCGCACCGCGAACGAGCAGCTGGGCGAGTTGGATCGACTCAAGTCGGAGTTCTTCGCCAACGTCAGCCACGAGTTCCGCACGCCGCTGACGTTGATGCTAGGGCCCACGGAGGACCTGCTCGCCGGGCGCGCGGGCCCGCTGCCGGACGCGGCCCGGAAGGAGCTGGAGCGCGTGCACCGCAACGCGGGCCGCCTGCTCAAGCTGGTGAACGCGCTCTTGGACCTGTCGCGCCTGGAGGCCGGCCCGAAGGAGGAGCGCTTCGTGCCTGCGGACCTGGCCGCGCTGACGACGGACGCGGCGAGCAGCTTCCGCTCCGCCATGGAGCGCGCGGGCCTCAAGCTGACGGTGGACTGCCCGCGCCTGTCGGAGCCCGTGTACGTGGCGCCGGACCTGTGGGAGCAGATCGTCCTCAACCTCGTCTCCAACGCGTTCAAGTTCACGCTCCAGGGCGGTGTCACACTGCGCCTGTACGAGCACGACCGCTGGGTGTCGCTGGAGGTCGAGGACACCGGCTCGGGCATCCCCGCGCCGGAGCTGCCCCGCCTCTTCGAGCGCTTCCACCGCGTGCCGGGCACCGCGTCGCGCACGCACGAGGGCACCGGCATCGGGCTGGCGCTGGTGCAGGAGTTCGCCCGGCTGCACGGCGGCACGGTAGGGGTGAAGAGCCAGGAGGGCCACGGCACGACCTTCACCGTCACCCTGCCCCTGGGCCATGCGCACCTGCCTCCGGAGCGCATCCGCACCACACCCCATCCCCGCTCCGCGGCGCGCGAGGCCACGACGGCCTACGTCCAGGAAGCGCTGCAGTGGAGCCCCACCCCGAAGG
>NZ_RAWB01000818.1 GCF_003612055.1 Corallococcus llansteffanensis
CCGCCATCAGCTTGTCCTTGAACTCGGAGAGGATCTTGATGATCTCCCCAATGGCATCCACGAGGCCCTTGAGGGCGCCCTTGTTCTCGTCCTCGAGCTTCTTGAGGGCGGCGTCGGCCTTGTCGTGGGCCTCCTTGTATTTCTGGGCGAGCTTCTGCGCGAGGTCGTTCTTCTTCGCGTCGATGCCGCTGCGCAGCTCGTCGAAGCGACTGGCGACTTCCTGCTGCGCTTGCTTCCCGACTGCCTGGAGGTCGCGCGGCAGGCTGGCCACGTACGTCTTGATGGCGGCCTGGCCCTTGTCGACTTCGGCCTTCGCGTCCGCCAGCCGGTTGTCTACCGTGGCGGAGATGCGCACGGCCAACGCATCCATCTTGGTTGCGAAGCGTCCGCGTGCGGCGCGGAGGATGACCTTGATGCCCTCGGGCACGTCGCGGAAGAGGTCCGCGATCCAGCGTGCGCCGCCGGTGAGGCCCGAGTAGCGGTCCTCTTTGAAGCGGTCGATTTCGCGGTTGGCGTAGGACTTCATGTCCGCCAGGGCGGCCTCGGCCCCGACGTCGAAGAGGCGCATGACGTCGGTTTCGAGCGTGGAGAGCTTCGTCTCCACCTTCACCTTCGTCTGCTGGTACAGCCTTTCAATCGTGTCGGTGACTTCCTTGCGGCGCGCTTCGTCCTTCGCCTTCGCCAGCATCTGGCGCGTCTTCACCTTGGAGCCGCTGGACGTCTTCACCCCAGCCATCTGGTTGAGGCTGGTCTTCCCAATCCCCGTGGCCTGAGCGGCCGCCTGTCCCAGCGTGGCCTTCTCGCTGGAGAGGTACTTGCCGGGTGCGGCAGTGGCGGTCTTCTCCACGTTCGTCTTCGCGGAGAGGACGGCGGAGAAGCGCGGGTCGTTCGCCTTCTGCAACTGAGTCGGCGTGAGGTCCGCGTCCTTCATCTGCTGGTCGGCGTCCTTCTTGGGGCTCTGGAGCGCCTGCACTTCTCCCGCGGGTTTCGGCGCGGGCATCGCCTCCGCGGTGTTGACGGGCGTGGGCGGTGCCGCCGGGTCCTCCGGCATGGGAGCGGCGGAACGCCCAGGCACACTGCTCGGGTCCGGAGGTGCCGCGGTGGCCTGCTCGGTGGGACCGGCGGCCGTGTCCTTCTGGTCCTTCACGCCCCCCGAGACGGCGCCCTTCACCTGCTCCGTCTCACTGCCCTTCATGAACTTGTCCGCGTCGTCCAGGTTCTTGGGCATCACCTTTTCGATTTCGGCGCGCAGCAGCGCGAGGAAACCGTTGGGCTCGGCCTTGGGCGCTTCGGCGGACTTCATGGCGTCGACCTGGTTGGCCTTCGCCCCTGCGTTCCTTTCGTTGGGTGGGGAGACGGCGGCGGCCTGGGCTTCGGCGGCCTTCTTCGACGCGGGCGGGTGCTTCCTCGTCTTCTGGGCGCTCTTCTCCAGTTGCTCGATGACCTTGCGGAACCTGGGGTCCTTCTCCGCGTCACCGCCCACCTTCACCGCCGCGCCACCCGGGGCCTCAGCGGAGGTGGCACCGCCTCCCGCCGCACGCGCCGGGGCCGGCGCCGCGGCGCGGGCAGGTCCTCGGGCGGCGGCTCTGGCGGTGGCCATGGAGGTGGGGATCCGCTCTCAGACAAGCTCGTCGTAGTTCACCGCGGTGTCCAGTGAACTCAAGGCATACATCTCCTGCAGGAACTCGCGGGCCTGTCCGTCGTCCCGGATGAGGCGGTGGGCGCTCTGGTCCACGAGCTCCTTCAGCGTGCCGGGAGGGAAGGCCGCACGCGTGACGAGCCGGAACGCATTCGCGGTATTCCATCGCTCACGCCAGTCGGGCCCCAATGCCAGCAGGGCATTGTTGGATGCGACGACATTGTCCGGCTCATCCCGGTAGAAGCGCTCCAGGTAGGACCTGACGCGGGAAAGCGCGGCCTCGCGGGTCTCCGCGTCGGGTTCCGAGAAGTCGTCTCCGTCTTCAGCGGGGCCGTTGCTCATGGGGCAGCTCACTCGGGGAACGCGGTTTCAACGACATAGTGCCGCTTCTCGCTGTCCGAGAGGACGATGATGACCGCCACTCCGCGAAGATTCTTCGCCTCGACGACCGTCATGTCGGGCAGGAGCTTGTACCCGACTCCGATGTTTTGGGTGAAGGTAGCCCGCAAGGGGGAGGAGAGCTTCGTTCCCACGGGCTTCGCCTGGCCGTTATCGTCGTTGAACTGCTTGTCGATCGTCTCCTTGCCCGCCGCCAGGGCCGCGTTGATCGCCATCTCCATGAGGTTGGTCCTGTAGAACCGGGTCGACGTCCGCGTTGGCATGGGCGTGGCCCCCCACTTCTCCAGCGAGCCAAGCACTCCCTCCGTGTCGTTCTCGCGGATCAGCCGGTACTTCCGGATGTTCTCCTTGGCTTCGTTGATCTTGGCGTACTGGGTGTTCATGTCCTTGACCCGCTTCTCGTTCTTCTTCGGGTCCGCGGTGACAGGGAGTCCTTCAATCTTCAGGAGTTCGCTGTTCGCCAGCGTGATGCTGTCCTGAGCGAGCTTGACCCTGGCGTCGCGCATCTGCCGGAACTGGACCAACTGCCGCTGGAAGCGATCCTTGAGGGTCGCCGACGGAACATCCGGACCGTGGTTGGTGATGAGGTGCACGGTGATGGGAGGGGCGCCCGCCTTGATGTTCGGGATCTTCGCCCCCTCGCTCGCGGCGAACCCTCCAGGCGCGAGGGAGAACGAGCCCTTGCTGGCGAGTTGTTCCGAGGGGCCGCGCTCCTTGGGATTGATCTCTGCTTCGACGTGGTACTTGTTCTCGCCTTCCTGGGCCAGATTGATGGTCGTGAGTCTGTATTTGGCCTTGATGGAGTTCAGTTTGGCGGTGACGCCCTTGGCCGAGGCGCCCTTCTTCTTCATCAGGGCATCTGCCTCCTGGACGGCTGCCTTGAGGTCCGCCTGCTTCTGCTCCATCGTCCGGGTGTCCTTCCCGCCGCCCTGGCCTCCCTTTCCGAAGAGCTTCTTGACCCAGGCGAAGGCCTTCTTGAGCCAGCCGAGCACGGCGGCACGGACCTTCGCCTGCACCTTGGTGATGAACTCGCGGATCTTCGCGGAGATGCCGCCCAGGCCGATGAGCCGCGCGAGGAAGCCGATGACGATGGGGATGAGGCTCGCGAGCGCGTTCTCGATCCACTTCGCCGCGCCACCGATGGCCCCCGTCGCAATCGCATGCAGCGAGTTCACGATGGCTTCGATGAGGGCGAGGATGCGCGAGGCATTCTCGATGACCCACATCACCACGTTGTAGATGGCGAGGACGGCCTGGACGAAGGCACCGGCCG
>NZ_RAWB01000819.1 GCF_003612055.1 Corallococcus llansteffanensis
GCCTTGGACCGTGGCGGTCTCAAGGGCATGGGCGGGAAAAAGGGGGCAGGACCGTGGACATGAAGACGAAGAAGGACCTCGCGGTGGATTTCATCAACACCATCCGCACCATGGAGCCGAGCGCTCTGAACGCCCTGATCGTGAAGGAGGCGGGCGAGGAGCTGGCCCAGTTCTTCCTCAACTACAGCGCGAACCTCATCTCCAAGGATCCTTCGCGGGTGCTGGAGAACACCTCGTCGCTGATGCTGATGGGCTACCTCATCCGCACCTACGAGGAGAAGAACACCCAGGCCAAGCAGGGCAACTTCCAGTCCTACGCCTTCGCCTGAGGGACGGGCCCTCTTCCGGGCGTCTTCCCGGGCGTTCGCGCAGGCTCGACAGGCCCAAGGAGGCCTGTTAGGCACGGCTCGCCCATGCTCATCGACCTACACGCCCATTCCCACCTGTCCAAGGGGTGCGACCTGGAGCCGCGCGCCGTGCTGGAGCGGGCGGCGCTGTTCGGCCTGGACGCGGTCGCGTTCACGGAGACCAACACCCAGGACGGCTGCGACGAGCTCTTCGAGATCGGCGCCAAGGCCAAGGTGAAGGTCTTCGTGGGCCTGGAGCTCGTCACGGACCGGGGCCAGTACCTGTGCTTCTTCCCGAAGCCGGAGATGGCGCCGGAGCCCGTGCAGCTGTGGGGGAGCAACCGGGAGAAGCCGTGGAGCGCGGCGGAGTGCCTGCCCAAGGTGAAGGCCCTGGGCGCGGCCATCGTCGCGGCGCGGCCGTTCGACCGGGACGTGCCCAACCCCGCCATGGAGTACGTGCGCTCGCTGTCGGGCGTGCTGTGCGCCGTGGAGGGCTACAACGCCAAGGTGAAGCAGACGGCCAACGACCTGGCCGTGGAGGCCGCGGACGTGCTCAAGCTGCCCTGCGTGGGCGGCAGCGACGCGCGCGGCTCCCTGGACGAGATGGGCCGGGGCGCGACCTTCTTCAAGCGCGACGTGCTCACCCAGGCGCAGCTCGTGGAAGAGCTCTTCAAGGGCGACTACTGGCCGGTGATGGCCGGCGAATTGCCCCGCCTCACCCGTCCCGGCGAGGCCCAGGCCCAGCGCAAGGGCGGCGGGGGCGGCGGCGGCAAGAAGCAGCACCGCCGCGGCGGCCGTCGCTAGGCGTCTTCACCGCCCTCAGGGCAGGACGGCGTTGCCCGCTTCCTCGGCGCGCACCAGGCGGCCGTCGGTGAGGAACGCCTTGCGGCGCTCCCCGGCGTAGCGCCACTCCTCGTTCTTCGCGGTGCCCTCCAGCGTGCGGCGCACCGTCTCCGGCGGGCCCCAGGCCATGCGCACCGCGTCCGCGGGCATGTCCGCGACGAGCTTCTTCGTGCGCACCGCCTCCTTCACCGTGGCGCTGAAGCCGTCCAGCTGATCCGTCAGCGAGCGCGGCGACAGCGTCTTCTCCAGCTCCGTGCGGAAGTCGGCCGGGCGGTCCAGGTTGGGCGGGAGCACCAGCACCACCTGTTCACCCGGCGGCGCGCCCTCCACCGTGAGGTACACCCACGGCCAGGAGCGCGGGGTGTAGAGGAGGCGCTCGGTGACGACCCACGCGGTGGGGAACTCCACCTTCGTGATCCGCACGCGCGCGCCCGCGGGCACCGTGGCCTGGATGGCGCCGGGGCTGATGGGCTTGCCGCTGGTGTCGTCCAGGAGCCGCACGTCCTCGGGCGGGTAGGGCGTCAGCAGCCGCTTGGAGCCGTCCCCGAAGAAGGGCGTCAGGTACGCGGAGACGCGCAGGTACTGATCCGCGTCCGGGCCGGTGAGGGCGCGGTCCAACGAGGCGCGATCCTCGGGGGACATGCGGGTGGCGGAGGCGCAGCCGGCACCGATGCCAGCACTGACAACGGCCAGCAGCGGCACCAGGAGGAGGGACGACGGGCGGGAGGAGGAACGCGTCATGGCACCTGGACGCGCGCGGGATGGAACGCGCGCGGAACGGGTGCCTGCTTAGCCTAGCGGATGGCCTGCGTCAGCGCCGGCGTGTCCGTCGCGGCGAGCTTGCCGTTGCGGCAGCCGCGCTGCGCGGGACACACCGGACCCCGCCCGTGCGGGTCGGCGACCAGGAGGAACCGCCCCTGCCCCCGCGCATCCGTCAGCTCCGGATGACCGCACAGCGCGCAGTGGCGGGGAGGACGCTTCGAGGGCGGGAAGGGCACGACACGAAGTGTGCGCCCACCCCAGGCCCCCAGCGAATTTTCGGCCGTCGGTGTTCCGGCGGACCGCTACGACTTGTCGCCGGACGCGGACGACGTGCTCCCGGAGGAGGCCGCGGGCGTGCTGCTGGCCGCGGGCGTGCTGCTGGCCGGCGCGGCGGTGCTCGTCGAGGGCGATGACGTGGTGGACGAAGACGACGAAGCGCCTCCGCCGTCCTTCTTCGTGGAGCCGTAGAGGTCCGAGTACCAGCCACCGCCCTTGAGGTGGAAGCTGGAGCGGCTGACCTGCTTGGTCAGCGTTCCCCCGGCGCCGCACGCGGTGCACGCGGCGGGAGCGGGGTCGGACATCTTCTGCAGCACGTCGATGGTCTTTCCACAGGCCGAGCAGCCGTACTCGTAGATGGGCATGGGGTGGGTACCTCGTCTCAGGGCGAAGGGGGAACGGTCTGGGAGGAGAGCTGCTTGCGCAGGGACTCCGCCAGACCCAGGCGCTCGAAGGCGCGGGTGACCAGCTCCGCGGGCGCGCCGTGTTTACGACCCACGACGTTGGCCAGCGAGTGGAGATCAGTGGCGTCCGACATCGAATCCTTCACCAGTCGCTCCAGCTCCTTGCGGAGCGAGTCGGTGAACTTCTTCTGGATGCCCAGGTCCGCCAGGTACTTGTCCCGGCCGAGCAGATCCAACCGGTGGGTGAGGTGGGAGTTGGTCAGCACCTCGGAACGGAACCGCTCGCGCAGGGTCTCCACTTCCGCGGAGAGGTGGAGCGCGTGCGTCAGCCGCTGCAGCTCGCTGGGGCTCAGGCCGAGCGCCCAGGCCACGCGGCCGGTGGCGCCACGCTGCGTGGCGTAGGCGGTCAGGAGGTTGTTCCGCTCCCGCTCCTCCAGCACCTCCATGATGCCGTGCTGGCGCAGCGCGTTCTCCATGTCCACCTGGGTCAGCTCGCCGCGCGGGCCATTGTAGCGGTGCTCCAGCGTGCGCAGCAGCGAGTAGCGGTGCTCGGTGGCCTCGATGGCCTCCTCCAGCGTGGCCTTGCCCTCGGCGCGCGTCAGTTCGAAGAACGACAGTCGCTGGGCCTCCACGCGGGTGAAGCGGCCGCGGGGGCGGGGCAGCTCGCGCTTGATG
>NZ_RAWB01000081.1 GCF_003612055.1 Corallococcus llansteffanensis
CTGCCGATGGTGCGACGCGCGTTGCAGCCCCTCCTGCTCGGGCAGATTGGCACCTGCCCCTTCTGCAACAGAGCCATCAACCCCAGAGCCCCGCCTGAGCTGCCCTCTCGGATGTGACCAAGTGGTACTACGCCACTCTCTTCTATCTCTGCCGCGTGGCGGCGATGCAAGAGGGCTTTGAGGATTCGGGGTTCTACGAAACCGGGCTTCGTGCACCGGTCCGCTTTCTCGAGGATGCGCCGCTTATCCTCCGCCGTGAAGCGACGACGCTTCGCCTTCTCCATCACCTCGGTCTCCCCAACCCGAGCCTCTTTCACCACCGGATTCATCGTCCCTGCCTGGGTCGCCCTGCACACTCAACTGCTGGGTACGGACTGTCTCACTCACGTTGGCAGAGAGGGCAGACGCAACAGCGACGGGGCCTCGGCAAGCTACTCTGGGTATGAATGTTCCTTACTGTCGACGAACTTCAGCCGGTCTTGCGGCTGCGGCAAGTCCCGACACTACTCCTTCAGTTGTGCTACCACTCGGAATGTGCTCTACCTGTAAGGTAAGATGCCAACTGCACAGGTGAGTAGCGTCTACGCCAAGCTGCGCGAGGATGTCGGATGAGTGCGCCCTCGCGTCGACAAGTCGAGAGCACGCGCAGCATCGTAGAGTGGTACTTCGAGACCCACCATGGCCACCCTGGTGACGTTGGAATGGTAGGAACTTTCTGTGAGCCGAGAGCCGTGGGGCACTTCGCCGTCGAGCGGGCTGCTGTCGAGCGAGGCGAGAGTGCTGCACTGTTCCGCCTGTTCGTTACAGTTGCGATGTTTCAGCGCCTTCGGGACGCCCTGGTGATGAACATTCTTCGCTCGATCTCGGCGCGAGACGCGACGGAGCTTACATCAGTCGATGCGCTCCTCGCTCTGTCCTCGACCTCCACGTGCCGACTCCCGACCTCTAACAACGACCTCATTCAAACCTGCGATCTCACAAAGAATGAGAAGAAGCAGGGAGCCTGTTCTGTGGCCCCACAGGTCCCATGTCACCTGAAGCGGCATACGGAACTTCTCCGCCGCTATGGTCACTTTGGCAAGGTGCCCACCTCCGCAGCCCTGGTCATTGGCGAAGATGGCGGCGACATGGAGACACTGCGCGCGAGAGTCTTCTCATCTGAGGCGGATCCGCTAGCTAGGGCTCAAGGTCTACAGGAGTCGCTCTCCAGAGTGTGGCGGGTAAGCGAGAAGATCTCGAGCATGTACCTTTCTCTTGTATCGGCTCCTTGCATGGGGCTCGCAGAGGCTCCTTGGGGGAAGGGACTCGACTGGACTTGGTTTGTCGTCGTCGACCGGAACGTCGACCTGTTCCTTGAGTCCATAGGGTACTCTGGAGCAGGAACCTATGCTGCGCGCCGAGAATTTATCCGAAACATTGCGGAGCGGATTGATCTCCACGCCATGAACAGGAGTCTACCTTCCTATCACCCTCGTCTCGTACAACAGGCAATGTTCCTGTTCATGAGCGCATCGAATCGGCGGGCTGCCACCGACGACTGCAGCCTAGAAGGGGCGAAGGCCTGTGGCTCTTGCCCAAGAATGCGGCGGGAGCGCTGCCCGCTTGCCGCATAGCGGCGAGCATACTTGGTAGCTTGGGACCTTCTCCAAAGGGAGAGCATCCTCAGACTCGACTCGCGCCATCGGAACCTGTCAACGTGAATGAGACAGTGAAACTGAGAGATTAGTGCGCAGCCCCCTGTGAGTTGGGGAGCGGCGCGGGGTTGTTGATCCAGACGGCGTTCGGAAGGGCCTGGGGCTTCGGAGGGCCGTGGGAGAAGCGCTCGGGGTGCGCGGCGAAGGCGGCCTCAAGGACGGTGGCGCGGGCCGCGAGGCGCGCGTCCGCCAGGCCGTGGTGGACGTCGTGAGGGGTGAGCAGACCCAGCCCCGCGTGGTGGTGCTCCTCGTTGTACCAGCGGAAGAAGTCGCCGCAGAAGCCGTGGGCATCCTGGAGGCAGCCGAAGACGCGGGGGAAGTCGGGGCGGTACTTCAGCGTCTTGAAGTGGGCCTCGCTGAAGGGGTTGTCGTTGGAGACGTGGGGCCGGGAGTGCGTCTTCGTCACGCCGAGGTCCGCCATCAGCAGGGCCACGGGCTTGGAGGTCATCGAGGAGTCGCGGTCGGCGTGAATCGTCAGCTGGCCGGGTGGGATGGCCTGGCGCTCGCAGGTTTGCGCCAGGAGCTTCTGGGCGAGCGCGGCCGACTCGCGCGGTGCGCCACCAGCCAGCCGACGACGGAGCGGCTGAAGACGTCCAGGACGACGTAGAGATAGAAGTATGTCCACTTCGCCGGGCCGTGCAGCTTGGTGATGTCCCAGTTCCAGAGCTCGTTCGGCTTCGTCGCGTGCACCTGGGGCACCGGGTGGTTGGGGTGGCGCAGCTGGTTGCGGCGCTCGCGCACCTCGTGGTTCTCGGCCAGCACCCGGTACAGCGGGCGCTCCGAGCACAGGTAGCGCCCTTCATCGAGCAGCTGCGCGTAGACTTCCGCGGGCGCCGCATCCGCGAATCTCGGCTCATGCAGCACGGTGAGCACCTCGGCCCGCTGCTCGGGGGACAAGGCTCGGGGCTGACGGCGTCCACGGGCCGGCCCCTGCTTCGGCTGCAGTCCGCGGTAGAAGGTGGCTCGCGGCAGGCCCATCACCTGGCACACCGGCGCGATGCCCAGCGCGCCCACGGCCTCTCGTGCCGCGGCCATCAGGGCTCCTCGTCTTGCTTGGGCAGTTCCACTCCCAGGATTTCCGATACTTTTTTGGAGCTCCAGCAGGGCTTCGGCGCGTTTGAGCCGCGCCTGGGAGCGGGCCAACTCCTTCTCCAACTCGGCGATTCTCCGGGCACCCGGTTCGGGCACCTTCGCCGGGGGACCTCGCTTGGAAGGCGCCAGTGCCGCCAGTCCTCCGGCCTCACGTTGGCGACGCCAGACGCTCAAGAGCGAGGAGTACAGCCCCTCGCGGCGCAGCAGTGCGCCCACCTCACCGGGCTTCGTGCCGCGGTCCGCTTCCTCGAGGATGCGCCGCTTATCCTCCGCCGTGAAGCGACGACGCTTCGCCTTCTCCATCACCTCGGTCTCCCCAACCCGAGCCTCTTTCACCACCGGATTCATCGTCCCTGCCTGGGTCGCCCTGCACACTCAACTGCTGGGTACGGACTGTCTCACTCACGTTGGCAGAGAGGGTCACCGCTCCCCGCGCGTGCACTGCCAAGTCAAGCAGCAGACGTAAAGCCCCCGCTAAGCACCAGCGCTTCGAACGTCTCCACGTTCAAGGTGCGGAGCGAGACCGGACTATTCCCCAACTTGGCGGCGCCACGTCCTCCAAGGACGTTCGCAGAGTCAGGCAGATAGCAGAGCACGCTCGTCGAGATGCGCGTCCCTCTACCCAAGTTCAGGAGCAACCGGTGGGTCGCCCCACCCTCAATGTCTCGCTCTGCCAAAGCCGGGAACAGCAGCCAGTTCAGCGCCTCGCGCGCAGCAGTTGTCCCAACCCCACCAGTATCGAGGCTCGCGAGTTCGATCCACCGAAGCAAGCGCTCGCACCTGTCTGCAAGACTGCCCGTGAGTTTGCCGCGAACAAACTCGGCAGCCAACGACTGCTCAAGCGCTGCGTAGCCAACGACGAAATGAAGCGTGGAGTCCCGTGCGCCGAACCCGATCGCCATCGCGCCTGACTCGTCGGCTGGGTTGATTCCCAGCAACGTCACCGCCGAAGTGCCCTCAAGCGGCGCGACGAAGCCCTCTCCTCGGAACTCCTGCCGCAGTGCGACACCGACGATACTCGCGGCGATTACATGCTTGCCAGTACGCCTTGGAGAGATAATGCCGCGGTTCGTCGCGCTCGCGAGCCTTGTTGCAAGGTCACGAACCATTGTCGGCGTCAACTCCTGGATCCCTAAGGATTCGAAACCTCCTCTAAGGGCACGGCTCGCTGGCGTCACATCCTCGCTCACGATCGCGAACTCCAGGCGCTCGGAGAACCGCTCATGCGCCAGCAAAAACAACCCAGGCGGAGGCGTCGTCGCGACCTTCGGCGCGACCACCACCTCCCAACTCGACCTAGGAAACCCGCGTCGCTCCACAAGGATCGAGCGCAGGGACGCCGCGAACTCCGTCCGAAGGAACGCGCGCTGAGGTTGGCGGTTGCTCTGGAGCGCATGGAGCGCCTCAAACGCGCACAACGCCGGTTGCTCTTTGGGATCGATGGGTGTCCTCACACGGAACCCCGTGCCGAACACTTGGAACTCCGTCGGAAGAAGTCCCCCACCGCTCGCGTGCGTTGGATGACTCGGGGTGCTTTGTTCGGTCACCACGGGATTTGCTGTCGATGGCACTAACCTGAAGATCAGGTGTGGGCGAGCAGAGGGTAACGAGGTCGCACCGCGCGAGAGCGCCTCAAGCGCCAAGCGGCCATCGCGCAGCACCGCCTCAGCGCGGTCAGACAACTCAGGGACCCCCTCACCACCTGCAGCAACTGTAATCCGCGTGATCGAAGGGTCAGCAGCCAAGACCAGTGCCGCCCCCTCGACTACCCCGTTAATCGGCGCGCCATCAACCGCAATACGCATGCCGACCTTCGAGTGGGGCGACAGTTCGACAAAGGAGGAGATCACCGCACTCGATGCGTCGGCTACCTCCTTGGGGTCGAGTTCAACCGCTGTGGACTGGTATGTGAGGAGTCCACCGATGCTCCTGCTCAGTCGAAGGACAGGCTCCCCCTCCACCGGCCAGTGCTCAGGCGCAGCAGGGGCCTCGGACAAAGAGCGGGCCAGCAGCGCCTTCCCCTCTTGTCCAAGCTTCGAGTCCGTCAGGATCGCCTCGAACCTCCCCACCGCTTGGCTGAGCAAGAGGGGGTGGAATGGCCCAAGGACGATGACAATATCCCCTTCCCGCGAGGCAACTCGAACCGTCTCAAACTGCGCTACGACTTGGCACAGCCTTGAGTCCATGGAAGAAGTGGCGAGGTCCAAGAGTTCTGCTGCGACTCGGAGCAGTTCCTTGGCCTTTGCACGCACCTCCAACTCAGCGAGTTTGATCAAGGGTGCCTTGATGAACTCGGCCAAGCCATCACCACCTCGGGCGGAGGTGCGTAGTTGCTCCTTGAGTGCATCCCGGGCAGCCGTGTACTGCGCAATACTGGCATTAGCCAGCGCATCGCCCTCTGCGCTGGGGCCCTTCTCGACCGGCTCCGCATTCAGAGGGAGATCACGGATAAGGCTCGCAGCTACGTTGCGGGCGCGCCATGTGAGCCCGAAGCCTCGCCCATTTGTGAGCGCCTGGATCATCTTCGCGAGTCCAAGCGGCAACACATTGGCGAGCGCACCAAGTTCACGCCGCTCGTCCGTCTTTCCCCACACCTCCGGTTGAGTCTCTACCTTTCCATTCGGCGAGGCCCCAGCACTTCGTCCCGCCTCTAGGGGAGATACCTCACCGATAGCCCGCGCCTTCTTGGCGATGGCCTTCTCCCGCTCTCCCTGCTGCGCCCCTTGGGCAACATCGATGAGTTGCTCCTCCCGGCTACGCGGCGTCGCAGCCTTATGCTTCTTCGATTTCTTCGGCTTCGCGGGCTCAACCACCGCGCTCTTCTTCGCCTTGGCCCGTGCCTCACCACGGCGCTCCCGCTTCTTCATGCCTTCGTCAAGAAGCGTGGCCAAGTCTACCTTGGCAAGGCGCTCCTGTATGTCGCCTGTAGCAGCTTGAAATGCCGCGCGGAGTTCAGACAGCGGCCCCTCAGTTGTACTGCCAACCCGCTCGCCGGTCGCCGCCCTGGACACAAGCCTATCGTTCTCTGCAAGGCGCTCGCCCGCAGCGCGACCGTCAAGCCTTGAATCACGCGCGAGGTTCAAGAGCGAGAGGTGATGCCCACATGCCTCCCAATCCGAGCGCTTCCGGTCCCCCAGAACTGCCTGCGCATACTGGCAGAGCGCCGCAGCCGAGACGCGTTCCAAGATGCCGGAGTCGCGGAGCGCCGCACCAAGCCCACGAGGGAGGCCAGAGTCGCCACCGTCAGCCCATCGAACGAACTCTTCGCGCAGCCCCGCCTCGCCTAGCGGGGTCAGCGTATCCTCAAGGCCACCTGCCTTCCCATGGACCTGAACGCTTGCGTAGACGAGGTGCTCGTCCTCCTCGATCTTCACCTCATTACGCCAGAGGGTAGCGCGCTCTGCTGCTGCGGAGCCTTCACTGACGAAGACTCGCTCTTTCTCCACCGGCGAAGCCCCAGGCACGGAGATAGCCACGTAGGTCTTCTTGCCAAGGCGCTTCTGAACCTCTTGGGCCAGCGTGCCGACATCCGCAGGCCGCAGCGAGACCGGGCAGATGCGAACGCCCATGAGGCCGGACTCCTCTTGAATAACTCGCGCAGCGGCCATTGCGATCAGAGTCGCGATCTTCATCACTCGTAAACCCCCACTTCCGCACCACTATCCGGCAAGTACCGCGCGACCCCTCTTCGAACGCTCTGCTCCAAGAGCGCCATGGCGTTGTCGCTCAAGTCCTGCAGGCTCACGTTCGGGACTCCCGCCTGCTCCAACAGGGCAGCGTCCTCAGGCTGATTGGTACCGATCACTAAGCCCAACTCATCCCGGACCCTCGTCCAGAAGGTCCGCCACCCAAGTTGTTGCCCATGAGGGACGAACATCAGCACCAAGACCTCGACCATCTCGGGGGACAAGGCGAGGTAGTTTCCCCAACCAGCGCGGCCGTCTTTCGGGAGGATGAAGCCAGCGCGGCGGCCTAAGTTCGCAGCAAAGTCTTGTGGCCAGTAAATCTTCCCCTCTTCGTCATCCCCGCCAGACCGCGCTCCGCGGAGCGCCTCGACAAGCGCTGCGCTCGCCTTGAGGCGATCTCCTTCGGTGACCTCTACGGCAGCCTCTCCAGGCTTCGCAGAGCGCCACAGCGCAGCGTCAGACACCTCTGCGATGCGCTTGGAAAGAGCACGGTCGAACTCCGCGACACCTCGCCTCAATGACAGCACGGCCTTCTCGCGGAGTGGGCGCGAAGCGCCCTCACTCTGCGAGGGGAGCGCCAGCAAAGCAGGCCTGCCAGCCTCTCTCCCCGCCCCATAGATCTTGAGGATCAGCGCCATGCAGGATGCGAGGGCGAGATACCTCAAGAGGAGTGGCTTACTCAGTGGCTGACTGAGGAGCACTCCAAGCCGATCCCCTAATGCCTGGTCGAGAGGGGTCAGCGACGACTTTCCAGATCGGCGTGGTACGCGGTCGACAAGCACCCCCTGCTGGAATATCGGCTTTAGCGTCCGAGAGACAGGGTCTGTGTCCGTCGAGTAGAACTCCTTAATACGTTGACGGCCCGCGTCGTCCAACACGGACGATATAAAGGCACCTATCCTGAAGCGCCTGAAGCCCTCTGCTCCGAGGAGCGCAATGTTCGTCGCGACGGAACTCGCCATCTGATCGCCGGCCACGTACATGCCGCCATCGACGTTGAGGAGCGCGCGCGCGGCCAAGCGGAGACGGCGCACCTGTTCGGCCCCAAGTGTGACTGGGTATGCCCGCTCGAACGCGCCGCCGTAGCGCGGGTCCCGCCGCAGCGCAGCCTCGCTGTTGTCGTAACGATCGTCCTCAAAGCCCTCACGAATGATGCGGCACAGAAGGTCCCCAGCCTCATCAGGTGCACCGCCGCAGACCGTCTGCGCCAGGTCGTTCATGATATGGACATTCTTCAGCGAGCCCGTCCCCGAGGCAAAGCCGACCATCTCCTCGAAGAGGCCGCGCTGCTCCTTCCGGCCCTGAAGTACCGCACGTACAACCTCAAGGCTCATCCGTAGCCTAGGCATACGATGCCCCCTCCTTCGCCTGCTTGAAGCCGCCGTGCACGATCAACTGCCCGCGCGGATGTGACAGCACAGCGAACGATGTCCTACCTGCCAATTGCTCCGGATGTGCCTCCTCCCACCCTGCGAGCCGCGCAAGGAAGCGTTGGACTCGCTCTGGGAGCGGCAACGGACCAGCGGAGGTCGGAGCACGCACCAGTACGTCGAGGAGTTCAGGGTCGAGCCTGAGCAGAGCGCCGGAGGGCTTGTGCAGGAGCCACGCCTCATCAGGTGGTGGACCGATCACATCCGAAAGCCACGGGACACGCTCTGGTCGGAGGATCCCGAACTCATCAGCAGGGCGAGCGCCCGCAGCGACATAAGGTCGACGGGTGGGCTCGATGTCAGCATAAGTGTGGCCAATCCAGAGCGGGATGCCGCTGAGGAGCCAGTCGGGCACCAGTTCGTCATCACCGGGCGGGACATAGAGCCTGCGGATCCCGTTGATGACCGTGGTGAGCAGGGCGGCGTCATCATAACGCGATGGCAGATCGCTACGCTCCCGGAGCCGCGATAACAGGGCATCGCCCTCGGGGTGAGCGATCGCGACATAGCGCTTCAACTGGAGGTGTGTCTGGATCGCCGCATCACGGAGGCCCTGCTCCCAGAGCGCAGCAGGCACCTCGTGAGGAGCATCCGCATCAACACGCCCCAAGCCACCAACGCCCTGCGACCAGAGCGCCTCATCCAGGTCAGGGTCAGTCACGGATGCAGGGTCAGCGAAAGCGCGCACCGCTTCGATGAGCGCGCCGTGTGCGTTCGCCTTGACTATGTTGTCGGCGGGGTACGTGCCCAACCCTATCTTGCCTTGCGACAACTCCACATTGAGCGTGGATGCTGCCTTCCCTCCGGTGATCGCAAGCGCGACCGCCTGCCATAGCTGCCGGAATGTGAAGTGGCCGCCACGACGCCTCCCTCCGATCGCGATCAGCGCTGCGAGGCGCTTTCGTGCCTGGGTAGACTGGGTAGAGGACGAGAGCATCATGATGTTCCGCCCAGCGGAGGACTGGGTCGCCCGCGTCTTGAGTTCATGGGGCAGGAACTTGTGCTGAGCCACGCGACTAAGCGCCTGCTCGATGTTGCGCTCGTCAATCAAATTCCGGTCGGCGAGATCAATCAGCACCACTCGCTCTGGTGTCCTCGCTAGCGACTCTCTCCTCGGCCCCACGAGGTGGCCAAGTTGATCACGCAACTCGGTGGCGCGACTGACCAGGGCAGGGATCGCGAGCGCGGCGTCGATGAGTTCCAAGAGAGGCCCCTCGTTCCCGCATAGGATGAAGGGGCTCCCGCTCGCAGCAGCGGCTGCCCAGCGACGGGTGACGTCAGCAGTGGGTTGCGCCGAAAGGTCGGGCTCAAGCACTGCCGGTGGCATATTGCCGCGCGCCTGTAGGAGGCGAATCACATGTGACTTACCATCCCCGGGGTTACCGGTCAGCACGACGTCCTTCTTCGCGCGGAGGCACTGGAGCACATAGCCCTCAACGGGCGTATCAATGTGCAAGAGCGTCAGATCCTCCTTGCGGACCAGGTCAGCGTTCGAGGCATGTCCCCCATACAAACTCTTGAGCAGTTCGTAGCTCACGTCTCTCCTCCGCTCACCAGCGCTAGTTCCCCCTGCTGCAGCCCACTCCTCTTGAGCCGCTTGGACAGAAGGTAGTCCTCCCGACGGAACCGCCCTAGTTCGTCGAAGGTCTCAGGCCGACGCTCTAGACGTGGTCCGAGCCAACGCGCACGCCAGAAGGCAGCGGTCTGCTCGACAGATGGTCCCGATACCCGCCAGGGCTTAGCCGCTCCCTCCACTCCGATCCGGGAGAAATGAGGCGCAAACTCAGCGAGGTACACACGCCGTGGCATACCGTGGATCAAGAGGTCATCCGCTGGGAGCCCAAGTAGTAACAGGCCATCGCGAACCTTCCGAAGGCGCTCTGATGGACCTTCGCCGAAGCGGCTGGTGATGAGCGCCTGCCCTGTCTCAACGTGCAGGAGGTCTTGCAACAGGTCAGTCGTCTCTAGAGAGAAGTGGAGCGTGCCATGGCCACGGCTCTGCCCGACATGCTCCCAGCCAACCCCGCCAAGGTCCGGCGGAAGGCGAACACGGTTGTATTGCGAACTGCCCACGCTAAAGAAGCTGGTCGTTGTGATAGCAATAAGATCGGCCGGCTTCCGCACGATCTTAGCGGCCATCTTGGATCCGATGTCGGAGACCTGATTGCAGTACTGCTGGAAGTAGAGCGCGGAGGGCCCGCGCGACAGGGCGAGCAGCGTGACGAGTTTCCCGCCCAGCAACAACCCGTAGGGCGGAATGGCTCCGCATACGGAGACGTCAGCAACCTGGGAGGCCATGAGCCGGCTCAGGCGGTGATGGAGCGCACTGCGAGCGCCTTGCGAGACGTACTTCCCGCCGGTGAGCTGGAACGCCTCCGGTGGCCACTTGAATCCTTCGCCGAGGACGTGCCGACGCAGCGCATCGCCAACATCTTCGCCCTCCACTGGGCGGAGGTTCTCCCACGCGACCAGCAGCGCCCGCAGTTGGGCGGCGCGCTTCTTGCGGAACAATGGCTCCCGCGCAGTCTCGCTGATCTCATCGTCGGTCATCTCCTGCGAGCCTCGTCGGTTCTCCTCGGCCTGCGGCTCCGCGAGGGAGCGTGAGCGCTTCCAGTCATCTCGTGCTTTAGCGGCGAATTCGCCCAATTGTGCGACCCACCGCGAGGGGTTCTTGAGCGCTTGTGCATGTGTGAGCCCGAGATCTCTTACTGAGATGGCTCGGATAGCAGCCTCAAGTTCCTCCATAAGATCGAACGAGAGCCGCCGCCTCGCAGCGGCGACCCGCTGACCTCGAGCCCGCTGGCTCAGGGACAGCAGCCTTCGCTCCACCACGTTGGGACCCCCATCGACATCTACCTTGAGCAGAGCGCCGACGTCCGCCGCCACGCGCTCTCTCGAGACCGCAGCGTCTCCGAGCAGTTCAACAGCCGCCAAGGCCCGCAGCAGGGCCTCGTCAGGCCCATGCGCGAGCGCTTCGAGGACGAGCACCACCGCCTCAAGCCAAGTGGGAGTGAGCCCGAGTGCGCTATCACGCACGGTGAGTTTCGGCACTGGGCTCGCTAGGCAGAGGAGGCCGCAGACAGGGTGGTTAGGCTGCCCAGCGTCGCGGACTAGGATCGGGAGCGTTCGCCCCGGCGTGGAGTAGTAAGGGAAGGACCAGAAGTACCGGAAGTACCGGAAGACGTCCCAAAGCTTCAGCCCTGTGTGCGGGTCCCGCTGGTCATCCGCGATCTCGATATAGGGCTCGATGGCGCTAGGCCCCACCGCTCGGAGGGACGCAGCGAGGGCGGGCCCATCGGCGATCAGCGAGAGAATGCTCCGCGGTCCGCCCATAGCAAAGTGTGCGCGTTCCTGTGCGTAGATGAACTGCTGAGCACCTGCCCGGTTCAACTGTTCGTCCACTCGCGCGGCGAGGCTCTGCCGGACGGCCTCCTTCTCCTGCTGCACCTGAGCAGGGGTCAGCCCTGCCCCGGTCGCCTTCCAACCGGGAGCACGCACGTAGACGCGGCCGGTGTCGACCACTACGGCCCATCCGTTGGTGGCCAGGTCGACCAGCACTTGGCAAAGCGCCTGTGCGCGGAGAGTCGGCGCGACCCTCTTAACGCGGCCTCCTCCTGCTGGCTCAGCGACAGGGGCTGTCGACTGCTCTTCTTCCCGGGTTGATTGCTCCAACCGCTGCGCCCTACTGCGGGCCGCGACGAAATCGCCCTTAGCCAAGTCCGCTGCGACGGTCAGTACGTGCCGCCCCAGCCATGGGGGGCCTAGGGCGATCGGAAACGGAATTGCCCGCTTCTCCAGCATCTAAAATACCTTTGGCTCTCTAAAAGGGGTCCACCGCTAAAGGGGCGGCATGGTAGCTGGTCCCGGCGCGGGAGGGAAGAGTCTATTGAGGCCCCTCGGGAGGCGCCGATGCCCTTAACGTACGACCTGCTGCTCGACCTCTACCGCGGGAAGTCGGCCGCGGTCGAGCAGATTGGCCACCAGAGCGAAGTCGGTGCGCTCGCGATCGATACGCCCGTCACCGCGCTCATTAGCGCCCTTGATGCTGGCCATGGGCCGAAGCACCTCGTGCTGACAGGCAGCGCTGGAGATGGGAAGACCTTCGCGGCATTAACCGCGAAGACCAAGGACTTCGAAGTAATCACCGATGCGTCCGCTCGACGCCTTGGGGTCACGACGGATCCGATCGCCGACTTGGCAGCGCAAGTAGAGGAGGTTCTCCGGTTAAACCGCCGCCTCCTCCTCGCCATCAACCGCGGCCAACTTGAGCGCCTGTACGATCACGCGCGCGGGTCGACCAAGCAACAAGTCCGGGTGTTTGCCGAGATCGCACGATCACGTACGGCACTTAGGCCCTCGTGGGAGGCCACCGCAGTAGACGTGGCCGTCGCTGATCTCGGCCACCTCGATAGACAGCCAACGGTCGAGGCCATGCTGGATAAGGTCCTCGCGATCCCGGACTCTCCGTACCTCGCGCCCCCTACACGCGAAGCGTTCGCGCTCGCCAAGGGTGCGCTCTCGGACCGGCGTGTCCGGGAGTGGGTCGCATTGGTAGTGAGGTCGGCGTCGAGTGCTGGAGCGAACGTAACAATGCGGCAGTTATGGTCCTTCGTCGCGTTTCTGGCGACTGGGGCGAGAGCGCCAAGTGACGAACGCCCAGTTGGACTGGCGGATGCAGTGGGCGCGAGGTTGTTTGCGGGCGAGATTAACGATCCCCTCTTCTCCGCTGCTCGCCAGGAGTGCGATCCCGCTGTAACACCGGACGCGTCGCTCACGCGCAGGATCCTGGCGGGCGATCTGCTAGCCCGAATGAAGGGGTCGCCGCTGAAGGCGCTCGCAGCCGACCGCGAAGGGTGGCGCGACGGACGGCGCTTGATCCGAATCGCCGCAGTGCATGGCCTCGCGGAGGCCAGGGCACTCTCTCTCGCTGAAGACCAGTACGGGGGCACCGTACAACAACTGCTGAAGGAAGGTCCTGGCTGGCATGCGTTCGGACCACTTGTTCGCGTGCTGGTCGGCGGGATCTACTCCCGCCTCGGGTTGTGGAAGGCTGCCGCCATCCTGCCCTCTTGGCAGATGCTCTGCTACGACACTGCCAGATCCTCGAGCGCGTCGCTTGTGGCCGACCGTGACCTCAACGCGTCTAGATTCAAACTCGCAGTTCCGCGTCCCCCTCCCGATGTCGAGGCATTCCTGCTGAAAGCGTGGCGGCCGCCCTTCGTATGGCTCGGTACGCCTGATGGGCCGCGTCTACGCTTGATGCCGAGGACTTTCCGAGGACTCATCATCGCGAACGAGCGATTAGTGCATGAGGATCTCTTTGCATCCGAACGTTGGCTTGCACGCGCGGGAAGCGCGAGCGCAACCGAGAGCCCAGAATCATCCACACCAGTCCGCGTAGCACGCCGGGGAGATCCCAACTCCATCATGCTCGATGACGCTCTCGACCTAACCCGTACCGAGATAACGATTGAGGGCGGCACAGTGGCCGGAGGTACGGCGTGAAGAAGAAGGAGGACAAGAAGGAGAGCAAGGTCGATGTGAAGGAGCAGTACGCCGCATGGGGCCTGTCTATCCGAACGAACCAAGTGCGTGGGGTACATATCGCGAATGGCTTGGTTCAACTACTGAGACTTTTCCCTCATACGCCGTACGTAGGCTCCCAACCTCTCGATCCGAAGAAGTACGTCAGTTCGGTAGAACTTGCCTTAGACCTCCAACTCGGCGCTCAGTGGCGACTAACAGACGCCGCACGAGCCCTCTGCGTGACGAACACGAAGAATGGGCCTCTCTCGCTGGTGGATGACACAACCGACGAGTTGCCATTCGTCAAGGCTGGCCGGGAACACTTACAGCGGACCATCACTGCGAAGTTCAGTGATGATCGCGCGTCGCAGGTTCATGCACTTATCGCCGACGCCATCAACGCAGATAGGCGCGTCTTCGCTGCGGGTGGCAGTGATTCCTCGACCCCAGGCCTGAGCTTCGCGGGGTATACAACTACGCATACCCTAGCCGGCATGCACGCGGCTACGTTCCTAGGCATGCTGTGCAGAACCCCAGATGGAGCTCAAGCGGCGGAAGAACTCTATGCACTGCTCGCGAATGACAGGGACTGCCACAGTCGGCTTGTAGCGCGCCTTGGTCTAGCGATCGAAGGCTTCCCAAAACAGGCTACCAAGATGCTCAGCGCGTTCCCCCTCCCATCCGGCACCAGGTGGGATGATGCCGCCGCGAGGACCGCAGAGTGCATGAAGAACCTGCTGGCGTGGCGGAGGGCGGGCTCCGCGAAGGCGGACACGCTGATGGCCGTCGTAGATCTCGCGTCCCTCATCATATTTCTAAATCTCGTCCAATGGCGCCCGAGCAGCACGAATCCCAAGCCGCTCCTGCTCATGGTGGCGCCGCGGTCGAGGAGAGACGAGGAGGCCATCTCCCGAGCTCAGCAATCCCTGCTGAGCGCTTGCGCAACTCTTGATCAATTTGCGCTGGATAAAGGACTCACGACCCAGGATGATATTTATAAGCCTAGCGTGCACGCGAAGAACCTTGGCGCTGCCGCGGGTTGGCTCTTCCCGACTGACTCGCGGGGTGCGCCGAAGCGATGGTTCTGCCCGGGCGCTCGGCAACTCGCGACGCTCGTCCACGCCCTCCTCCGCCCATTCGAGGAACTCTCGTGGGCGTCCTTCGCGCAGCGAGCAGAGCAGCAACTCGGCATCATCATGGGCGGCCCTGGGGAGGCACGCGCGGCATTCGCGCTGGGCTTCGGCGGCGGCACAAACTCAATCCGCGATGCAGGGCGCCTCAACCGCGATCATCTCGTTGCGCTAGGGCTGGCGCGCCAAGAATCCGACAATGTCGTCATCATCGACGGAGGTGGAGCGTGATCTCCCAGGTAATCGAACTCGCGCTCGTTGGAGCGGCCCAAGCGCTCCCTCCGAAGGCCTTGGGGCTGCGGTGTCACAGCTTGCCTCTGGACGACTGCCTTGATGAGTGTCTGGATGGTATAGCTGGGCTCCTGTCCAAGGAGCAGTTCACCGCCACCCAGGTCGTGGTCGGGACAGCTGCGACTCCGAGTCGCCCCCTGCCGAAAAACGTCCAGGTGTTTCCCTCCGACCTCGCAGCGGCCGAGGCGACGAGAATCCGGAACGACCGAAGCCTCGTGGCTCTACCGAACTTCTTGCTCGTGTACCTCAACTCTGGCTCCACGCCTGGTGAGGCTGGCCTGGAGAGAATGCTCGTCGAGATCAAGGGGCAAGCGATCGCCCGCTACTACGCTCAAGCGGCGGGGCTGGAACTCCTTAATGCGATTGGAGCGAGCAACGTCCGAATGATCGGGGCAAGGCTCGAGGACACCTCGGTCGAGAAACTCGGCCGCTTTGCTGTGCGCGCACAAGCGGTCGGCGGCGGTGTTCGCGGCGAACTCGAAGCCCTCCCTCTCCTAGGGTTTGTGCCGAATACCTTGAATCCGAAGCGCGAGCGTCCTTCTGCCCTATGGAAGCAAACCTTTGATTCGTTGACGAACCAGAAATTCCTAGACGGCCTGCGCAAGTTCCGTGGTCTCATCCCCCGGCTATCAACCACGACGCGCGAGCGGCTTGTGCACGAACTAGAGGCTCGTGGGCTCGCGCCAACAGCCTCATCGGACATTCTCGAAACCATCACCGACCTTGTGATCTCGATAGAGAGGTTTAGCGTCGGGCTTGAGCAAGATCCGGAGCGGCTATGCGGCCTGAGCAGGGAGTTGCTGAATTTCCTCAGACAGCCAGGCAGTATCGAGGCGCTCCTGCGAGAGGACAATGGCAGCGGAAATGAACCTGGAGATAAACCGCCTCTGGATGATAGCGAAGGTGACGATGCTGAGAGGGTATGGCGTGAAGAAGAAGTAGTCAGCGAGTTGGGCGCTGCTGGCCTTGAAGGGAGGTTGGAGTCTATAGAGGTCGACCAAACTGAGTTGAAACTCTCTATCCGGCACCCCGACGGCACCCGCCTCAACCTACGTGGCGCCGCTATCCCACCGTTTCTCCGGGACGCCGCGGAGCAGTTCGACCTTCTGTGGAAGAACGGGGGCTCTCTCGAGGTTGCTTCCCACCTCGCGCTGCTGAGCAACGCCAAGCCGTCGCGCGACCCGATAGAGCGCTTCTTCCTAGAAGTGTCAGGCGCTTCCTTGGATGCCACCACAAACGATCGCGTGGCCGCGTTACACGCAGCACGCCGCGAGTTCTTGTCGGCAATTGCAGCACTCGTTCCTGGCGATGAGGATTCAGAGTTAACCCCGCCCCAGATTGCGATCCTACTGCTTGAGTCTGTCCCAATCACGGTCGCGGCGAATGCGCGCGACGCGGTAGAAGCCTACCTCAGCGCGTATGGCGCGCTCGTACGAGAGACATGTCAGCGGGAGCAGCCAGCGCCGCACCGCTTCGCTGTCGCTGTAACCAACCTAGACATGGCCTTCTCGGTCACGTCTGACCAGCGCCCGATCGCAGCCCGCTTACTTCCGACACATCCCCTCAGGCTTACCCGCGCCCAACTATGGCTTGGTAACCGTGAAGAACCGCCGCCATTCCCTTCGAGCATAGTCCTTCACGTTGGACAGATGCCCGAAGCGCTCTACCCACAAGGCGAACCCTACTGCTTCCACGCTCGATACCACTTCGGCCCGAGCCGTGAAGGGCTGATGATGGCCGCCAAGCAAGGCATGCAGGTGCTGTGGAACCTCCTCGCGCCACGTGGCCTGATGAGCGCTGTTGACGTCGAACTGGTTGATGTCTCGAACCCAAGCCATGTCATCCAAGGGCTCTACGAAGACGCGGTCTCGCGGTTCGCGTTGGACAACTCAGTGGGGGAAAACGTTCACCTGCGCGTGATCTGCTCATACTCCGAGGGCAAGCGCGCAGCAGATATATTCTGCCCCACGGAGGCCGATCTCCCAGAACTCGCCCATGTCTGGGGGGTGGCGCCTGGCGCAGGTGTCACCTTGGAACTCGTAACGAAGCCGGTGGCTGCGGGCACGAAGGACGTCCATTTGTCCCTCCAAGCGGTGGAGACCCCCTACCTCACCCTGAACATGCCAAGTTCGACTGGCGCGTGGAATGTCGAGTACATCCCAGGTCGAAGCGGAAACATTAGAGCCATCGAGTTGACCGGAGTTCCGCACATCGATGACTACCGGCGGGTTCTCAAGGAGCATAACTTCGACCTGCGTCGCGGCTTCGATCCGGCGAACGAGTCAGGCAGTCTGGGGCAGTCCTTAGTAAAGACCTTCGTCGCGCCAGGAGGGTGGCCGATCCGCCCTGACTCTGCTGAACCCATAGCCGCGTACGAAGCGCTGGGCAGAGACGTGGCCGCGACGCTCATTGACGGCAAGGTCTTCGACGCCGGGATCGCCGACGAGCTCGCGCGGATTTCAAACGGGGCGGGAGCAGAGTCCTCGCATGGTATTGACCTGAAGGCGATTCGCGAGGGGATGCTTGCCCTTTACCCTTGCCGAAAGTTCATTGCGAAATTGCTAGACGGAGATGACCCACGCAACCTGCTCGGCTGGCTCGGCATCCTGCGTGCATTCCGGGAAGCTCGAAGCACCAGTGGCGCAACTGTGACACTCGCTATAAGCCTTGACGGGTCTGAGGGCACCAATTGGGCGCGCGTGATGGCGCGCGAATTCGGTGGCGACCAGAGCCGCGCTGACCTCCTCATCATCGAAGCCGCCGCTGACAGTCGCCAGATCACCCGGATCCGTGTGGCAGAGCTCAAGGCTCGAACAACGCAGGCTCAGCTTAGCACGGTCGCTTCCCTTGCACGCCTTGCAACGCAAGCGCTCCTCACGGCCTCACGCCTGCGCGCGACTTTGGGTGCGCCTGGCGGGGTGAGTTCGCCTGCCCGTCAAGCGCTACGTCGCCTCCTGTGGCTTGGGGCAGGGCAACAGCGCGCCGCTTACGTGTGGAAGGACATCTTGACGAAGTTCGATGACGCGCTCGTGGCGCAGGGACAGGTCTCGCTCACCGTCGATACGGAGTGCTGGCTCGTACCTGAGACTGAATGGGGCGGCGATGAGAGGTTCTCTCGCTCCATGCGCTCACTTAACGCCAGTGGAACTCAAACGGAGGCCATGGAGGACGTACACTACCGTGTGCTCCCGCCTGTCACGAGACCAGAGCAGCCGGCGCAGTTTAACTTCCCTCCTCAGCCGTCGTTCACTGTGGCCCCTCTCAAGGCCGGTACGCTCGCGCAGCCTCCGCCCACGAGCGAACCCAATCCGAAACCTCCGCCCGCCATCGCCATGGCTGGTCAGCAAGGGGGGCGAGTGGTATCAGCCGCCGAGGAGCCCACTCTGCCCGAAGGCAGGAGTTCCAAGAGCTCCGACAAAGTGGAAGAGGCGCTCCCCCATACGTCACCGTCAGTTCCCTCTAACGGCATTGAGGTGCGAGTTGGAACCGTGCTCGCCAGCGCTGAGCCAGCGCTGTGGCGACCTAACCGGACAGACCTCGTCACCCATTTCAACGTCGGAATCACCGGCACGATGGGCACAGGGAAGACCCAGCTCACAAAGTCGTTGGTGGCCCAACTGCTCAGGAACGGCCACGTTAACCCGGGGGGGCGCCGCCCGGGCATCATTATCTTCGACTACAAAGGTGACTACATCGACACGCAGCCCGGCGGCTTCGCGCATACCATTGGCGCAAAGGTTCTCGAGCCGTACCATCTGCCAATTAACCCTCTCCATCTCAAGGCGCCTACAAGCAAACTCGACCTCAAACTCGCAGCGCGCGAGTTCGCAGACACGATCCGGACGATCGCACGCGTCACAGGCGAGGTGCAGCGAGCGGAACTCATCGCAGGGGTTCAGCGCGCCCTCGCCAACGCGGGCATCGATGAGAACGAACCTCAGACGTGGGGGAGGCCCTTTCCGACGATCCATGATCTCTACAACCTCATGGACCACGATGGCCTAGCGACCGGCGCGCCGATGTCCGTCATCCATGACTTGGCCGACCTGGAAATCTTCGCCCCAGAGGACCCTGGCAATGACTTGGGAGACTTCTTCGACGCCGCGTACGTGATCGACCTAAGGAAGTTGGTCGGTACAGACGCAGTAATTCGCTCGGTCATCTCGTTCTTCATGAACGGCTTCTTCGCTCGCATGGTTCAGCAGGGAGAGTCGCTCCGAGAGCCTCGAAGGGCAGCCGATGGCACACAGGTTGAATTGCGCCAACTGCGGCGGCTAGTGTTAGTAGATGAGGCAGACGACTTCATGGGGCTGAACCTCAGCAGTTTGAAGAACGTCATGCAGCAGGGCCGCGCGTTTGGGTGTGGAGTAATCCTATCGACGCAGTTCTTGCACCACTTTGATGGGGCGGATAGCCCGCTCAAGCCGCTTATCGGGACGTGGATCCTCCACCGGATGGCGGACGTGAACCCGAACTCGCTCAAGAGTCTCTTCGGGTTGCAGCCAGAGGAAGCCAAGTCCTGGACAACAACACTTAGCTCGTTGGAGATCCACACCAGTCTCTGCTACGGGCTGTCGAATCGTGGGCAAACCGGTCGCTTGGTAAAGGTCCGAGACCTGCCTTTCTTCGAATGGCAGCGTGACTTCGGCTCGCCATGAATTGATCGTCGCACCGGTGGTACCATGCCAAGGTGTGGCGCTTCACGCAGACCCCAGCCGCCCCTGATTCACGCCTCGGATAATCCGGTCGTTGTCCAAAGCGAGCCGAAGAGCTTGAGGATGACGTGAGGGCGTGTCCGGAAGTAGCCCAGGCCCGAGCGCAGCGCCTGTTGCAACTCGGTCATCTCGTCGAAGAGAAGGTTGTGCGTGCCCCGCTGGCGCAGGGGCCGCCACAGCCTTTCGATGGGTTGAAGCTGAGGGCTGTAGGGCGGCAGCCGGTACAGGGAGAGGTGAGGGAAGCGGCGCAAGGCCCAGTCGTAACCGTCCGGCCAACGACGTGCGGTGAGGGATTGCTGGCGCAGCAGGAGGCGGCGGACGCTGCTGGGCATGGCGAAGCAGGTGGAGAAGCCGGAGTGGGCGCGCGTCGCGGAAGCCTTCGAGGCCGTACCCGTTCGCATTTAGGCGTCGGGTGAGTTGAGCGGATGGGGAGACCTCCACGCGTTCTTGGGGACGCGATGGAGAGAAACATGAAGAAGCAGTTGGGAGCAGGCGCGTGGCGTCGGTGGGTGGTGGAGCAGGAGGCGAGCGGGCAGACGCAGAAGGAGTTCGCCGCAGCCAAGGGCGTCTCGGTGAGCACGCTGCAGTTCTGGGTCTACAAACTGCGGCGAGAGGCCAGACGGGCGGCGGCTCCTCAGTTGCTGCCGGCGGAGGTGGTAAGCTCCACCGCGCTTGCAGCGCGGTAGGGGGCGCCGGCCCCAGTGAGTTGTCCCTGCGCTACGCCCCTTGAGGCGGCGCTGCCTTCGGGCCTAGTGCTGCGCTTCTCCCCCGGCACGGACGTGGGCTACCTGCGCGCGGTGCTGGCGGCGCTGGGCTGACGTGCTTCTTCTTCTACGCGCAGTTCGCATCCACCTGGCAGCCGAGTTGGTGGACATGCGCAAGTCGATTGATGGGCTCTTCGTGCACGTGCAGCACGCCCTCGTGGCCGACCCCTATTCCGGCCACCTCTTCGTCTTCCTCGGCAAGCGACGCGACAAGGTGAAGGTGCTGGCCTGGGACGGGGGCGGCTTCCTGCTGCTCTACAAGCGACTGGAGGCAGGCCGCTTCCGCATGCCCGAGGTGGCCGAGGACGCTACGTGCGTGCAACTCGACGCCACCCAGTTGGCCATGCTGCTGGACGGCATCGACGTCTCCCGCGTGCGCAGGCCGCTCAAGTGGCAGCCGCCCGAGCAGCCGATGCCGGGGGCGGCGAGCGGGGCCACGCGGCGATGACTACGAGAGAAGCATGGCTCGCGAGCTTCTTCTCGACCACCACTGCTCCTGGCGCAAAGAAGCAGAGGAGCTTCGCGAACGGCTGACGAGTCTCGAGGCGCAGGTGGAGAAGCTCACCCGCACCGTCTTCGGCAAGAAGTCCGAGAAGCTGCCGCCCGTCACGGAGGCGCTCCGTCGCGAAGCCCCGGCCGACCCTCATGCGGTCCATGACCCCGGCCCGTTGACAACCACGCCCGTCGAGGTGCTGGGCGGCACCCAGGGCGCGCTCGTGGTGGACGCGTACACGGGCTACAACCGGGTGACGACTCCCGACGGGCGGACCCGGGTGGGCTGCTGGGCCCACGTGCGCCGCCGTTTCTTCGAGGCGCTGCCCAGCCCGGCGGCAGAAGAGGCCCTGCGCCTCATCCTCGCGCTCTACCGCGTCGAGGCCTCGGTGAAGGAGGCGGGCCTCACCCGGACTGCGGCACACCTGGCCCTGCGCCAGCAGCAGTCCTCCCCGGCACTCCAGTCCCTCCATGAGTGGCTCGAGCAGCACCAACCGCTGCACCCACCGCGCGGCCCGATGGGAGCGGCCATCGCGTATGCGCTCGGGCAATGGGACGCCCTCACGCGCTTCGTCGAGGACGTGCGGCTGCCGCTGGACAACAACGCTCGGAGCGGGCGCTGCGCGTCGCATCCCTCGGCCGGAAGAACTTCCTCTTCGTGGGCCACGACGCCGCCGGCCGGAACCTCGCCGGCCTCTACTCGCTCGTGGCCACCTGCGAGGCGAACGGGGTGAATCCGCGCGACTACCTCGCCGACGTGTTGCTGCGCGTGCAGTACCACCCGGCCAGTCGGCTGGATGAACTCTTGCCCGGTCCATGGAGCCGCCGCATCGCCGCGGACACTTCCTGAGCGTCATCGCTGCGGTGCGGCTCGCAACGGCTCATGACCGGAACGGCACGTGTCTGCCGTCAACACACCCAAACCCGGACGGTTACGGCCCACGGATCCAGGCCCCACCGAGGCCGTTCCCCAGGCCCTGCTTGCTGCTGAAGCCTAGGCACCCAGAAAAAACAAAGGCCCTGGAGTCACCGGTTCGCACCGGAAGCTCCAGGGCCTTCATTTTGGTCGGGGCGACAGGATTTGAACCTGCGACCACTTGCACCCCAAGCAAGTGCGCTACCAGGCTGCGCTACGCCCCGAAAACGGCCGTCGTGAAACGGTGCGCCCTTATGCCCTCGCCGGTTTCCTGGGTCAAGCGCGAGGTGAAGGGGACCGTGGGAAAACTCACTCCTCGCCTTCTTCCATTCCCTCGTCGAAGTCCTCGCCCCGTGCCTCGGCCGCGTCCGCCGCAGCCTCCTCCTGGGCGTCGATCTCCGCGTGGTTCTCCGGCGGGGCCTCTCCGTTCAGCGCGCTCTTGAGCACCTGGCTCGGCCGGAAGGTCAGCACCCGGCGCGCGCTGATTTCAATCTCCTTGCCCGTCTGCGGATTGCGCCCCACGCGCGCCTTCTTCTGGCGCACCTGGAAGTTTCCGAACCCGGAGATCTTGATCTTGTCCCCGCGCTCCAGCGTCTCCTTCACGGTGTCGAACACGAGCTCGACGATCTCCGCCGACTCCTTCTTCGAGAAGCCGACCTTCTCGTAGACCCCCTCGATGATGTCCGCTTTCGTCATGCGAGCCCTCTGGCACCCGTGCTGGCCGGTGAACGCGGGGCATGGTGTCAGCCTTCCCCGAACCCTGTCAACGTCCTGACTTCACTGAGGAATTCAGGCGCGCAGGGCCGCCCCCAGCCGCTGGTTCACCTCGGTGATGATGCGCTGGTGCGCCGTGGTGACCTCCACGTCGGTCAGCGTCCGCTCGGCCGACCGGTACCTCAGCGCGTACGCCAGGTTCTTCTTCCCCTCGGGGATGGGCTTGCCCGTGTACACGTCGAACACCAACGCGTCCTCCACCAGCGGCGCCCCCACCTCCAGGATGACCCGGCGCACCTCCTCGTTGCGCAGCTCCACCGGCACCACCACCGCCAGGTCGCGCAACACCGCCGGGTACTTCGGCAGGGCCTCCGCCTGCGGCACCAGCCTCGCCGCCGCGTACAGCGGATCCGTGTCCAGTTCGAATACGAACACGCCCTCGGGCAGCCCCAGCGCCTTCGTCACCCGCGGGTGCACCTCGCCCACGTGCCCCAGCACCGTCCCGTCCGCCAGCGCCACCTGCGCGCAGCTGCGCGGGTGGTACGCGGGCGGCTCGGCCGGCGTAAAGCCCACGCCCTCCACGTGCAGGGCATGCAGCAGCGCCTCCACCGCGCCCTTCGCGTCGTAGAAGTCCACGCGCGCGTCCTTCTGCGTCCAGCTCCGGCCTCCCCGGACGCCCCACACCAGGCCCGCCACGTTGTCCAGGTCGAACGCGTGCA
>NZ_RAWB01000820.1 GCF_003612055.1 Corallococcus llansteffanensis
TCCCGGGCCCCTTCCACCCCCGCCGACACGTCGTTCGACGCGTCGACCGACTTCCTTCCCACCGCGCGATCCAGGAATGGGGGGTTCTTACAAATAGGAGGGAATTTCTCCTCTGCGTGAAGGGAGTCCCTCGATGGTTGGACGTGATGGAAGGAACCGGGGTGGCCGGCTGCTGCCGCTGGCGGCGCTGCTCTTGGCCACCGCCTGTGAGCCGCGCGCCGCGACGCCCCCGGCCGACACCGTGGCGACGGTGAAGCTGGGCGCGGGCAGCTTCTCCGCCACCGTCCGGCGCACCGCGCACGGCATCCCCCACGTGCTGGCGGACGACTTCGCCAGCCTGGGCTACGGCTACGGCTACGCGTTCGCGCAGGACAACCTCTGCGAGCTGGCGGACGTACTGGTGACGGTGAACGCGCAGCGCTCGCGCTACTTCGGGCCGGACGCCACCTATCCGGCGCCGCTGGGCGGCGACCTCGTCAACCTGAAGAGCGACTTCTTCTACCAGTCCATCGTGGACGCCGGCACCGTGGACGCGCTGCTCGCGAAGCCCGCGCCGCTCGGCCCTTCGCAGGACGCGCGCGAATTGGTGCGCGGCTATGCCGCCGGCTTCAACCGCTACCTGCGCGACACCGGCGTGAACGCGCTGCCGGATCCGCGCTGCCGGGGCGCCGCCTGGGTGCGCCCCATCACCGAGCACGACCTCTACCTGCGCTACTACCAGCTCAGCCTCTTCGCCAGCTCCAGCTTCTTCCTGGACGCGCTGGTGGACGCGAAGCCCCCCGCGCTCCTGCCGGATGGCTCGCTGCCCCTGCCGCTGCCGGTGCCCGCGAGCCTGGACCGCAACGTCTTCCCCCACTCGGAGTCCATGGGCCTGGGCAGCAACGCCTTCGGCCTGGGAGGGCAGGCCACGCGCAACGGCAAGGGCATGGTGCTGGCCAACCCGCACTTCCCCTGGGAGGGCTCGGAGCGCTTCTACCAGGCGCACCTCACCGTGCCCGGCAAGCTCAACGTCAGCGGCGTGAGCCTCGTGGGCGTGCCCGCCATCCTCATCGGCCACAACGAGACGCTGGCCTGGAGCCACACCGTCTCCACCGCGTACCGCTTCACGCCGTTCGAGTTGAAGCTCGTCCCCGGCAGCCCCACCACCTACCTGTTCGACGGGCAGCTGCGTCAGATGACGACGCAGACGGTGACGGTGCAGGCGCGGGAAGCGGACGGCTCGCTCTCCTCCCGGCAGCACACCTTCTACCGCTCGCATCTGGGCCCGATGCTGGAGTACCCGGCCGGCCTGATGACCTGGAACGGGCTCACCGGCTACGCGTTCGCGGACGCCAACGCCTCCAACCTGCGCGTGCTGGACACCTTCTTCGCCATGGACCGCGCCACCAACGTGGAGGAGCTGCGCCAGGCGCAGGCCACCTGGCAGGGCATCCCGTGGGTCAACACGCTGGCGGCGGACGCGCAGGGCCGCTCCTACTACGCGGACATGGGCGTCGTGCCCCACGTCACCAACGCGCACCTCGCCCGCTGCGTGCTGTCCCCCATCCCGCTGCTCATCCTCCAGCAAGCAGGGCTGCCGGTGCTGGACGGCTCGCGCTCCGACTGCGCCTGGGGCACCGACGCGGACGCGGTGGAGCCGGGCATCCTGGGCCCGTCGCGCATGCCGCACCTCACGCGCGATGACTACGTCACCAACTCCAATGACAGCTACTGGCTGCCCAACCCCGCGCAGCCCCTCACCGGCTTCCCGCGCATCCTGGGCGAGGAGAAGAGCGTGCGCAGCCTGCGCACCCGGCTGGGCCTGAAGATGGTGCAGGGACGGCTCGCGGGCACCGACGGCCTGGAGGGCCAGCGCTTCACGCTGGAGCAGCTCCAGACGGTGATGCTCAACAACCGCACCTACTCCGGGGAGCTGCTGCGCGACGCCGCGGTGTCGCTGTGCCGCCGCACGCCCTTCGTGCTGATGGCGGACGGCACCTTCGAGGACCTGCGCCCCGCCTGCCCGGTGCTGGCGCAGTGGGACCTGAAGGGCAACCTGGACAGCCGCGGCGAGCTGCTGTGGCGCGTGTTCATCCTCAACGCGGTCGCGGTGACGGGCGGCCCGTACCTCCTCCCCTTCAACCCGGAGGACCCCGTCAACACGCCCCGCGTGCTCAACACCCTGCACCCGCAGGTGGCCCAGGCGCTGGGCACCGCCGTGCGCACGCTGCGCGAGCGGAGCATCGCCCTGGACGCGACGACGGGCTCCGTGCAGGGCAAGCGGAAGAACGGCGTGTTCATCCCCATCCACGGCTGCAGCCACTCCGAGGGCTGCTTCAACCAGATCTCCAACCGCCTGCTGCCGGACAACACCTACGAGCCCGTCCTGGGCTCCAGCTTCATCATGGCCGTGTCCTTCACCGACGCGGGGCCCGTGGCGAAGTCCGTCCTCACCTACTCGCAGTCCAGCAACCCGGCCTCGCCCTGGTACGCGGACCAGACGGTGATGTTCTCCCAGAAGCAGTGGGTGGACCTGCGCTACACGGAGGCCGACATCGCCAGCGACCCGGCGCTGACCGTCACGCAGCTCCAGGAGTAGCCAGGCTCAGCGGCGGAGCGGCGCGTCGTCGGCCGTTCCGTCGATGATCCGCTTCGCGATGGCGAAGGAGAAGCCCGCGCGTGCGAGCGCCGCCAGATCCCGCTGGCGGTTGTCCGCGCGCGTGCTGGCATCGCGCCGGAAGGGGCCCAGCCGCTTCTTGCGCGCCCAGATGAGGGCGGCGGCGTCCTCGGACACGTCCTCGGTGGCCTCCGCCAGCTTCTGCTGCACCAGCTCCGGCGCCACGCCCTTCATGCGCAGCTTCTGGGTGATGACGCGCGCGCTGCGGCCGGACGCGCGCAGCGAGTGCGCCTTGGTCTGCGCGTAGGCCCCATCGTTGATGAGGTTGTTGCGGATGAGCTTCTCCGCCAGCGCGTCCACCCACCCCACCGCCTCCTTGCGGTCGGTGCCGTGGAACTTCACCGAGCGGTCCACCCGGCGCATCAGCACGCGCTTGAGCTGGCTCACCGTGGCCGCGTAGCGCTTGAGGTAGTGCAGCGCGGCATTCTCCAGGTAGCGCTGCGACACCTTGCGGGGTGGCTTCGGCTTGCGCGGCTCCCGGCGGCGGTCGCCGTCCCTGTCGGTTGGATCATCCATGGCACGACAGATGTAGCACCCGGGTCCGACCCCGGGGGGCGTGTCCGGCCTCCCACCGGGCACACCCTGCCGGGGCACGCCCCGTCGCCTGGTCCGTTTTCCGGTGACAGAATCGACGGGCCCCTGTCGATCCC
>NZ_RAWB01000821.1 GCF_003612055.1 Corallococcus llansteffanensis
GCTCGTTCCGGTCGGGATACTCCGACAGCTCCAGGCCCCGCCGCCGCAGCTCCTCCCGGACGGTGGCCATGCTCCCCAGCGTTTCACCCAACTTCTTGTCACGGGCCAGCAGCTGGACCACCTCTCGCAGCTCGTCGTCGAAGGTGGCGTGGACGATGAAGAGGGCGAACACCTCCGCCAGGGAGACGCCGTACTTCTCCGTCGCGGTGACGAGGAAGCCAGCGCGCTTGCGGCTGAGGACTTCGGAGGCCTTCACGTCGAGGGGGCCGAGCGCGCCCAACCGGACCGCATCCCAGTCCTTCAGGGACTCCACCAGACGGGCCATGTCCACCCCGCGCTGCATGGCCACGAACTCCGCAGGCGAGCCGCATGCCAGGAACGGGGCGAGCAACTCCCGACTGGAGGACAGGTATGGCCAGCCCGGAGGAGGGGCCTGGCCTCCGCAGAGGACCGCCTCCTTGTGGGTTGCCAGCTCAGGGCTCGAACTCCTCGCGACCGAGCCCTGCTCTCGCTTCGGTCCGCGTCGTCGGTTCAGCCGCGCTGACGCCTCCGGTTCCAGGGACGACGACGCTTCCTCCTCGAAAGCGCCACCCGTCGGGGTCCATGACGCCTCCGAGGAACTCTGCCCGTACACCCGTGGATCAGCGCTGAGCCGAGGGGACAGCGTGAAGCAGCCGGAGAAGAGCAGGAGCGCAATGGACAGCAGCACCCAGCGGCGCAGCAGGGAGTCAGCGCGCATTGTCGACTCCGATTCCGACCGAGGCGAAGGCCCCCGGGCGCAGCGTCCCCTCCGGTGTCGGGTACAGCAGCGTGCCGCCCTGGCCCAGGGCGTACAGCCTTCCCGCGAGGAAGCGCCAACGCACCTCGCCCGAAGTGAGGTAGCGAGTCCCCGGCTGGCGCAGGCCCACCGCGAGCCCGCGAAGGGCCACCTCGACGTTCCGGTGGAAGAGCTGCGCCGCCATCCTCATGTCCGCATCCACGCGGCCCCAGGTGAAGGCTTCCGCAGAGACGGAGAGGCGCAGGTGCCGCTGCACCAGATCGCCCAGGTGGACCGCGTCCCAGCTGACAATCGCCTCGCCAAAGGCGGAAGAGCCGTTGGGGAAGGAGGACTCGAACCGCGCCAGCTCGTAATCCGGGCCGAAGTGTCCCTGTCGGAAACCTCCGCGCTGAAGGCGCACCTCCAGCCGCGCCTGCAAGTCCAAGGTGGGCGACACCGCGTCCGCGCCCAGGCCGGCCACCGCGCCCCACGCGCCCACTTCTCCGGGCTGTCCTCCCCACCCTGCGAACACCTGCGCCTCGAAGCCGCTGTCGCGCCCCCTCCGCACCATCACCACGGCCGTGCCATCCACGTGCGCCAGTGTCGCCGACCGCGACCTGGCCCCCGCCCGTGCGCCATCGTGCACCGCTGAGAGCGACAGCGTGTAGCGCCCCGGCTGCGAGGACCGGCCAGCCAGGACGTGCTGCACGTCCAACGCGACCTCCGCCCCCATCAGGCGAGCCCCCAGCACGTCGGAGACAAACGCCTCGGTGTACAGGGGCCCCAGGCTGCCCGTCAGCACCGCGCCGGCCGGGTGGTAGTCCGGGTTGTTGCGATTGGAGTAGCGCCGCACCAAGTGCCCGGACAGCAGGCTGTAGCAGTCCAGGGAGCCTGCCCACAGCGCTACCGGTGAGGAGTCGTTGCCCACCGAGAACAGGCGCAACAGTTGCCCCCAGTCAGACAGCGTGTCCCAGTCTTCCTTGCGGACACGGCCCGCGCCCTCACCGCCGCCCCACAGTCGCAGCCGCACGGGAGCGCCCAGATTGAGGCCGAACTCCTCGCCACCATCCACCACCAGCCAGGGCTCCAGTTGAACGAAGCCCTCGTCCAGGCCCGTGCCACTCCGTGGCAGCAGCGTCAGCGTGGCCTCCAGACGGGTGAGGAAGTGCCACCGACGGTCCTCCACGGACGACGACGCCAGGCCGTCCTCTGCCCATCCCAACACAGGCAACACCAGACAAAGCCACACGACCCAGCCCCGCGTCTTCCGCATACACACCTCCCGTGATGTTCCCAGGGGGAGGAGGAAAGAACATGCGTCTGACGTTCTGCCTTGCAGCACTCGCTGCCCGCTCCACGATTCTACTCAGCGGACTTTCGGGCCCAGCTCAGCGATCGCCAGCGCGAACCCAGACATGATGCTCGACTTTGGTCCAGTTCTTCTGGGCCCCCGGTGACAGCGTAGCGTACCCCGGGCGTGACGTTTCCTCCTGGTATTTCAGGTACGCGTCCAGCGCCGTCTCCCCGTACGCCATGACGTACGCGTACAGGAACAGCTCCGTCGAATAGCCGTACTGGTCCGCGTTGCCCGGCTGTTCATACACGACAGCAATCAGCACGCCGCCGTTCTCCGGGATGTGCTTCTCCACTCCCGCCAGGATCTTGTCCAAGGCCTCCTGGGTCCGCTTGTAGTTCACGGCGGTGATCAACGCGCCCATGAGCCACTCGACAACAGCGCCGCTCCACTCGTAGGACTTCGCCGCAGGGACGACCCGGACCTCACTCGCCGTTCTGTGCACCGTCACCGACGTCACCTGGAGTGGGCGCTTCGGCAGCGCGGGCTTCAAGGTCTTCGCGGTCACCAGCGGTTTCGCCACGACCACGGCCCGCGGTGCCGTCAGGGGCACTGTCACCCGCTGCGCCTGCGGGGTCACGGGCTTCGTGGGCCCTACCAGCCGCGTCCCGCTCAGGATTGCCTGCCCCGACTTCTGGGTCTCTGCGTACCTCTGGCTCGGTTTGAACGACAGGTGCTTCAACTTCAGCTCCTGCACGTCGTCCGCGTAACGGATCTCCTGTGCCTGCAACGGCTGCCCCAGGAACGCCTCGTTCGCCTTCCCCACCTTCCCCATCAGCGCTTCGAACTCACCGCTGCGCTGATTTGTCTTCCCATCCACCAGGGCCAACCGCACGTAGGCGTAGCCGTACAGCTCCCCCCGCTTCTTCGAATAGATGTGGTCCACGTCGTGAGCCGCCAGCACGGGCCCGAAGGCGCTGATCCACGCGTTCCGGTAGCCGGGATACGTCGGGCTGACCCACAGCTGGAGGTCCCCCGCGTAGCCTCGCACCACCAGCACGTCCTTCGTCTGGTACCGCCCCAGCGACTCGCAAAAGCCGACGTACTTCTCCAGGGCCGCCTGGTCCTTCGCTGCGACGGGAATCCGAGGGTCGGTCTGCGGAGGGCTCACGGGGAGCAGAGAGCCAACCATGCCCCTCCCGCCCCGGGCAACACGGCGCGTCCGTGGGCCCCCACCCTAGCCCCAGAGCC
>NZ_RAWB01000822.1 GCF_003612055.1 Corallococcus llansteffanensis
GCCGCGGCCTGCGCGGGAGCACCCGGCGGGGGCGCGGGCCGGAAGCGCAGGGCCGTGTTGGGCACGGAGAGCGCCTGGTCCTTCTCCTGCGTGACGATGGTGACGTTGGCCGTCATGCCCGGCTTCAGCTTGAGGTCCGGGTTGGGCACGTCCAGCACGGCCAGGTAGGTCACCACGTTCTGCACCGTGATGGCCTCGTTGCGGATCTGCCGGATGACGCCCTGGAAGCTCTCGCCGGGATAGGCATCCACGGTGAAGGAGGCCTTCATGCCGGGCTGGAGCTTGCCCACGTCCGCTTCGGACACGCTGGTGTTGATCTGCATCTTGCGCAGGTCCTCCGCGATGGTGAAGAGGACGGGGGCCTGGAGGGACGCGGCCACCGTCTGTCCCACGTCCACGCTGCGCGAGATGACGATGCCGTCGGTGGGCGACACGATGGTCGTGTACTTGAGGTTGACCTCCGCCTCGTTGAGCGCGGCCTGCGCCTGGGCCACGGAGCCCTCCGCGGCCGTCACCTCCGCCTGTCCGCTGGCGGCGGCGGACTCGGCCGTCTCCAGCTCCGACTGGGAGATGAACTGCTGGGCGCGCAGCTCCTTCGAGCGCGCGGCCTGCTTCTTCGCCACGTCCGCGTTGACGCGCGCCTTCTGGAGGTTCGCACGCGCGGCCGTCATGTTCGCCTTGGCCCGGTCCAGCGCCGCCTGCACGAGCTGCGGGTCGATGCGGGCGATGACCTGCCCCTTCTTCACCTGGGAGTTGTAGTCGACGAACAGCTCCTGGATGCGCCCCGACACCTGGCTGCCCACCTGCACCGTCACCAGCGCCGCCACGGTGCCGGTGGCCGTCACCTTGGCCATCAGCTTCCGCGCCTCCGCGGGGGTCGTCTCGTAGGTGATGACGTCCGCCTGCTGTGCGGCGCGCACGCGCCACAGCCCCACCAGCGCGGCCACCACCAGGACGCCCACCACCCATGCCCAACGCGGCATGCGGCGCTTGCGAACCTCGTCCTCATCCAATGGCACCGGCGCCAGGGCCGGCGCTTCCCGCGGCATCTCGCTCAAGGCCTTCATGCCCCTTGTTGTACGTTTTGGATTGTTTCGACGAATCTCGTCTCTATTACGAAAGATGACCTGCGACGAGGCGGCCGTCCGGTGTGTCCGCCGCCCCCGTGGCCGGGAGCAGGAGGCGCGCGGTGGTGCCCAGGCCCGGCTGGCTCTCCAGCTTCAGGCGGCCCCCGTGCGCGGCGACGATGCGGCGCACCAGCGTCAGCCCCAGGCCCACGCCGCCCGTGGTGCGGGCGCGACTGCGGTCGGTGCGGAAGAACGGAGTGCCCACGCGCGCCAGGTCCTCCGCGTCGATGCCGATGCCCTCGTCGCGGACCTCCACCTGGAGCCCGCTGCCCTCTGCCCGAGCAAGCAGCCTCACGGTGGTGCCGGGCTCCGAATACTTCCCGGCGTTGTCCAACAGGTTGTCCAGCACGCGCCGCAGCAGGACGGGGTCGGCCTCCAGCCCGGGGAGCACGCCGTCCACCTGGACCTCCAGCCGGTGCTTCGGGCGCGCGGTGCGGAAGCGCGCCGCCGCCTTGTCCACGAGCGCGTTCGCGTCCACGTGCTCCAGGCGCAACGGGGGCATGGCGCCGCTCTCGCCCTCCGTCACCAGCTCCAGGCGCGACGTGGTGAGCACGTCCTGCACCAGGCGCTCCAGCTCGGCCAGGTCCTCGGTGATGTCGGGGAGCAGCTCGCGCGCTGTCTGCGCGTCGCCCTCGGCGGCCAGGTCCAGCGCCACGCGGATCCGCGACAGCGGCGTGCGCAGCTCATGGGACACGTTGGCGAGCAGCTCCTTCTGCGAGCGCAAAAGCTGGGTGATGCGTCCGGCCATCTCGTCGAAGGCCTCGGACACGAGCCCCAGCTCGTCGTTGCGGCGCAGGCCCGCGCGCACGTCCAGCCGTCCCGCGCCGAAGGCCCGGGCCGCGGCGGCCAGCTTCTCCAGGGGCCCCGCGAGCGTGCGCGCGAAGATGACGGAGGTGATGGCGGTGCACGCCAGGACGAGCCCCACGATGATGGCCGTCTGCCGCTCGCCGTCGGGAGGCGGCGGCGGTGGGGGCAGGGACACGGAGGCGTAGACCTGCGGGGTGCCCGGGAAGGGGCTCACCACCAGGAGGCGGCCGGGCCCACTCCGGCCGGGAATGAGGCCCGAGGGTCCCTTGCGGGTGACGCGCGCGGTGACGTGCAGGTCGTCGGCGCCAAGCGCGGGCTCGGGCTCCGGCCGCGTGTTGCCGAGCAGCCTTCCGTCCACGGTCCGGAAGGTGACGCGCATGCCCATGCGATGGTGGGCGCGGTCGAGTGACGCCTGGAGCGCGGCCGGGTCGTCGCGCAGGGCGGACCACTCGTCGACGAAGTAGGACAGCTCGTCGTCGAAGCGGTTGCGCCAGGCCTCGTTGCGCAGGAAGTCGCGCGCGAGCATGAGCGCGATGGCGATGAGGACCACCTGGATGACGCCCACGAGGTAGATGCGGGCCAGCAGGCCCGTGGGCAGGCGGAAGAGGCGACGGGCCTGCTTCACGGCTCCGCCTCGGCCTCGGTGGCCAGCATGTAGCCGGCGCCACGGACCGTCTTGAGCAGGCGCGGGTTGCGGGGGTCCACCTCCAGCTTCTGGCGCAGGCGGAAGATGTGCACGTCCACGGAGCGGTCGAACACCTCGTCCGCGCTGCCCTTCACCAGGTCGAGCAGCTGCTCGCGGCTGAGCACGCGGCCCACGCGTTCGGCCAGTACGCGCAGCAGGCTGAACTCGTAGGTGGTGAGGGACAGCGGCTTGCCATCCAGGGACGCGCTCAGGCTGCGGGGGTCCAGCACCAGCCGGCCCGCGTGCACGGGGTGGCTGGTGGGGCCCGCCTTGCCCCGCGCGCGGCGCACCTGGGCGCGGATGCGCGCGAGCAGCTCGCGCGACGAGTAGGGCTTGGGCAGGTAGTCATCCGCGCCGGACTCCAGGCCCAGCACGCGGTCCGCCTCCTCGCCGCGCGCGGTGAGCATGATGATGGGCACGTCGGTGCGCGTGCGCAGCTCGCGGCACACCTCCAGCCCGTCGCGGCCGGGGAGCATCAGGTCCAGCAGGATGACGTCGTAGGTGTGGCGGACCGTCTGCGCGAGCGCGTCGGTGCCGGACGCGGAGACGGTGACGATGATGCCGTGCTCCTGGAGGTAGCGCGCGGTGAGCCGGGCCAGGCGTTCGTCGTCCTCGACGAGCAGCACCTGGATGGTGGCTTCTTCCACGGGGGTGGGGCGGGGTGTCGTCTCCATG
>NZ_RAWB01000823.1 GCF_003612055.1 Corallococcus llansteffanensis
GGGCGGTGAAGACGCGCAGCAGGGTGCGCAGCTCCTCCAGGCCGGACTCCGGGGAGAAGAGTCCGGCCCGAAGTCCCTCGGCGTGCAGGTGGCGCAGCAGGGCCTCCGGTCCGGCGGAGGCGACGTCCGGGGGAAGGCGGGCGGGGAGCCCGGCGGTGCGGGCCAGGTCCGCGGCGAAGTGGAGGGCCAGCGCCGCGTCGTCCTCCGTGGCGGCGCCGCGGGCGGCCGACGTCGGACTGGGCTCGATGAGGGCGAGCAGTTCGACCGGCTCGCCGGCCGCGTGGAGGTGGCGCGCCATCTCCCCGGCGATGACGGCGCCGAGCGACCAGCCTCCGAGGCGGTAGGGCCCGTGGGGCTGGGCGGCGCGGAGCGCCTCCACGTAGTGCCGGGCCATGGCGTCGAGCGACTCCAGGGGCGGCAGCCGTCCGTCGAGCCCCTGGGCCTGGAGCCCGTACACGGGCTGCTCCGGACCGAGCCGGCGCGCGAGCTCGGCGAAGCCGAGGACATTGCCGCCGACGGCATGGACCAGGAAGAAGGGCCGGCGGGACGGGCCGCCGCGCTGGATGGCGACGAGCGAGGACGTGGGCGCGGGCTCCCGGCCCAGGAAGCGCGCGAGCTGCTCGATGGTGGGTGCTTGGAAGAGGGCGGCGAGCGGGAGGCTCTGGCCCGTGCGCGCGCGGATGCCCGCCGCCAGACGGACGGCGAGGAGCGAATGGCCTCCCAGGGCGAAGAAGTCCTCGGTGACGCCCACCCGGTCCCTGCGAAGGACTTCCGCCCAGAGGGTGGCCAGCAGCGCCTCGGTGGGAGTGCGCGGGGCGACGTAGCGGTCCGCCGACGGGGAAGCCCCCGCTTCGGGAGGAGGAAGGGCCTTGCGGTCCACCTTGGCCTGGGCGGTGAGGGGCAGGACGTCCAGGCGCACCAGGGCGGAGGGCACCATGTACTCGGGGAGCCGCTGCTGGAGGAAGGCGCGCAGGAGGGCGGTGTCCAGGGCGTGGGGCGTGGTGACGTAGCCCACGAGGCGCTTGTCGCCGGGCGCGTCCTCGCGCACGAGCACCACGGCCTCGCGCACCTCGGGATGGCGAAGCAGGGCTGCTTCCACTTCCGGCAACTCGATGCGGTAGCCGCGCAGCTTCACCTGCGCGTCCAGGCGGCCCAGGAACTCCAGCGTGCCCTGGGCGCTCCAGCGCGCCTGGTCGCCGGTGCGGTAGAGGCGTGCGCCGGGCTGGCCGCAGAAGGCGTCGGGGACGAAGCGCTCGGCGGTGAGGGCCGGCTGTTCCACGTAGCCGCGCGCCAGTCCCTCGCCGCCAATGAAGAGTTCGCCCGGCACGCCCACGGGCACCGGCTGGCCGTGCGCGTCCAGCACGTAGACGCGTGTGTTGCCCAGGGGCCGTCCGATGGGCAGCGAGGCGCCCGTGTGCGCCGCGTCCGTGAGGTGGAAGGTGGTGGCGAAGACGGTGCTCTCGGTGGGGCCGTAGCCGTTGATGACGGGCACGCGCAGCGTCTCCACGACGCGGCGGGCGTGGGGAGCGGAGACGACGTCGCCGCCCGTCAGCAGGTGCCTCACGGAGCGCAGGCCCTCCAGGTGACCGTCCACCATCTGGGTGAAGAGGCCCGAGGTGAGCCAGAGGGTGGTCACGCCGGAGCGCTGGAGGACCGCGCCCAGCTCCTCGAGGGAGGGAGGCTGGGGCGGCATGACGACGAGGCGGGAGCCGTGCAGCAGCGCGCCCCAGACCTCGAAGGTGGAGGCGTCGAAGGAGAGGGGCGCCAGCAGCAGGAAGGTCTCCTCGGGGCCGAAGTGCGTGTAGCCGGCGCCGAAGAGGGTGCGCAGCACGGCCGAGTGCGGAGTGCCCACGCCCTTGGGCCTGCCCGTGGAGCCAGAGGTGAAGTCGACATAGGCGAGGCTGTTCGGCAGTGCGGCCGGCGGGAGTGCGTGCGTGGGCAGATCGTCCAGGGAGACTTCGTCCAGCACCACGGTGGCCAGGCCCTCGGGCAGCTTCGGCAGCAGGGCGTGCGTGGTGACGAGCACGCCAGGACGTGCGTCCGCCACCATGGCGATGAGCCGCTCGCGCGGGTAGCTGGGGTCCAGGGGCACATAGGCGCCGCCCGCCTTGAGGATGGCGACGAGGCCCACCACCAGCTCCAGGGAGCGCTCCACGGCGAGGGCCACGCGCGAGTCGGTGGCCACGCCGAGGCCGCGCAGGTGGTGCGCGAGGCGATTGGCGCGCGTGTCCAGTTGCCGGTAGGTGAGGTGCGCGTCACCGGATTCGACGGCGACCTTGTCCGGGAAGCGGGCCACCACCTGGGAGAAGACCTCGGGCAGGGTCGAGGTGCGGGGGAAGTCGGAGGCGGTGGCGTTCCAGTCCACCAGGACCTGCTGGCGCTCGGCGTCGCTGAGCATGGACACGGAGGCCAGGGGGGCTTCGGGCCGGGCCACCAGCGCTTCGACGAGCCGGAGGAAGTGTGCCGCCATGCGCGCGGCGGTGGCCGATTCGAAGAGGTCCGTGTTGAAGACCAGGGCGCCCTGATAGCCGTCGGGCGTATCCGAGAGGATGAGCTGCAACTCGAACTTGGCGGTGGTGGTGTCCACCTCCAGCCGGTGTAGCTCCAGGGATTGTCCGCGCAAGGGGGCCGAGGTGGGCGCGTTCTGCAGGGCGAAGAGGACCTGGAAGAGGGGGCTTCGGCTCCGGTCGCGCGTGGGTTGGAGCTTCTCCACCAGGCGCTCGAAGGGCACGTCCTGGTGGGCGTAGGCCCCCAGCGCCGTCTCCTTCACCTGCTGGAGCAAGTGGAGGAACGAGTGCTGAGCGTCGACCTGGGTGCGCAGCACCAGGGTATTGACGAAGAAGCCGATGAGGTCTTCGAGCTCACCGCGCTGGCGGCCGGCGATGGGCGAGCCGACGGTGACGTCGTCCTGTCCGGAGTACCGGGACAGCAGCACCTGGAAGGCGCCCAGCAACAGCATGAAGGGCGTGACGCCTTCTTGCAGTCCCAGCGTCTTGAGCCTACCGGAGGCCTCGGCCGTGAGGGTGACGGGCACCTGGGCGCCGCGGAAGGACTGCACGGGCGGACGGGGCTTGTCGGTGGGCAGTTCCAGAGCGCTGACGCCCGCGAGCTTCTGCTTCCAGTAGTCCAGTTGCGTCTGGAGCACCACACCCTGCAACCACTGGCGCTGCCAGACGGCGTAGTCGGCGTATTGCAGGGGCAGGGGCGGCAGCGGCGAGGGCTGGCCTCGGGAGAAGGCGTCGTAGAGGGCGGCCACTTCGCGCACCAGCACGCCCA
>NZ_RAWB01000824.1 GCF_003612055.1 Corallococcus llansteffanensis
CGCTCCAGGCGCGCGGCGTGAACGCGTACGCGGAGCGCTACCTGTACCTGGCGTCGGTGGGCTTCGTCCTGCTGCTGGCCCTGGGGCTGCGCTGGCTGCGGGTGCGCTGGCCCCAGCAGGCGCGGCCCGTGGGGCTCCTGTCCGGGGGCGTGCTGGCGGCCTTTGCCCTGCTGACGCTGGCCTACGTGCCGGCGTGGCATGACGACCTGACGCTGTGGACCTACGTGCAGGAGACGGTGGTGCCGCAGCCCCTCATCCACTCCAAGCTGGGTGACGTGCACCTCAACGCCGGACGGCTGGACGAAGCCATTCCCCACCTGGAGCTCGCGGCCCGCGCCCTCCCCAGGGAGTTCCGCGTCCACAACAACCTGGCGGTGGCGTACGCGAAGACGGGCCGGCTGGCGGATGCGCGGCAGGAGCTGGAGCGCACCGTGCGCCTGATGCCGGACAACCCGGTGGCGTGGCACAACCTGGGGCTCGTGTCCCGCAGGGAGGGCCACCTGGACGATGCGATTGCCCGCTTCCGCGAGGCGCTCCGTCGCGCCCCGAAGCGCGCGGACTCGCACCTGGAGCTGGGGCGCACGCTGTTGCAGGCCGGGCACCCGGACGAAGCGGTGGTCGCGCTGGAGGAAGCGCTGCGGTGGTCTCCCGGTCTGGAAGCCGCCCGGCGCTCGCTGGTCGCGGCGCGGGCGGCGGCCCAGGGGCCCTAGCGGAAGTCGCGCCGCTCGAAGATGAAGATGGCCAGCGTCGTGAGCACCAGCGTCCACGCCAGGCTGTAGCCCACGCCGGAGAGGAACGTGGACGCGTCCACCGGCAGCGCGTACGTGGCCTGCGGCCGGAAGTTCACCCGCTCCAGGTTGGGCAGCAGGTAGTAGATGGCCTTGCCCACCGCGCGCATCGCGACGCTCTCCGAGCGGCTGGCGAGCTGGTACAGGTCCCCCGTCAGGTGCCCGGTGAAGTACATGCCCGTGGTGGCGATGGCGGACACCGCCGGCCCCGCGAAGCTGGAGAACAAGATGCCCACGCTGCTGATGATGAGCAGCTCGAACCACAGCCCCGCGCTCGCCAGGAGCTGCGTCTGGGTGATCTCCGCGCCGAAGAGCAGCAGCTGACTCAGGAACACGAGCGTCATCGCCACCAGCAGCACGCCCAGCGTGAGCATCGTGCCCGCCAGCCGCGCCAGCAGGAACTGCCGGCGGGACACGGGCTTGCTCACCACCAGGAAGATGGTGCGCCGTTCAATCTCCCGGCTCAGCAGGCTGCTGGACAGGAAGATGGCGAGGAAGACGAGGATGATGCTCATCATCCCCAGGCCGAAGTCCGTCAGCACGCGGTCGAAGGTCGCGACCGTCACCTCCGTCACCAGCGTGGACGACAGCAGCACCACCGCGGCGAAGACGCCCACCACCACCGTCACCCGATTGCGGCGCGCCTCGCGAAAGCCATTCCACATCATCGCCGTGAAGGCGCTCACGTGTTGATCTCCCCACCCACGCTGGTCGCGCGGCCTGATTCCTTGAGCGTGTTCATGAACAGCTGCTCCAGCGAGAAGCGCGCCGGCTGCATCCGGTTCACCCGTCCGCCCGCGCCCAGCACCCCGCCCAGCAACCGCTGACTGTCCACGTCCGCCACCTGCAACATCACGCGCCCGTCGAGTGCCTGCACCGACTCCAGCGGGATGCCCAGCCCCCGCACGTCCTCCGGCTTCATCCCCTCCACCACCATCTCCACCGTGGGCACCTGCGCGGACACCAGCTCCTGCACGCTGCCCTCGCGCACCCGCCGGCCGCCCACCAGCACGGCCAGCCGGTCGCACAGCGCCTCCACGTCCGGGATGATGTGGCTGCAGAACAGCACCGTGGTGCCCTTGTCCCGCTCGGCGAGGATGAGGTCGCGCATCTGCCGGCGGCCCAGCGGATCCAGGCCGCTCGTGGGCTCGTCCAGGATGAGCAGCTTCGGGCGGCCCACCAGCGCCTGGGCCAGCGCCACGCGCTGCACCATGCCCTTGGAGTAGCGGCGGATCTGCAGCTTCTCCGCGCCCGCCATCTCCACCGCGCCCATCACCTCCGTGACGCGTCCGTCCAGCTCGTGGCCGCTCAGCCCGGCGAGCTGCCCCGCCAGCGTCACGAACTCCCGGCCCGTGAGGTACTCGTACGGCGCGGGGTTCTCCGGCAGGAAGCCCACCAGCCGCCGCGTGGCCGCGTCCTCCACCGGCTGCCCGAAGAGCCGCGCGGTGCCGCCGCTCGGGCGCACCAGGTTCATCAGGATCTTGATGGTCGTGGACTTGCCCGCGCCGTTGGGCCCGAGCAGCCCGTAGATCTGCCCGGTGTCCACCTGGAGGTCCAGGGACTGCAGGGCCCGCACGGTGCGGTTGAACCAGAAGCCCACCTTGTACGTCTTGGCGAGCCCCTGGGCCTGGATGGGCGGGGCGTCAGGGCTGGGATTCGTCATGGGTGGTGACTCGGGGCTTGGGGACCAGGCGCTCACCGTCGTCGGTGCGCTCGTCGGTGATGAGTTCCATGCGGAAGCGGACGGCGTCGGAGTAGGCCCGGCCATCCTCGCCCAGGTACAGGTGGCCCCCCAGCGGATCATCGGGGAGCCGGGGCAGGTCGCCGGAGGCGACCAGCACGGGCAGGGACGCCGGCAGGTGTCCTTCGCGGGCGCGGTAGCGCTGGAGGGCGTCATCCACCGTGCGCAACATGCGCTCCTGGAGGATCTCCCGCACGCGCACCTCGTAGAACTCGCGCGTCTCCGGATCGTCCGAACCGTCGCGCAGCGCCATGCTGAGCGACAGGCCGCTGTCGAAGTCACCGGACTGCGCATACAGGCGCGTGGCGAGCGCCACGTACCACGAGGGCGCGTCGGGACGCTGGGACAGCCTCTGGATGATGTCCGCCGCTTCCTTGTACTTCTTCTCGAAGAACATCAGGTTGTACGCGAGCTGGAAGGCGATCCGCTGGTTGTCGGGCAGGTTCTGGGTCCCCTTGCGCAACAGGGCCGAAGACTCCGCGACGTTGGTGTACTCGCCCTTGCCCAGGTGGACCGGGATCGTGATGCCGCCGTACAGGTATGCCTGGGGGAAGTGCGGATCCAGGTCCGTGACGAGGTCCGCGTAGTCATACACGGTGCGGTACTCCTCGGGCCTCGCCGCGCTCCCGATGCGGTTGAGCGTCAGCACCCAGAAGTAGTCGGTGACCAGCCCCAGCTGCGCGCGGAAGAGCGTCTTCAGCAAGCCGGGGCGGGGCAGGAGGGCGCCGCCTCCCTGCCTGTGCAC
>NZ_RAWB01000825.1 GCF_003612055.1 Corallococcus llansteffanensis
CCCGAGCACGAAGCGCACGCCGCAGCCGGACCCGTCGTAAACGTCGCGCCCCGCCCGGTGGGTGGTAAACCCCCCGGTCCATGACCTTCTTCTTCCATCTCCACTCGGGGCTTCGCTACCTGGTGCTGTTGGCCGGCGCCATCGCGCTCGCGTACTTCGCCTTCTGCGTCGCCACGAAGCGGCCGTTCGACAAGGTGGGGCGCATCATCGGCGCGTCCTACTCCGGCTTCGTCCAGCTGCAGGTGCTCGTGGGCATCGCGGTGCTCGTCACGCGCGGCTACTACCCGGCGCTCATCGGCCACATCGTGATGATGGTGCTCGCGGTGGGCGCCATCCAGGGCTGCCTGTCCGCGAACCGCCGCCGCACGCCGCCGGGGTACGTGCTGCCCCTCGTGGGCACCCTGGTGTCGCTGCTGTTCATCGTGGGCGGCGTCCTGGCCATCCGTCCCGGCCTGTTCGTCTCCACCGCGCTCTGAGCGTCCGCCCGGCGGGAACGGGGACCGTCAGGGTCCACGTTCCCTCGGGGAAGAGGCTAGCGACGGGCGCGGCGACGCAGGCCCAGCGGCACGAGCAGCGTGAGGAGCAGGGGCAGCAGGCCCGGACTGGCGTTGCAGCCGCCGCCGTCCTCGTCGTCCTCCGGCGGCTCCTTCTCCGGGCCCGAGCCCGCGTCGGGGATGACGCCCGTGCCCGCGTCCGCGACGCCCGCATCCGTGTTGCCGACGCCCGCGTCCGCGCCGCCCGTGCCTGCGTCCGTGCCGCCCGTGCCTGCGTCCGTGCCGCCCGTGCCTGCGTCCGTGCCGCCCGTGCCTGCGTCCGTGCCGCCCGTGCCTGCGTCCGTGCCGCCCGTGCCTGCGTCCGTCGTGCTCGTCGTGCAGTTGCCCAGCGGATGCTCCAGCGCGCCCAGCGTGTACGCCCCGCTCGAAGGCCGGGGCCGCGCGCAGAAGTCGTCCGGGACCGAGGCATTCCGCGCGGCGGCGCCGACGAGCGACGACACGTCACCCTTGAGGGTCAGGTCTCCCTTGAGCGGCGCCACGTACCAGGCCGCGAAGGTGGCCGTGGCCACGTTCACCTGGTTCGTGCCCGCGGTGAAGGTGCCACTGTCCCTCCCGCGGATGACCGACGACAGCACGTTGCCGTGGGCCTCGCCGGTGCTGGTGTCGAAGCGGAAGTCCACGCCCGTCGTGCCGACGAACGTGTTGAACAGCACGCGCGTGTTCGTGGCCCTGTTCAGGTAGACGGCGACGTCGGAGCAGTTCGCGACGATGTTGTTGCGAATCACGCCGTCCGTGTGCTCCGTCGTGCACGGCACGGTCGGATCGAAGGCCGGCGCGCAGAACGCGGCGCCCGTCCCGCCACCGCCGAAGGACAGGCCGATGCGCGTGTCGCTGGCCGGTTGGTCCCTCGTGCAGACGACGCGGTTGCGCTCGAAGAGGCCGCGCTTGCCGCCGCTCTTCATGAAGGCGCCGTAGGAGATGCCGCCCTGCCTGGCGAAGTCGTGCAGCTCGTTGTCGCGGACCACCCAGTCGTCACCGGTGTCGATGTTGAGCTTGGTGACGGGCGTTCCCGTCACGCGCGGGCGGGTGTCGTAGATCTCATTGCGCTCGATGAGCCCCCGGTGGGGCATCTCGAAGACGCCGGAGCCGTTCTTCTCCGCGTTCACCTTGAGCTGGGCGTTGAAGTCGCGCACGCGGCTGTTGCGCAGCACGAAGCCCTCCGCGTGGCCGGTGACGTGGAAGGCGTGCTCGCAGTTCGGGTCGCTCGCGCAGATGCCCTCCACGGTGAGCCCGTCGAAGGTCCAGTACCGGCCGGACACCTTGAAGCCCTCCGTCGCGTTGAAGCGGATGAGGGCCGCGTGGCGGTTCGCGGCGCGCACGGTGATGGGCAGCGCCTGGGTGCCCTCCGCCGCGCAGCTCAGGTTCGCGTTGAACGTGTACGTGCCGTTCGCGAGGACGATCTCGTCCCCGGCCTTGGCGGCGGTGAGCGCGGCCTGGAGCTCCGCCACGGTGGAGACGTTCTTCACCGCGGCGCCGCCGCTCAGGGGCAGCAGGAGCAGGACAAGGGGAGAGATTCGCATCAGGGGACTCCCGGTGTTGGAGGGGGGGCCGACCCTACTGGATTCCCTGGGGGGCAGGCAGGCTGCCGGTCGCAGGCATCCCGGCTGCTAGGGAGCCGTACGCCGCATGCGCACCTCACACGTCATGGCATGCCAACCCAGACGCTCGCGGCGGGGACGTTCCACACTCACGGGGGCGGGCCTGGCCAGCGTGCTCCTGCTGTCGCCGGGGGCGCTCGCGCTGCCCTCGCGGGGGGAGCCGCTGCCGGCCTTCTCCGCGAATGATCTGAAGGCCGGCGCGCACACGAGCGAGGAGCTGAAGGGCCGGCCCGCGCTGGTGGTCATCATCACCGACAAGAACGCCGGCGAGGCGATGCGCCAGTGGTACGCCGTGGCGGATCAGCAGCAGGTGCCGGAGTCGGTGCACCGCCAGTCGCTCATCACCCTCAAGCTGCCGTTCTTCATCAGCGAGGGCGCCGCGCGGGGCAAGGCGAAGGGCCAGGTGCCGCAGGGGTACTGGGAGGACACCTGGCTGGACAAGGACGGCGACATGCGGAAGGCCCTGGGACTGGCCCCGAGCAGCACGCCCTATGTCCTGGCGCTGGATGCGGAAGGCCGCGTGGTGGCCAGCGTCCACGCGACCGCGGACTCGCCGGAGGCGCGGTCCATCTGGGCCGCGCTCTCCCGACGGTGAAGCGCTCGGCCTAGCGACGGCCGCCGTTGTCCAGGATCTCCTGCAGCTTCTGCTTGTCCGAGGAGAACGGGAACGCCTGGTACAGCTCGAAGCCGTTCTGCGGATCCAGCAGGGCGGGCCGCATCACGCGCACCACCTCCAGCTTGTCGTTGGAGTGGGGGAACTGGCCCAGCAGGGTCAGCACGTGGGACACGAGGAAGTTCTCGTTCGGGGCGACCTGCGACAGCACCCGCAGCTTGTCGCGCGGGAAGGCCTCGCGGACCATCGCCTGGGTGAGGCTGCGGAACTGCGCGTCCGCGATGGGCCGCACCACCGGCGGCGGGGGCGGCTGCGGCGCCGGGTAGTTGCCCGGAGGGGGCGGCAGGCCCGTGCCGTAGGGCGCGGCGTCGTCCACGTACTCGCTCAGCTTGTCCAGCTCCTCCATCGCGGCGCGGATGCCCTCGCGGCCCTTGTTGTCCCGCGTGCGGGACATCGCGTCGCGCAGCGCGTTCTCCAGCCGGTCGATGCGGCGCTCCAT